>NZ_JANKAF010000002.1:0-345386 GCF_024622765.1 Clostridium mucosae | reverse complement strand
TTTATTATAATAACTACAGATATAAATGGGATCAAAAAAAGATGACCCCTGTTCAATACAGAAATCATCTTCTTTGTGCATAACCCTTTTTTTATAATGTCCTTGACATAGGTATCAGTTTATTTCGCGAGGCCCTTTATAAAAATAAAAGATTAAACTTTTTAAGGAAATAAAGCCTATTTGAAATTGAATAAATTTTATATTAAATAGATTTCTGAGACTTTGCCTTTTTTATTTAAGATAAATATAATGAAGGAGAAAGTAAGGTGTATTGGAAAACTTTGTGGATTTTTCCTTTAAGCTATGCTACAATGTAATGAAAATTGCATATGTGGTTTAAAGAGATGAAATAATAGTAATAGTCTAATTATTTCATTTTTATTTATATTGAAAAGAATTGAAAGAAGAGGAGTGATTACGCAGCAATGAAATTATTATTAAAGTATTTAAAAAATTATAAGGCGCTTCTTATACTAAATATTATATCAGTCTTTGGTTTTGCTTTAGTTGAATTAGGAATACCTACTATCATGGCAAAGGTTATAGATAAAGGAATAGTAAATAGCGATATTAATTATGTAAAAAGAATGGGGATAATTATTTCAATTATTTCAGTTATTGGAGTTCTTGGAACAATACTTTTAGGATTTTGTTCATCAAGAATTTCTACAGGGATAACAAGAGATATGAGAAATGATATTTTTAAAAAGTCACAAGAATTTTCACATACGGAGTATGATAAGTTTGGGGTATCATCAATGATAACAAGAACTACAAATGATGCATTTGTACTTTTACAGTTTACAAATACGCTTTTAAGAACAGCATTATTAACGCCTGTAATGTTTACAGTGAGTTTAATAATGATACTTAGAACAAGTCCTTCATTATCTGTAGTTCTAGCTATAACAATTCCATTCATAATACTAGGAGTTGTAATTATAGCAAAGGTATCTGAGCCATTATCAGAAACTCAACAAAAGAGATTAGATAAGTTAAATAGAATATCAAGAGAAAACTTAACGGGGATAAGGGTCATAAGGGCATTTGGAAATGATAATTATGAAGCCAAAAGATTTGATGAAACTAATGAGTTATATGCACAAGTTTCTAAAAAGCTTCATAAGCTTATGGCTATATCTCAGCCAATGTTCTTCTTTCTTTTAAATTTAGCGATTATAGCGATATTTTGGATATCAAGTAAAATGATAAATGCAGGAGCTCTTCAAGTTGGACAATTAGTAGCATTTATAGAATATTTATTTCATGCTATGTTTTCCATTATGTTATTTTCAATGGTATTTATAATGTATCCTAAAGCACAAGTTTCAGCTCATAGAATTAAAGAAATATTAGATGAAGATCCTATAATAAAGAGTCCAGAAAATGGAGTTAAAGATACTGAAATTAAAGGATTAGTAGAATTTGATAATGTATCCTTTGTATATCCAAATGGAGAAGAAGCAGTTCTTAAAGATATTTCTTTCACTGCTAAAAAGGGTGAAACAATTGCCTTTATAGGAAGTACAGGTAGTGGAAAAAGTACATTAATAAACCTTATTCCAAGATTTTATGATGTTACAAAAGGTAGCATTAAAATAGATGGAGTAGATGTAAGAGATTATGATTTAAAGGCATTACGTAAGAAGATTGGATTTATACCTCAAAGGACATTATTATTTACAGGCAGTATAGCAAGTAATATTAAATTTGGTAAGAGAAATGCAGATACTGGAGAAATTGAATATTCTGCAAAAGTTGCACAAGCTTATGATTTTATTTCACGTAAACCTAAAAAGTTTGAAGAAGTAATAAGTGAAGGTGGATCAAATGTATCAGGTGGACAAAAGCAAAGGCTTTCAATAGCTAGGGCAATAGTTAGAAAACCAGAAATTTATATATTTGATGATAGCTTTTCAGCTTTAGATTTTAAAACAGATGCTATTTTAAGAAAGAGACTTAAAGCAGAAACTAAAGATTCAGTAGTATTAATAGTAGCACAAAGAATAGGTTCAATCATGGACGCCGATAAAATAGTAGTATTAAATGAAGGTGAAGTAGTAGGAATTGGAACTCATAAAGAGTTACTTAAAACTTGTGAAATTTATCATGAAATAGCATCATCACAACTTACAGAGGAGGAACTTGCGTAATGAATAGATTTAAAGCAGTAGTAAAGAAAATTGCTCCTTTTGTAAATAAATATAAATGGTCATTTTTAGGAGCGATATTATTTATAGTATCAGCAGCAGTATTTACAGCATTAGCTCCAAGGACAGAAGGGTTAATTATTACACAATTAACTAAGGATTTTGAAGCTATTATAAAAGGTGTTCAAGGAGCTTCAGTTAATTTTAATTATATTATTAAGATTTTAATCTTATTATTTTTCGTTTATATAGGTAGTGCAGGATCAACATTCATAGCTAGTTTCTTATTAACTAATGCAATTCAAAATACAATGAAGGATATAAGAAATGCGGTACAAAAAAAGATAAGTAAGCTTCCTATAAAGTATTTTGATGGAAATAGTTATGGTGATGTATTAAGTCGTATAACAAATGACGTAGATACTATTTCTAATGCGTTGCAACAAAGTTTTGTTCAAGTAGTTAATGCATTTTTATCATTGAGTTTAGCGCTTATAATGATGTATTCAATAAATGTAAAACTTGCACTTTTAGCAACTATTATAATCCCTTTAAGTATTTTAATTACAAAGATTATAGTAAATAAATCACAAAATCTATTTAATAAACAACAAGCAGCTTTAGGTAAGCTTAATGGAAAAGTGCAAGAGATGTATACAGGTTTTAATGAAATTAAGCTATATGGAAAGCAAGAGGATGCCATAAAAGAGTTTATGGAAGCAAATGAAGAGCTTAGGGCAACAGGATTTAAAGCACAATTTATATCAAGTATAATGTCACCTTTGGTTGGACTTGTTAGTTATTTAGGAATTGCAGCAGTTGGAGTAATGGGAGCTATAACAGCAATATCAGGAGGAATAACAGTAGGTAACCTTCAAGCATTTATACGTTATATATGGCAAATAAATCAACCATTATCACAAGTAACTCAATTATCATCAGCAATACAATCTGCAGTAGCAGCAGCTCATAGAGTATTCGAATTCTTAGATGAAGAAGAGGAAATAAAGGATATAGAAAAAAATGTGAAACTAGAAAGTCCAAAAGGAAATGTAACTTTTGAACATGTAAGATTTGGATATAATGACGATAAAATTTTAATTGAAGATTTAAGCGCTGAAGTTAAAAGTGGTCAAATGGTTGCAATAGTTGGGCCAACAGGTGCTGGAAAAACTACATTAATTAATCTTTTAATGAGATTTTATGAAATTAAAGATGGATCAATAAAAATAGATGGCGTAGATATAAGAGATATGAAACGTGAAGATCTACGTTCAATATTTGGAATGGTACTTCAAGATACATGGCTATTTAACGGTACTATTTATGATAACATAGAATATGGAAGATTTGGAGCAACAAAAGAAGAAATAGTTGAAGCGGCTAAGATAGCCAATGTACATCACTTTATAAAAACTCTTCCTGATGGATATAACATGTTCCTAAATGAAGAGGCATCTAATATTTCACAAGGTGAAAAACAACTTTTAACAATAGCTAGAGCAATACTTAAAGATCCAGCTATATTGATATTAGATGAAGCAACAAGTTCTGTAGATACAAGGTTAGAATTATTACTTCAAAAAGCAATGAGAAATATAATGAAGGGAAGAACTAGCTTTGTAATTGCTCATAGATTATCAACAATAAGAAGTGCAGATTTAATTTTAGTAATAAATGACGGTAATATAATTGAACAAGGAACACATGAGGAACTAATGAAAAAAGGTGGTTTCTATGAAAAATTATATAATAGTCAATTTGCAGATAAAGAAGTATCTAATTAATAACATCAAATTAATAGTATCCTATAATAAATAAGTGCATATTTTGTATTATAAATAATTATGCCTTTAGGAGTGGGATATTGAAATCTAAAAATAATTACAATAGTAAAAAGAATAAAGATCATTGTTCCTCTTCAAAAGAGATAAGGAGTTATGAAAAAAATAATTCTTCTAAGTCGCAAAATAATGATGAAGTAGGAAATAGAAAAAATAACATAAATAGAAATAAACAATATAGTACTAATGAGAATAATATTAAAGATAACTTAGATAATGGAAAAATATACTTTGAACATATAGATGAAAGAGCAGAAGAAATAAAAAATGATAATAAAGCAGAAATAAATAATGATAATGAAGAAGAAATAAATAATGATAATGAAGCAGAAAATAATAATTCTCAGAATAATGCAAGTGTTCCTAATAGAGATGAGTTATTTTCTCAGTTAGGCACATTGAATTTATCTATAGATACATTGTATATTATAATATTAGCCACACTTTTAAATCTCTATTATCTATATAGTTTAAGAGCAGGGGTTTCAGATCAATTATTTAATACTAATGAATCTGAAAAATTTATTAATACGAAGAATTTTCCAAGAATAACTAATGCTATGTTTCTTTATGCAACAGGAATATTTTTAGATATTAATTACAGAGGATTAGAAGAGGCGAAGAGAGCAAGTAAAGAAACTAATGATAAAAGAGCTGTAGTTAGAGCTTGGAAGTCATTTTTATCGAGTTTATTAGTTTTCATTGCAACTACTATAAGTAGAGATAATTTAGAAGTATAATACTAAAAAGAGTCGTAATATCTAAAGTGCCCTATATATTAAATAAAAATATTTAATATATAGGTGCAAATTATATTTACGACTCTTATTATTTATATTTAAATTTTAACTTTATTGATAAACTTAAATAGAGGAATTTCTATTAATCTATCTTAAACTTACTAAGTTTATCTAATATTGATTTAGTTAAGGTACTTAAATGTTCAGCTGAACCAGCAACTTTTTCACTTGAAGTAGATAATTCACTTGATGAAGCATATATTTCTTCTGTAGCAGCACTTAATTCTTCAGAAATAGCAGAAGAATTAGTTATATTTTCTATTATATTTTGCTTTCTTTTAGATATGCTGTCAGAATTTTTATCCAATGAATTTATTTCTTTAGATACTTCAAGAACTAAAGATATAATTTCATCAAAACTAAGCATAGTCTTTGTTGTTTCATCAATTTGAGTTTGGAATAGTGAGCTTATTGAATCATTTTCTTTTACAATAACAGAAGTTTGGTTAAGTACGTTTTGTACTATTGAAGTAATTTCTCTTGATGAAGTTTTACTTTCTTCTGCTAGTTTTCTTATTTCATCAGCTACAACAGCAAATCCTTTTCCTGCTTCTCCTGCCCTAGAAGCTTCAATAGCAGCATTTAAAGCAAGAAGATTAGTTTGTTCAGAAAGAGAGTTTATTACGTCTGTTATTGAAGTAATATTATTTATGTTTTCCTTCATGCTTGAAATTGTATCGCTAAATATTTTGAAATTATTTTCTAAGGATTTCATGGTTAATACTAGTTCACCTATATCTTCATTAGATGAAGTAGATTTATTATTAATATTTGCTACCATAGTATTAATATTAGAAATAGATGTAATTATGGAAGTTAAATTAGTATCAAATATATCCATATCAGCTGTAATATTAGAAAGTTGGTTAGCTTGACTATATGTCCCTTGAGAACTTTCCTTTGTAGCAGCAATTATATTTTTACATGAAGTTAAATAATCCTCAGACATATTAGTTAGATTTAATGATTCCTCCTCTAATGTATGTGATGAATCTTTGATGGACGAAATCATATCCTTTAATGAATCTTGAGATTTATCTATTGAAGAAAGTATTTCTCCTATTTCATCTGTTTTATTTAATTCTTCATTAGATAGTACTTGTGAGAAATTACCTTTTGCAAAATTTGAAACTATACTAGAAACTGATTTTAATCTTATACTAAGTTTATTTGAGAATCTGTAAGCTAGTATCATTGAAATAATTAAAGATACAATACCCACAGTGATTACTATTTTAAGAATTGTATCTACTACCATAAATAGATCAGAACTATCAACCATAAGGCCTACTGACCAATTAAGTTCTGGAATATTTTGATAGGAAATTACTCTTCTAGTTTCATTAAAATCATATTCATCAAAGCCAGTTTCTCCGGATTTCATTTTTTCAATACTTTTAGCAAGTTCAGCTAATGAAGTATTTTTTTTAGCTATTTCAATAATGTTTTCTCCTTCTTGAACTCTTTTATATTCATAATGAGCTATAGTTGTACCATTACTATCTATTAAACATGTTTTTCCTGTACTCCTAAATGTTATTGTGCTTATCTTATCTGATATTTCTTTAGCATCTCTGGCAAAAGATAATACCCCTACTATTTGTCCATTATTTTTTATTGGAGCAGAATATACCATCAAAGTTTTTCCTGTAGTCTTATCAGTTAATGGGCTACTAACTGTTGAAGTACCAGACATGGCTGTTTTGAAATAATCTCTATCAGAAATATTAACAGTTTGTCCGCCACTATTTAATCCATTCCCAGATTTATCTGCAATTAGTATTCTATCTAGGCTATATTGAGATATGTATCCATTAAGAGATATTAAGTTTTTTTGAATATCTGAATATGAAGACATTGATACAGTTGATGCTAGTGTTTCAGATAACATAATATATTTATTTACATATTCATTTAATTCGCTAGCACTTCTTTTTGTCAATTCTGACATCATATTTAGAGAGTCATCTTTTATTTTCTTATTTACCGACACTGTTGTTATAGCTGTAAGAACTAAAAGTGAAGATATTAATAAAATTGAAAATAGTAATATTATTTGTGTTTTTATTGATTTGTTTGGTTTTTTAATTTTTGATGATTTCTTTAAGTTTTTCATTTTTACCCTCCTATTGATTCTTATTTATATATCGAAATGTCGAATGGGAAACTTTATAAAAAAATCATATAAAATACAAATTTCTCTTTTAAATTTACATTTAATACCACTAAATATAAATAAAAGGTGAAAATATAAAATATAACTAAAATTTGACAAAGAAAACAATATAATGTATATTTAAAATGAATTTTTTAATATACAATAAAATCAAAAGGAGAGTATAATTATGAGTAACGAAAAGATGACAGCTAAGCAGTTTATGGACAAGCTGTTAGCGGGGTTAAGTGTTGGTATAGTAGTAGCTCTTATACCAAATGCTTTATTAGGTGAATTATTAAAGGTAATAATACCTCACTTTGCCCCAGCACAAACAATTTTTGATATAACTTTACTTGCAATGAGACTTTCACAAATGGTAATAGGTGTTTGTATTGCAATGCAATTTAAGTTAACTCCAATTCAAATCACATCAGTAGGTATGGCTGCAGTAGTTGGATCAGGCGTAGCAAGTGTTGGAGAAAATGGTGCATTTATTTTTGCAGGAACAGGGGATGTAATTAATGTTGCAATTACAGCAGCTATAGCAGTTGGAATTGTAATGCTTTTAGGTAATAAATTGAAGGCGTATACAATATTACTAGTTCCAGCAATAGTAGTAATAGTTGCAGGGGGAATTGGTATTTTTGCATTACCATATGTTAAAGGAATAACACTATTTATTGGTGATATAATCAATAAATTTACAACTTTACAACCAATATTAATGGGAATATTAATTTCTTTATGTTTTGCATTCTTAATAGTTTCACCATTCTCTACAGTTGCAGTTGCAACAGCAATTGCTCTTGGTGGAATAGGTTCAGGAGCAGCAAATTTAGGGGGTGTAGCAGCAGGTTTTGGATTAGCTATTTGTGGATGGAAAGTAAACTCTTTTGGTACTTCAATAGCACATTTCTTAGGATCTCCTAAGATGCAAATGGTGAATTTAGTAAAGAAGCCTATAATGATGGTACCAATTCTTTGCAATGCTGCTGTACTAGGAGCATTAGCTGGAATATTTAATATTCAAGGAACTCCTATGAGTGCAGGATTTGGTATTTCAGGTTTAATAGGACCAATTAATGCTTTGAATTTAATGGGTGGATATACAACAATGAATGTAATTATTGTTAGTATAGTATTTGTAATTGCCCCAATAGCATTAGGAATATTATTTAATTACATATTTACTAAAATTGCAAAAATAATTTCAGAAGAAGATTATAAATTGACATTTGAGTAGAAATAAATTATGTAGGGGGAGACTCCTACATATATTTATCTAATAAATTTACAAAAAGATAAACAAAAGGAGTATAGTTATGAAAGTATTAGCGTATTGTGTAAGACCAGATGAAATGAGTAGTTTTGAAAAATTCTCAAGTAAGTATAATCATGAAGTTACAATTGTAAAGGAATCTTTTGGGCCATCAAATGCAAATTTAGCTGAAGGATATGATGCTATAAGCATATTGGGAAATTGTAATGCAAATAAAGAAGCAATAGAAATAATTTCAAAATTAGGTGTTAAATATTTAGCAACTCGTTCAGCTGGATATAACAATATTGATTTAGAAGCTGCAAAGGAATTTGGGGTAAATGTAGCAAATGTACCAGCATATTCACCAAACTCAGTAGGAGAATTTGCAGTAGGGGTTACTTTATGTTTAGCAAGAAACTTCAAGAAAGCATTTAAGAGAGTAGAAGCTCAAGACTTTTCATTAGATGGATTAATTGGATTTGAATTAAGAAATAAAACAATAGGTTTTATTGGAACAGGAAGAATTGGACAAATTGCTATTAAAGCATTTTCAGGATTTGGCAGTAAGATGATAGGATATGATTTATATCCTAATGAAAATGCAGCAAAATATATTGAATATAAAACATTAGATGAAGTATTTGAACAAGCTGATATAATATCACTTCATTGTCCATTAACAGCTGATAATTATCACTTAATAAATGATGAGTCAATTGCTAAAATGAAGGATGGTGTAATTTTAATAAATACATCTAGAGGTCAATTAATGGATGCTAAAGCACTAATTGAAGGTGTAAAGAGTGGTAAAATTGGCGGTGTTGCAACAGATGTTTATGAACATGAGTATGGAATTTTCCATAGCAACCACCAAAATAATGTAATTAGTGATGAAACATTATTAACTTTAAAATCATTCCCAAATGTTATAGTAACTCCTCACTATGGATTCTATACAGATGAAGCAGTAGCTAATATGGTTGAATATACATTAGAAAATCTATATGATTTTGAAACAAAAAATGATTGTAAAAACAAATTAGCTTAGGTGATTAAATTGAGTTATGACATAATTAAACTAGATTCAAATGAAAATCAAATAAAACATTCATTTGATATAGTAGATTGCATAAAACAAATAGATCCTAAATTATATCCAGATGTAACAAATACCTTAGTGAGGGAAGAGATTGCTAAATATTTTGGAGTAACAAAAGAAGAAGTATTCTGTTCTCATGGTTCAGACTATTTAATTAAAGCTTTAACTTTTGGGTTAGTAAGGGGAAATCATGAAGTAATAATGCCAGATGTAGCATTTCCAACATATGAAATTGCTGCAAAAATTAAAGAATGTAAATATATTAAGATTCCATTAAAAGACTATGGTATAGATTTAAATGCTACTTTAGAAAAAATAAATGAAAATACAAGATTAATTTGGATATCTAATCCTCATAATCCAACAGGAACACTTTTAAGTGATGAAGATATAATATCATTTTTAGAAAAAGTTCCTTCATATGTTAAAGTAGTTTTAGATGAGGCATATATAGAGTTTTTAGAGAAAGATCCATTAGATTCTTTAAAGATTTATAAGGAATTCTCTAATGTAATAATATTGAGAACATTCTCAAAAGCTTATGGGCTTGCGGGAGTGAGAGTTGGATATGGAATTGCTAGACCAAGTATAATTGATGAGTTTAATTTTGCTATTGGACCATTTGACTTAAATTCATATGCACAAGGTTTAGCTGTTAGAGTTATAAAGGAAAAAGAATACGTAGAAAAAGTAAGAATTAATAATAAAAAAGCACTTACTATGTATGAAAATGCTTTTAAAGAGCTTAATATAGAATATATAAAATCATATGCATCTTTTATTATGTTCAAATTAGGAGATAAAGCAACTGAGCTTGTAGATTTCTTAAAAGAAAGAGGAATAATAGTAAAGGATGGAAGATTTATCGGCATGAGTGGGTTCGTTAGAATTTCAATGGGTACAGAAGAGCAAAATAGGATAGTTATAGAGAATATAAAGAAATTTATAATGATTAACTATTAAATTGAGTGATTGAGAAGTTAATAATATTGAAAAATAAAAGGAAAGCTGTTTGGTTATAGCTTTCCTTTTTATAATTAATATGGAAATCCTTGATCATATGGAGAAGTACTATCATCTCTTTGCAAAATAATATCTAATGTTAATTGAGTAGATGTATCTTCACTAGGTAATGACAGAACTTGAGATAAAGAATATCCATATTTTGAATATTTATTAATTAAGTCAATGTACGAATCAATTTCCTTTCCTTCATAATAAAGTTTGTAATTTATCATGCTTACTTTTAGTATTTTATATTTCATATAGCCCCAGCCCCTTTTTATAAATTTATAATAATTATATATTAAATTTAAGAAAGATTATATTAAATTATTTTAAGTAATAATAATTTAATATAATATTTACTTAAAAGTTGAAATATAAAAAACACAGTAATCACTGTGTTTTTTACAATTAAGCTTTTATCCAATCTACTACACCAGGAGTTAAGGATGCAACATCATCCTTATCAACCTTAGTTACAAAAAGTAAATCATTAGGTTGTAAGTGTGCTTTAATCTTTTCTGAGATTTCATTAGCTGAAATATCAGTTTTAACTAAGTAACTATCAGGCATGAAGTTAGCCCAAGCACCAAGTGTTTTTATAGTTCCAACTATATCATAATCATCACGATGATGGTGATGATGTTCATGATCATGATCGTGAGAATCACAACCACATGAATGAGAATCTTCATTTAAATAAAATGTTATTGCATAAACTGTCATATATGTACCACCTTAAATTAGTATTTTTTATAATCATAATATATATCTTGTCCAAAAGCTAGTAATATTATTAAATATCTTTATCTATGGAATAAAATTATAATAGAATACATTTAACTAATAAATCAAATAATATTATAAAAGATAAATTTTAGAGGGATAGTTGTAAATTATAGTTTTTGCAATATCCTTCTTTTATATTTTTATTTATGGAGGCCTTAATATGCAGCTTGGAAGTATTAATAATTTGAAGAAATATTATGGTGATAGATTATTACTCGATATAGATAAGTTTGAAATAATGGACGGAGATAGAATTGGAATAGTGGGGGAAAATGGAGTAGGAAAAACCACTTTAATAAAAATATTAATAGGCGAAATTAAGTCAGATGAGGGAACTACTTATATTACGGATAGTTATTCTTATATTAGTCAAAGAGAAGCATGGTGCGAAATTGAAGGAAGTGGAAAAGTAAAGGGTATGTTTCATGTTCCAGATGAATATGACGATTATTTATCTGGAGGAGAAAAGGTTAAAATGAGGATAGTAAAGGCTTTTGAAGAAAATAGTAGTCTTATAATAGCAGATGAACCTACTTCTAATTTAGATGTTGAAAGTGTTAAGCTTTTAAATAAACTGTTTAAGAAATATAAAGGAGCATTGCTTATCATTTCTCATGATAGAAATTTTTTAGATGATTTATGTAATAAGATTGTTGAAATTGAAGATGGAAAGCTTACTATATATAATGGAAATTATAGTGATTATCTTAATCAAAGAGAAGAAAATAGAAAGGTTAATGAAAGAGAATACAATAAATATATTCATGAAAAATCTAGGTTGGAAAAAGCTATATCAGAAAAGGAAGTATTGAGAGATAGAATTAAAAAGGCACCTAAGGGAATGGGGCCATCAGAAGCTAAAACTATAAAAATGGGTGATCAAAGAGGAAAGAAGAATATAGATAATAATATAAAATCAATTAAAAGTAGAATAGATCATTTAGAGATTAAAGAAAAACCAAAGGATAAAAAGGAAATAATAATTAATATTGTACCAAGTATGAAGTTAAATTCTAAAATTCCTATTGAAGTAAATGATTCAAAAATTTATGTGAAAAATAAATTATTAATTGATGATGTTAACTTAAAAATAAAACAAGGAAGAAAAATTGCTTTATTAGGTGAAAATGGTTGTGGAAAAACAACTTTATTGAAACATATAATTAATGGAAATAGTGATAAAGTTAAGATTTCAAGCAATGTAAAAATAGGATACTTTGACCAAGGGCAAAGCATTTTAGATGATTATAAAAGTATTTTGGAAAATATAAAAGAGGATTCATCTTACGATGAAACTTTTATAAGAATTAATTTAAGTGAATTTGGATTTAAAGATAAAAGTGTATATAAAAGAGTAGGAGATTTAAGTGGAGGAGAAAGAGTAAAGGTAGGTTTATGCAAAGTGATTTTATCAGACAATAACATATTAATACTCGATGAACCAACTAATTATTTGGATATTAAATCTATAGAAGCATTAGAAAATGCTTTAGTAAATACTGATAAGACAATTCTCTTAGTATCCCATGATATAAGATTTATTTCAAATATATGCGATTATATTATTGAAATTAAAGAAAATAAATTACATGAATTTGATGGAGGTTATAGTTTTTATTTAGAGCATAAAAATAGTGAGAAAATTGATACTAATAAAAAGAAATGTGAAGAGGAATTGCTAGTTTTAAATAATAGGTTAACAGAAGTTATTTCACTATTATCTTTAGAAACAGATGAAACAAAAAAAGTAGAATTAGATGCTGAATATAAAGATTTATTATATAAAATAAAAAATATACAAAAATAATACATAAAAAAACATATGAAAAATTGTATGCTTATTATAAAATGAGTAAAAGACTAAAAAACATAAAGGGGGACCCTATGAGTAAATTAGATGAAATTCTAAAATTTAACAAAGACTTTGTTGAAAATAAAGATTATGAGGAATATATAACTTCAAAAAATCCAAAAAAGAAAATACTTATTTTATCTTGTATGGATACAAGGCTTACAGATTTATTGCCTAAAGCACTAAATATAAAAAATGGTGATGCTAAGATTGTAAAAAATGCTGGAGCAGCAATTATGCATCCTTTTGGAAGTGTAATTAGAAGTATAATTGTTGGAATTTATGAATTTAATATAGATGAAATTTTTGTGATTGGACATCATGGCTGTGGAATGTGTAATTTGAACACAGATAATTTATTACAAAAGGCTATTGAAAGAGGAATTTCAAAAGAATCTTTAGATACACTTTGTAATGCAGGAATAGATATTAAGAAATGGCTACATGGATTTGATTCAGTTGAAGAATCTATAAAAGATAGTGTTAATTTAATAAAAAAACATCCATTAATGCCAGAAGGCATATCAGTTCATGGACTTGCGATAGATCCTGAAACTGGAAAGTTAGACTTAATAGTTAATGGATACAATAAATAAATTATGCAGTAATTTATTTATTGAAAAGCTAATAAAAAACACTTCATTCTTTTATTAGCTTTTCATTTTCTTCTTTTTCACTATTAAATTTGATGAGTAATATAAGTTGGCGAAGATAAACATAATATGTGGAATAAGCACATAGAGAACAATTAGAAGAAATTGGTGAAGGAAGAACTACTAGACCTTAGTGTTGCTTAATTGTTTGAGCACAGTGAGTTTAACCAAAACTCTTGGCATAGTAGTTTTTCAAAGCCTAAATCTTCTTTGTACAGCTATTTAGTTTATGGAACATATTTAGTTATCGTAGCTTTATATTCTCGTTAATTAACATATCTATTTAGAAATTTTTCAATTGTAGACCAGTAAAGTTCAGGATTTACTGTAGAGGATTTTGCATGCCCAGCGCCTTTTATAGTTAATTTTTCTTTTTCTGAGCCTGTAGCATTATAAAGTTCATCCATCATTGAATAAGGCACAAAATCATCTTCATCTCCATGAATAAATAATATTGGAGTTTTAGATTTTGCTACTTGTTTTAGTGTGGAAGCTTCTCTTAAAGTATAGCCTGCCTTAACTTTTGTAACTACTGATGAAGCATTCATTACTGGAAAACTTGGTAATGAGTATAAAACATCTAGTTGATGAGAAAATTGCTCCCAAACAGATGTATATCCACAATCTGCTATAATAGCTTTTACGTTACTTGGAATATCTTCACCAGAAGTCATTGAAACTGTAGCTGCCCCCATCGATACTCCATGAAGGATTATTTCTGAAGTTTTATCAGTATTAAGAATTAAATTTATCCACTCAATAATATCTAATCGATCGTCCCAACCCATTCCAATATAATCGCCTTCACTTTCGCCATGAGCCCTTAGGTCAGGAATTAAAATATTAAATCCCATTTCATAAAATTTTCTAGCATAACCACTCATATCGGTACCGTTACTTGTATATCCATGAACAGTTATAATCCATTTATTAGTAGGGATTTCGTTTAATATTTTGTAACTATGAAGCTTTAAATTATCAAATGATTCTATATATTCATTAGAAAATTTAGATTTATTAAGCAACCAATCTACATTTTCATCAATAACTTCACCACTTGTTTCTTTTGCTTCTTCTGGGGTACCGAATATAGCATCTTTTGATACTGTTGGATTAAGAGCTAAATTATAAAAATAATTACCTATAAATCCTAAAGCGCTGATAGATAGAGCACCTAATATACTGGTTGAAATTATTGCTGTCTTTTTCTTATTCATTATAGTCTCCTTAGTTTATTAATTATTATTAAGCGATATTTTAGCATTTTTAGATTGATATAACAATAATTTTATAAAAGTTAAAAAATATTAACAGATTAGTTACATTTTATTTAATTAAACAAAGAAAATTATGATATTAAAAAATATAGTAATTAGTTGAGTGAAATTTTTAGGGATATACTAAAAGATGATAGGAATAAATAATCAGCATATATAAAAGTAGTATATATTACAGCGATTTTTAATTTCTTTGTATATGTTATAAGTAAAGCTATTTATAGTAAATTATATAAAATAAATATAATTTAATTAATTTATCTGTAATTGATTAATTAATTGATTTATGTTATTATACTTTTGAAGGAAACTTTCAAAAGTATAATATAAAGGGTATGGATATAAATATGAAAAAGTATAAATGTATAATTTTTGATCTAGATGGAACAGTTTTAAATACTGAGAGAATGAATTTGGTTCCACTTCAAAGACTAATAAAAGAAGAGCTTGATAAAGATGTTATGTATTCAGATTTACTTAAATATAAAGCATATGCAGGAAAGAAAACTTTAGAAGAGTTAGGATTTAAGGATATAGAAAAATCTTATGAAAAGTGGGTAGAGTATGTAAATGATTTTGAAGAAGGCGCTACATTGTTTGAAGGATTTGATGAAGTAATAAAAACATTAAATTCAAAAGGAATTATATGTGCTATAGCAAGTTCTAAAATGAAAGATCAATATAAAATAGATTTTGAACCTACTGGATTAAAAAAATATATTAAATGTGAAGTTTTAGCAGAAGATACGAAAAGACATAAACCATATCCTGATCCATTATTAAAAGTGACTGAAATATTAGGTATAAGCCCAAATGATTGTATGTATATTGGAGATACAATATTTGATTTTAAAGCAACTAAAGCTGCAGGAATGGATTTTGGACTAGCTATATGGGGTGCTGATAACTTAGAAGGAATAGAGGCTGATTTTGAGTTTAAAAAACCAATAGATATTTTAAAGGAGTTAAATCTTACATAATGAAAAAAATTGCAGGAAAGCCAAAGGAACTTAAAAATGTAAATACTTCATTAATAATGAATTCAATAAGGACTAGAGGTAATGCAACTAGAGCTGAGATTTCTAAGGATACAGGTTTAAGTCATACAACTGTAAGAGTCATTTTAAATGAGCTTATAGAAATGAATGAAATACTATCTGTAGGATTAGATGAATCTAGTGGTGGAAGAAGAGCCGAAAGATATAAGATGAACTCTAATAAAAGATATATAATAGCAATATCAATAGAAGAGGATAAAACAGTATATAGAATAGTCAATTCTTTAGGAGAAGTTTTAAAAGAAAAGATTAAAGAAATAAGTAGCCTAGAAGATATTAAAACTATTGCAAATACAATAGAAGCTTTATATGAAGTTTATCATAATATAGAAGGTATTGGGATTAGTGTTCCAGGAGTTGTAACTAATGATGGATATTTATCTGGAATTAAAATGGAAGATTGGAAAGAAATAAAAATAAAAAAATATCTTAGGGAAAAATTTAATGTTCCTATATTATTAGAAAATGATATAAACTCTGCATCTTTAGCTTTTTATAATGATTATATAGAAGAGAATAAAGTCGGACCTATTAGTCTTGTATATGTAAGTTTTACTTCATTAGGGGTTGGATCCGGAGTAATACTAAATGGAAATGTTCTAAGAGGTGATAATGGATATGCTGGAGAAATTGGATTTATTCCTGTGAGAGATACTTTTTTAAATACTATGTTGATGAGCAACTTAAATGATGACGAGTATATACATGTAATTATAAATACTATAAAAACAATATCAGCAATAATTAACCCTAGTGTAGTCGTCTTAGGGGGAAGTAGTTTTAAATATCATCTTAAAAATAAAATAGTAGATAGATATAATAAAGAATTTAATATAAAAACGAAAATATTAATACAAGAAAAAAGTTGTGATTATTCATTAGAAGGAATAAAAAAAGAATCATTAAGGTTAATAAATAAAGAAGTTAAGTTAATTAGAAATTAAATATAATGTTATTATTAGTATAGAGGGCGTTATAGCTTTGGCTAGCGTAACCAAAGTACTTTTAAATAAAAATAAGGCTATAACTATATAATACTAGTTGTAGCTTTTTTATATTTAAGAAAATCAACATAAAAGTTTTTACAAGTCATATATATATGTGTTGATTTGGGATAAAAGACTCATTGTAATAAAGCAATAGAATTAATTATAAACATTACTAAATTGTAATACAAATGTATGGAAATTAATTGTATAATTAATGTAATTTATAATTATTAAGGAGCAAATAATATGAATTATAAGATATATATAATAGAAGATGATTCGTCATTAAGTCTTTTATTAAAAGATTATATTTCTAAATATCAATTTGATGTAAAGGTTGTTGAAGATTTTGAGAATATAATTAGTGAGTTTAATGAATTTAATCCTAATTTAGTACTGTTAGATGTTAACCTACCTAAGTTTGATGGATTTTATTGGTGTAGAAGGATAAGACAAGAGTCAAAAATTCCAATTATATTTATATCAGCAAGGGATAGTGGAATGGACCAAGTTATGGCACTAGAAAATGGTGGAGATGATTATATAACTAAGCCTTTTTATTACGAGGTTGTTATGGCAAAAATAAAAAGTCATTTAAGAAGGGCTTTTGGAGATTATGCTATACAAATGAAAGAAAGGATAGTTGAACTTGATGGATTAATATTTTATCCAGAAAGATCCGAAATTGAGTTTAATAATAAGAAATTGATTATAACTAAAAAAGAAGGAATTTTATTAGAGTATTTAATTAAAAAGTATCCTAAAGTTGTAGATAGAGATTTTCTTTTAGAGAAGATATGGGATGATATTGAGTTTGTTGAAGAAAATACATTAAATGTTAATATAAGTAGAATAAGAAAAAGACTTCATGATATTGGAATATATAATGGAGTAGAAACTGTAAGAACAGTTGGATATAGATTAAATAAAACTTGGTAGGAGAAATAGTATGAAATTATTTTTAAAGGATAATAGAGGGTATATAATTATATATTTCTTAAGCCTTTTAATTACATTAAGTTATATAATCCTTCTTGGAAGTTTAGATTCAAGCGAATTTTTTTATATATTAGTATTTAATACATTTATTTTATTTACCTTTTTAGGCGTTAGATATTATAAAAATAGAGAAATATATAACTTATTAAATAAGAATTTAAATGATTTAAATGAAACAGTATTAAACTTAGGAAATTCAGTTTTAGGTGAAGGAATATCAAATATTTTAAATCAAATGAATAGTTTATATATCAGCGAGTTAGTAGATAAAAATAAAAATCATGAAGAACATTTAATGTTTATAAATCAGTGGGTTCATCAAATGAAAACACCACTTTCAATAATACAGCTAAAAATGCAAGAAGATGAAGGGGAATTACCTATTGAGAATATAAGAGATGAAGTATATAAGTTAAATAAAGGATTGAATATGGCAATGTATTTTGCTAGACTAGATTCCTTTCAAAAAGATTTTGTAATAGATAAGGTTTCTTTATATAAATTGGTTATGAATAAAATAAATGAAGAAAAAACTATTTTTATTAAAAATAAAATGAAACCAATAGTTGAAATAGATAAAAACATAGAAATATATAGTGATTTAAAATGGATTAAATTTATATTAGAACAGATTATTGTTAATGGTATAAAGTATTCAAAGGGTTTAGGAAAAGAATTAATAATAAAGGCTGAAGAAAATTTTGAATATGTTACATTAATGGTAATAGACAAAGGTATAGGTATAAATAAAAAAGATATAAGAAGAGTATTTGATCCTTTTTTTACAGGAGAAAATGGACGTAAATATGGTGAATCAACAGGAATGGGATTGTACATAGTGAAAAAGGTTTGTGATAATTTAGGTCATATTATATCAATAGATTCTACTATGGGGTGTGGAACAACTATCATAATAAAGTTTAAGAAGTAAGATATTAAATTAATATTATATAAGTTGAAATAAGGATTAAAAATTTAACTAAAATATTTTTAGTACAAATAATAAAATAAAGGTAAGTTATATTATATGATTTGCCTTATTTTTATGCATAAAAAGCAAAAGTGACATACATGTAATAATTATGTAAGGTTTAAAGATAGTACATAGAATAGAGTCTCCATTAAACTAAATATATAAAGTTTAAAGGAGGATAAAATGAATGATTGATATAATATTTATATTAAAGTCTATTGTAATTGCCATTGTTGAAGGTCTTACCGAATTTATTCCTGTATCATCAACAGGACATATGATTTTAATTGGAAGTTTAATCAACAAAGATAATAATTTTAACTATATAAGGGGAGAAATTTATGGAGATTTTAAAAGTTAAAAATTTAAAAAAAATATATGGAAATAAAGTTGCCTTTACTGCACTAAATAATATTAATTTTACTGTGGAAGAAGGGGAATTTATAGGGATAATGGGCCCTTCAGGCAGTGGGAAAACAACATTATTAAATGTTATTTCAACAATAGATAAGCCAACTTCAGGAGAAATAAGGATAAATGATACTAAACCTCTATTATTAAAAGGAGATGAATTATCATTATTTAGAAGACGAGAATTAGGATTTGTATTTCAAGATTTTAATTTGCTAGATACGCTTACTATTGGTGAAAATATATTATTACCGTTAACTTTAGATGGAGTATCAGTAAAAGAACAAAATAAGAAGCTAGAAAGGGTAGCAAAGATTCTAGGAATTGAAAAAATATTAAATAAGAGGACTTTTGAGGTATCAGGAGGAGAAGCTCAAAGAACAGCAGTAGCAAGAGCATTAATTCATGATCCATCAATTCTTTTAGCAGATGAGCCAACTGGAAATTTAGATTCAAAATCATCAAAAATAGTAATGGAATTGTTTGAAAAGATTAATAAAGAGGAAAAGGTAACTACAATGATGGTTACACATGATCCAGTGGCAGCTAGTTATTGCAATAGAATTTTATTTATAAAAGATGGAGCTATATATAATGAAATTTATAAAGAGGATAATAGACAAAAGTTTTATCAAGATATCTTAGATGTTCTTGCATTACTAGGAGGGAAAGATAATGAAATTTATTGAATTTGCAACTAGGAATGTGATAAGAAACATAAGAGCATATTTTGGATACTTCTTAAGCAGTAGCATTTCATCAGCATTATTATTTTCTTTTACTATGTTAATCTTACATCCAGATATGGATATAAGTAGCTTTCGTAACTATTTGCAAGTAGGATTTAAATTAACTATGAGTATAGCTTATTTATTTTTATGTTTCTTTATCTTTTATTCAGTAAGTGTGTTTTTAAAAAGTAGATATAAAGAAATAGGAATACTTTATACCATAGGAGCTTCAAACAAGCAAGTAAAGAGGATGATAATAATAGAGAATATCTTAATAAGCTCTTTATCGGGCATAGTTGGAGTTCTTATAGGACTAATTTTCTCAAAAATATTTTTGTTAGCTAGTGGAAAGCTACTTGGATATGGCATTTTAGGATTTTATCTACCAAGTAAGGCAATTATAATTACAATAATAGGATTTATCTTGATGGGAGGGATAATTTCTATTTTTACTACTAGCATAATAAAGGAAGATAGAGTATTAGCATTACTTAAAGCAACTAAGAAGCCAAAGAATGAACCAAAATCTTCAAAGATTCTTACATTAATATGTATTATATTAATTGTTTTAGGATATTATTTTTCCATTACTTCAACTATGGAAAATATAATTTATAGGATTATACCAGTGACGACTATTGTTGTAATCGGAACATATTTATTATTTTCACAATTTAGTGTTTTTATGATAAATAAATTGAGACGCAATAAAGTATTTTATATGAACAAGACAAGATTATTATGGGTTTCAGATCTTTTATATAGAGTAAAAGATAATACTAGAATGTTCTTTCTTATAACAATAACGTCAGCAGTAGCATTTACATCTATTGGAGGAGTATATTCCTTTTGGCTTAATAAAGAATCAGAGGTTAATGCTAGTTTTCCACAGACATTTTTTTATGCTTTCAATGAAGAAAGTTTAGATGTTGATGAAAAAATAGCATTTTTAGAGGGAGCCTTAAATAAAAGTAATTATGACTATAAAATGGCTAAAGGAAATATAAAATCATTAAAATATAATGATGACGAAATAAATATAATAAGTGAAGAGACTTATAATAAATTAGCTAAATCATTTGTGAAAGAAGAAATAGACCTTAAGGAAAATGAAGGTTTATTAAATTCATCACTATCTAATAATGTTAATAACATAGAAATTGATGGTGAAAATATTAAAATTATTTCAAAGTTAGATAGCAGGGTTCTTCCAGCTTTATACGAGAGCATATATGTTTTAAATTATGAATCATATGACAAAATTAAGGCTTTAGAATTTTCATTTTGTAGTATTAATGTAGATAATTATAAGGATACATTAGATATATCAAGAAGTTACTTAAAAAGGTTTGGTGAAGAAAACTATGGTAAAGAAAGAGTTTTACTAATAAAAGCTAATTTATTAGAATCGATTAAATTGGGGTATGGGATATTTATGTTCTTAGCAATATTCATAGGTATAATTTTCTTTGTAACTACAGCAAGCTTCTTATACAATAAATACTATATGGATATAGAAGAGGACAAGATAAGATATAGTAAATTAAATAAAATAGGATTAACTTTTAAAGAAATTAAAAAAATATCAACTATTGAAATTGGAGTACTATTTTTACTTCCATATATAGTTGCAGTAATACATTCCTTATTTGCATTATTAGCACTTAACAATGCATTTGATATGAAAATAAGCATATCAGCAATTACAGTTATGGGTAGTTTCTTTATTATTCAAGTGATTTATTTTCTTATTATAAGAAAGAAATATTTAATAGAAATAAAAAGAAATTTGTAATATAAATTTAAAGGTACTGTCACATAAATTAAAGTATTATGTAGCAGTATCTTATTTTTATAAATTAAATTTAAACTTAAAAAGTACTATAGTATAGTGTGTTTATAGTAGGTAAGGTTTTATATAAATGTAAGTATGTTATAATTTACATAAAAATAATTTGGAGGGTGCTATTATGAGAGAAATATTATTAGTAGAAGATGATTTAGATTTATCAAAACAACTTTCTTTATCTTTAGAGAAATGGGGATTTAGCATAGAGCTTATAGATAATTTTAGTGATATAGTAAAAGAATTTATTGAAAAGAAACCAAGTTTAATAATAATGGATGTTAATTTACCATACTATGATGGGTTTTATTGGTGCGAAAAAATTAGAGAAATATCTAAGGTGCCTATAATATTTTTATCCTCAAGAGATTCAAATATGGATTTAATTATGGGAATAAATAATGGTGGCGATGATTATATAACAAAGCCTTTTTCTATAGAAGTTTTAATAACTAAGATTAATGCATTACTAAGGAGAAGCTATGATTATACTTTTTCAGATTCTGTTATTTATTATAAAGATACTATTTTAGATATGGAAAAATGTACATTTAAGTATGAAGATAATATTATTGAGTTAACAAAAAATGAAATGAAAATATTATCAATACTTATTAAAAATAAAGGTAAAGTAGTTTCAAGAGATAAAATTATGATGAGCTTATGGAATGATGATGAGTTTGTAAGCGATAATACATTAACTGTAAATGTAACTAGGCTAAGAGGAAGACTTAAGGATGAATTAGGATTAAATGATTTTATAAAAACCAAGAAAGGTATAGGGTATATGATTTAATGAGCTTAATGAGATTTATAAAAGAAAAGAGTATAAATATTATTTTTTCTATAGTTTTATTATTAGTAATAAACATATATTTAATTTCAATAAATTCATTCAATGGTCGAACTAGTGATTTAATTTATTTAGATTTCATTATAATTACTATATATTTAATATGGATATACACTGCTTATTTTAATTGGAAAAAGAAATATTACGATTTATATAAATCTATTTTAAATGAAAATGATATTTCTCTAGAAGATATTAAAGAAAGCTCTTTAGAAGAGGAAATTATTTTTAAGCTTATAGACAATAAAGATAAAAAGTATGATTTTAAAACTAAGGAATATGAAGAAAAATTAAGAGATATGGAAGAATATATTTCTAAATGGGTTCATGAAATAAAATTACCAATAACAGCATTAAATATAATTACAGAAGATATAGAGGATTATGATGCAGCAAGTATCATAAAAAATGAAACAGAAAAAATTAATTTTCTAGTTAATTCAGTTATTTATGGAAGCAGAGCTACTGTAGCTTCAGAGGATATTTTTATTAAAGAAGAAAATTTAGGGGATATAGTTAAAAAATCTATAAGAAACAATTCATTTTTCTTAATAAAAAATAAGATAGAAATTGCTACAAGCAATTTAAATTATAATATTTATAGTGATGGAAAATGGATTATTTATGTTATAGATCAATTAATTAATAATGCTATTAAATATTCAAAAGAAAATGGTAAGATAGAATTTTATGCAGAGGATAATAGAGAATATATAAAACTATGTATTAAGGATAATGGCATTGGCATAGAAAAAGAAGATATAGAAAGGATATTTAACAAAGGTTTTACAGGAAGTAATGGTAGAAATAAAGTATATAAATCTACTGGCATGGGGCTTTATTTTACTAAGAAGGTATTAAATAAATTAGAACATGAAATTTCTGTGGAATCAATTAAGGGTGAATATACTTTATTTAATATATACTTTTATAAAATCTCCGATTATTTAAAGGTTACTAAAATGTAACATTAGAATAAAAAAGGTAAGGTTAAGTGAAGGAATCCAAATTAAAAAACTATTAAAATAAAATTAAAGTTAAAGTTAATTTTGGAGGAATTAGTTATGAAAGAAATTTTAAAGTTAAAAGATGTATCTAAGGAGTATGGAGTTAGAGGGTTTAGAACAAGGGTTTTAAATAATATAAATTTTACTGTAAATGAAGGTGATTTTATTTCTATAATGGGGCCATCAGGAGCAGGAAAAACTACTTTGCTTAATTTAATTTCAAGCTTAGATAAACCAACAAAAGGTGAAATAATTCTTGATGGAAAAGATATAACAAAGATTAAGAATAAGGAATTATCTAATTTAAGAAGAGATAAAATAGGGTTTATATTTCAAGATTATAATTTGTTAGATAATATGAATTTAATGGATAACATAGCATTGCCATTAGCATTAGGAAAAAAGAAAACTAAAGATATAGAAAACAAAGTAATTAATATTGCAGAGATATTCGGTCTTAAGGAGCATTTAAAGAAGTATCCATATGAATTATCTGGAGGACAAAAGCAAAGAGGGGCAGCAGCTAGAGCCTTAATAACTGATCCAAAAGTAATTTTTGCAGATGAGCCTACTGGAGCATTAGATTCAAGATCATCATCAGATTTGCTAGAATCTTTAAGCAGAGCAAATAAGGAAGAAAATGCTACTATTGTTATGGTTACTCACGATGCTCTTACTGCAAGTTATTCTAATAAAGTTTATATATTAAGTGATGGAGAAATAAAGTGTCAATTAAATAAAGGAGATAATAGAAAAGAGTTTTATGGTAAGATAATTGATATGTTAGCATCTTTAGGAGGTGCTAAATAATGAGCGTATTTAATATAGCTTATAATAATTTTAAGAATAATATAAAAGTATATACTATGTTCTTTATTTCAATGATTTTTTCGGTGGTTATTTTAAGTAATTTCTTAATTATGATGGATGGAGAGGCAATGAAAGTCCTTGGTGATATGAATGAAGAATATAGCAAGCTTATTTTGCAAGTTATAACTGCCATTTTAGTTATATTTATGTTTTTCTTTATTTGGTATGCATCTAATATCTTCTTAAGAAATAGAAAAAAGGAAATTGGTATTTATGCATTTATGGGGCTTGATTCATCAATAATAGGAAAGATATATTTTATTGAAATGATGTTAATTGGAGTAAGTGCATCAATAATTGGAACAACTATAGGAGTTGTCTTATCAAAGTTTTTTCAAATAGTAGTTTTTAAAATTGCAGACTTTAATATAGATGTGACGTTTAATGTAAGCTTAAATTCAATAATTTATACTGTAGCAATTTTTATGTGTATCTTTTTATTTATGAGTATAAAAGGATTTATAAGTATAGTTAGAAGCAAAATTGTAGATCTTTTAAATGCAAATAAAAAACAAGAAAAGATGCCTAAAGTTAATTTTATTATATATATAATTGGAATAATTTCATTATTTCTAATTGGATATGGATATTACTTAGTAAATGAAGAAGCAATGAATGCTCTTAAGACTTTAGTATTAGTTTGTATAGGAACATATGGATTATTTGGAGCTGTTTTCCCAATAGTGTTTAATTTCTTAATTAATAGAAAATCTATATTATACAAAGGATCAAATATTGTAACTATAAATAATTTAGCTTATAGATTTAAGAAAAACTATACTATTTATGCTACTATAGCTATACTAACAGCAACAACTACTACAGTTCTTGGAACAGCTTTTTCAATGAAGACAACATATGAAAATAGCCAAAGAAATATTACTTTATATTCTTTAGCAATTTCATCTACAGATGAGTTTAATTCAGAAGAAATAGCGCATAAATTAAAAGAAGTTGGAGAAGAAAAATATTCCTTAAATACTAAAGTACTAAAGGTTAATAGTACATTAAAAGATGTTCCGGAATATCAAAATGATGAATATATAGTAGTATCTTATGATAATTTATCTAATATATTGAAAGCAAATGGTGATGAGAAAGACTTAGATAAATTTAATGAGGAAATGGTGGAAGGTAATAATGTTATATACATTGAAAGACCAGGTACTCTTATGAGCTTTTTAGCTAATACCAATGATATTACATTAAATGATATTAAGTTTAATGTAAGCGAAAGTACTAGAATCAGAGTTTTTGGTGAAGCATTAAATTATTCTACTATAGTTGTTAATAATGATGAATATGAAAAGCTTAAAGAAACAGCAACTGAAATAAATTTCTATGGCATTAAAATAGAAAATGAAGAAAATATAATTAATGTAATAGATGAAATAGGAAAAAATCTCAATTTAGAAACCACTCATGGATTTTATGGTCAATTTGAGTTAAAAACAATAGAATGGGTAAAATTTGTTTATGCAATTGGAGGATTCTTATTTTTAGTAATGGCATTAGCAGAAGCTAGTATTATTTATATAAAAATTTATAGTGATGCAAATGAAGATAAGCAAAAGTATAAAACACTTTTAAGTATAGGAGCTTCAAAGAAAGATATAAGTAAATCTATAAGTAGAGAAGTTGCATTATTTTATTTCATTCCATTAGTAGTTGGTGCAATTCATAGTTATTTTGCAATTAATGCATTAGCTGATTTTATGAAAGAAAATTTAAATTTTGTATATTTACTTAGCTTAGTAATTTGCATAGCTATATTTATAGTTAATTGCATTATTTCAATCATAGGATTTAAAAAAATAATAGGAATAAAGAAAAATTAAGAATATAAAATTCACGATTGTTTAAAGCAATCGTGAATTTTTTGCTTTTTAAAAGAGTATTATATATGAATAAAAATAGTTTATATAACTGATAATAGGGTTATATAACTAAGAATAGGTTTATATGGAAAGGAGATAAAGATATGGATAATGCAATGTTTTGTTATCAATGTGAGCAAACTATGGGGGGCAAGGGGTGTACTAAGATGGGGGTTTGCGGTAAAACACCAGAAGTTGCAAATCTTCAGGATTTATTGATTTATCAACTAAAGGGAATATCATGTTATGCTAAACCACTAATAGATAAAGGGGATCTTATAGATAAAACAATAGTTGAGTTTGTAGAAAATGGACTTTTTACAACTTTAACTAATGTTAACTTTGATGTAGAAGTTCATATACAAATGCTTAAAGATTCACAAAAAATAAAAGAATCATTACGAAGTAAAGCACCAAAAGGTGATTACCCTGATCCAGCTACATATAACTTAAGTGCTACAAAACAGGAAATGCTAAAGGATGCAGTAAAAGCTGGAATAATGTATGATCAAGAGTTAAATGCAGATATAAGATCATTAAGATCAACTATTCTTTATGGATTAAAAGGAATATCCGCTTATGGTCATCAAGCTAGATTTATTGATTTTTATAGCGATCAAGTGGATCAATTTTATTTTAGAGCATTAGAAATTATAACAAATGATAGTGTAGAAGTAGAAGAATTAATACGTTGGGTAATGAGAACTGGAGAAATAGCTATAGAAGTTATGAGAGTTTTAGATGATGCGAACACAACTAGATATAAAAATCCAACACCTCATAAAGTAAATGTAAATATTAAAAAAGGACCATTTATAGTTGTCTCAGGTCATGACTTAAGAGATTTAGAAATGCTATTAGAGCAAAGTGAAGGAAAAGGAATAAATATATATACACATGGAGAAATGTTACCATCCCATGGTTATGATGAGCTAAAAAAATATAAGCACTTAGTAGGAAACTTTGGATCTGCATGGCAAAATCAACAAAAGGAATTTGATAATATACCAGGTTGTATTCTTATGACAACAAATTGCTTAATGAAGCCAAGGGAAAGCTATAAAGATAGAATTTATAGTACTTCAGTAGTTGGCTGGGATGGAATAGTGCATATAGGAAGAGATGAAAATGGATATAAGGACTTTTCAGAAATAATTGATAAAGCCCTTGAGTTAGGTGGATTTGAAGAAGATGAAGAAGAACACGAAATATTAGTAGGTTTTGCTCATAAAGCAACTTTAAGTCATGCAGATAAGATAGTGGAATCAGTTAAGGAAGGTAAGCTAAGACATTTCTTTGTAATTGGAGGATGCGATGGAGCAAGACCAGGAAGAAATTATTATACAGAATTTGCTGAACAAGTTCCAATGGATTGTATTATTTTAACTCTTGCTTGTGGAAAATATAGATTTAACAAGTTAGAATTTGGAGAAGTAAATGGATTGCCTAGACTTTTAGATGTAGGTCAATGTAATGATGTTTACTCCGCTGTGAAAATTGCAACAAGTTTAGCAGATGCTTTTGATACAGATGTAAATTCATTACCATTATCAATAATTTTATCATGGTATGAGCAAAAAGCTGTTGCAGATTTATTAGCATTATTATCGCTTGGAATAAAAGGAATGTTCTTAGGGCCATCATTACCTGCATTTATATCACCAAATGTACTGCAATATCTAGTAGATACATTTGATCTTAAACCTATTAGTACACCAGAAGAAGATTTAAAGACATGTCTTCAACAATTAGTATAATATAAATATTTTAGGAGATATAGTTATGATATATCTTCTTATTTTTTTGATTCGTATTATACTTTGAAATTTTAGAAAAGGTTGTGATATAAAGTTTTTATTATTTTAATGATTAAAGATTAAACTGATTTTATGATGTTATATATGCAATTTTTAATTTAAGATTACAATTTTTCAAAATTTGATTTGAATCACATTTTTATTTTAAAAATTTTCTTATAATTTACTCATAGATAAGAAAAACAAGGTTGGAGTGATTGATATGGAAAAGAGTATAAATAAAAATTTAAGTTTAGGTGAATGTGTTATTATTTATCCTGCAGTTGTTGAAAAGTTTAATGATATTGGATTAGATTATTGCTGTGGTGGAAATAAAAATTTAGAAATTGCATTAAAAGAAAAAAATATTGACGTAGATAAATTTATTGAAGATATAAATGAAGAACTTGAAGAATTTATATTTGATAATTCATCATATATAAATTGGAATGAAAGAAATTCAGAAGAATTAATTCAGCATATAGTAAATACTCATCATGCTAAAACTTTTGAATTACTAAGAGATATAGATCCATTATTAGTTAGGGTATTTAAAGTTCATTATAATCATTTACCAGAAGTTTTAACAAGGGTTCATAAACTTTTTGGAGCATTAAAATGTGAGTTAGAAGAACATTTAATAAAAGAGGAAAAAATATTATTTCCAAAGATAATTGAATTTGAAAATACTAATGATAAAGAAAAGAAGGATATTTTAAAAGTAGAAATAGAAAGATTTATAGGAGAACATGAAGCTGCAGGAGATATACTAAAAGAATTAGCTCAAATTACAGATGATTATAGTGCTCCAGAATGGGCGTGTACAAGCTTCAAATTATTATATATGAAGATGCATGATCTTGAGAAAGACTTATTTGTTCATATTCATAAAGAAAACAATATTTTATTTAAGAGATATCAATAGAAGTTTATTAAAGAATATAGAGGTGATTAATTTGGAAAAGAAAAGATTTATTTTAGATAATGGTGTAAATAGAGCAGTTAATGAAGGAAAAATAAAGGAGTTAACAGTACTTTTAAGAAATTTAAATGAAAAAGGATTAACAGAAGATTTAAAGGAAAAGGGATTAAAACTTGTTAAATCAATAAGTCCGTTAGAACTTTCTATGGCAGAGCAAAGTTTAGTAGAAGAAGGAATGAATCCAAGTGAATTAAGGCATTTATGTGAAATTCATATGACGATTTTACAAGGTGAACTTGAAAAATTACAAAGCAATATATCTAAGGGACATATTTTATATACACTAGTTGAAGAACATGCATTGATTTTAAGCTTTTTAAAGAAATTAGAAGAAGTAACTAATGTAATACTAGAAATGGAAAGTTATGATAAGAATAGAAAAGAATTTACAAGAGTAACTGAACTTATTATTAGTATATTAGATGCTGAGCCACATCATAAAAGAGAAGAAGATGTATTATTCCCAGAGCTTGAAGCAAGGGGGATAACAGGACCAACTAGAATAATGAGACTTGAGCATGAAGATTTAAGAAAAAAGAAAAGAGAACTAAAGAAGTTAAGTGAGTCTGTAGCTGACTTAGATTTTGTTGAATATAAAAGTGAATTAAAAAGACTTTCAAATGCTATTTGCTTTGAATTAAAAGATCATATATTTAAGGAAAATTATATATTATATCCTACAGCATTAGAAAGTATAGAAGACGATACTAAATGGGATAATATGAAAAAGGAATGTGACAATATAGGTTACTGTACATTTACTCCTGATGATTGTAAGTAATAATTTAGTATTAGAAAATCAAATATAAATTAAAATTTTTATTAAAGATTTAAATTAATTCAAACCTCCTTCTAAATTATATTATTTAATTATAAATGTGAATTTTATAGTATAATTAAACTAAGTTATATGATTTAGGTTAGGAGGTATTTTATTTTGAATTGTGATTGTTGTTGTGAAAAGTGTGCAAGTAGATTATATGCACAAGAAGTACCTATATTTGAATCACTTTCCGAAGAGGAATTAGATAGAATAATATCAGTAAGAAAACATATGGTTTTAAAAAAAGGAGAAAGTTTATTTTTAGAAGGAGATAAGGTTTCGAAACTCTTTATAATAAGTGATGGCATGATAAAAATAAGTAAAACTACTGCAACTGGAAAGGAGCAAATTATTAATATACTAACTGTTGGGGATTTCCTTGGAGAAAGTAATATATTAGGAGATACTAAGGAAAGTAATGTATCTGCAATAGCAGTTAAAAACACTGAATTATGCACTATTTCAAGAGAAGACTTAAAAGATATATTATATTCGAATCCGTCTATTTGCTTAAAACTTCTTTCTGAGTTAAATAAAAGATTAATAGAAGTAGAAAACCTTTCAAAGAATTTATCTAATAATAATCCAGAAGCAAGAATATGCTGTATGCTTTTAGAGTTTTCTGAGAAATATGGCAAAATTGTAAATGGAAAGATAGAAGTGGATTTACCATTAAACAGAGAAGGAATGGCTAATTATTGTGGCATTGCAAGAGAAACATTAAGCAGAAAGCTAAGTTTATTAGAAAGTGAGAATATTATTAAAGCTGTAGGGACAAAGAAAATAGTAATTAATAATTTAAGTTTATTAGAAGAATCCATTTTTTAGAGTGTTATATCATTAATTGCTCATATTATCTTTAAAAGAATAAATTATATAGTTTATGTAAAAGGAGATAAGTATTATTTATCTTCTTTTTTATTTGGTATACATCTAAAAGAAGATTATATTAGGAGATATTACTTAGCATTTGCTATAAATTAGTTAGAATAAATTTTGTTGTTCTTACAATAGATATAAAAACAATTTAATGATATAATTTATTGTAAATAATTACAAAGATATTATAAAATAATAATGTTTATTTAATATGCTATAAAAGAGGGGTAGATAATTTATATGGAGATGATATTTAATAAGCCTTTAGAAGAGGTAATAAGAGCTAGATATTCAGTTAGAAATTATGAAGACAAGCATTTATCTCAAGAGCTAATAGAAAAAATCGAGAATTATATAAGTGAATTGGATAATCCTTTTAATATAAAGGTAAGAATACATTTAATCAAAAAGGAAACTTATAAGGATGTAATTAGACTTGGTACTTATGGAGTTATAAAAGGAGCAAATTATTATTTAGTAGCTGCATGCGAAAATAAAGATTTTGCATTAGAAGCATTAGGATATACATTTGAAAAATTGATTTTATATTGTACTTCACTAGGATTAGGTACAGTTTGGCTTGGAGGAACATTTAGCAAGGGTGATTTTGGAAAAACCATTAATCTTAAAAGTAATGAAATATTACCAGTTGTATCACCAATTGGATATGAAGGAGGAAAAAAATCATTTCTTGCATCATTAATGAAAGACCATAAAAATATAAGAAAAGATTATTCCGAATTATTCTTCAATGAAAATTTTCATACTCATCTTTCAAAGGAAGAATCAAAGGAATATGGAGAAGTATTTGAGATGGTAAGATTAGCACCATCATCTATGAATAATCAACCATGGAGATTGCTTAAGGTAAAGGAGGATATTCATATATATAACAATGGTAGTACTTCTATGAGCAAAATAGATATAGGTATAGCACTTTGTCATCTGGACTTGTATATGAAGGAAAAAGGGATAAAAGGAGAATTTAAATTTGAAAATCCATCTATAAAAGGTAAATACGCATATGTTATTTCTTGGATAAGAGAAAAATAAAAGGAGATGTCTTAGGATATCTCTTTTTAATATATATTAAAAAGTATGAAGATTTATATTCAGCCTAAGGTAAATGAATAAGCAAATTTATAAGTGTCTATAATCTTATTGTAATAATGATATTAAAATTAGATGAATAAAGATTAAAGTTTTATAAAATTATATAAGGAATATACAAATAAAAGAATAAATGTACAAATTAACATATCTAAAGTTGATATTATAGTAATTGTAAAGGGTTTATGAACCTTTTAAATTTAAATTAGTACAAATAAGATTATTAAAAAGTATATAATTATTTAAGGGTGGGATAGAATAATGGTACAAGAAAACTTAACAAAAATTCTAGAAAATAGATTTGGAAAGACAATAAAAGAAGCAAGCAACGAAGAAACCTATTTAGCTTTATTAGAATTAACAAAAGGAGCAATTAACAAAAGGGGAAGAAATAAGGGAGATAAAAAACTTTACTACATTTCAGCAGAATTTTTAATAGGAAAGTTACTATCAAATAACTTAATTAATCTAGGGCTTTATGAAGAAGTTAATGCAGTATTATGCGAGAATGGTAAAGAATTAACTGAAATTGAAGAAATAGAATTAGAACCATCATTAGGGAATGGTGGGCTAGGAAGATTAGCTGCATGTTTCTTAGATTCAATTGCAACTTTAGGTTTAAATGGGGATGGGGTAGGTTTAAATTATCACTTTGGATTATTCCAGCAAGTATTTGAAAATAATAAACAAAAGGCAGTTAAAAATCCATGGATAACTAGCGAAGGCTGGTTAAATAAATCAGATATAAAATTTGAAGTTTCATTTGGAGGATTTAAAGTTACATCAAGCCTTTATGATATAGATGTTACAGGTTATGATAAGTCATGTAATAAGCTTCGTTTATTTGATATAGATACAATAGATGAATCACTAGTAAAGGATGGTATAAACTTTGATAAGGAAGAAATAAAGAAAAACTTAACTTTATTCTTATATCCTGATGATAGTGATAAAGCTGGACACTTATTAAGGATCTATCAACAATACTTTATGGTAAGTAATGCAGCTCAATTAATTTTATTAGAAGCTGAAGAAAATGGATATGATTTGCACAAATTATATGATCATGTAGTTATTCAAATAAATGATACACATCCATCAATGGTTATTCCTGAATTAATTCGTCTTTTAGGAGAAAGAGGAATAGGTATGGATGAGGCTATCGAAATAGTTACAAAGACTTGTGCATATACAAATCATACAATATTAGCAGAAGCATTAGAAAAGTGGCCAATAGAATATTTAGATAAAGTTGTTCCACAATTAATGCCAATAATAAGAGAGCTAGATAACAAAGTAAAAGCTAAATATGATGATGAAAAAGTATATATAATAGATAAGGATAACAGAGTTCATATGGCACATATGGATATTCACTATGGATTTAGCGTAAATGGAGTTGCTGCACTTCATACAGATATATTAAAAGAAGAAGAATTAAAGCATTTTTATAATATTTATCCAGAGAAGTTTAATAATAAGACAAATGGGATAACATTTAGAAGATGGTTAATTCATTGCAATAACGATCTTGCAAAGTATATAAGTGAGCTAATTGGAGATAATTATAAAAAGGATGCTACTAAATTAGAAGACTTATTAAAATATGTAGATAATAAAGAAGTTCTAAAAAAATTAGGAGAAATTAAGAAGCATAATAAAGTTGCTCTTAAGGATTACCTAAAAGAAACTCAAGGTGTTGAAATAGATGAAAATTCTATATTTGATATTCAAATTAAGAGACTTCATGAATATAAGAGACAACAAATGAATGTTCTTTATATAATTCATAAGTACTTAGAAATCAAAAAGGGGAATATCCCAACAACTCCAATAACAATGATATTTGGAGCTAAGGCAGCACCAGCTTATATAATAGCTCAAGATATAATTCATACTATTTTATGTCTTCAAGAAATCATAAATAATGATCCTGAAGTCAATAAGTATTTAAAAGTTGTTATGGTAGAAAACTACAATGTAACAAAAGCATCTAAGTTAATTCCAGCTTGTGATGTTTCAGAACAAATTTCTCTAGCATCCAAAGAAGCATCTGGAACAGGTAATATGAAGTTTATGTTAAATGGAGCATTAACTTTAGGTACAGAAGATGGAGCTAATGTAGAAATACATGAATTAGTCGGAGATGACAATATTTATATATTTGGTGAATGCAGTGAAGCTGTTATTGAACACTATAAAAAAGCAGATTATGTTTCAAAGAAATACTATGAAAAGCCTGCAATAAAGGAATTAGTTGACTTTATAGTTAGCGATAAAATGATAGCAGTTGGAGATGAAGAAAACCTAACAAGACTTCATAAGGAATTAATCAACAAGGATTGGTTTATGACATTGCTAGATCTTGAAGAGTATATTAAAACTAAGGAAATAGTATTTAAAGATTATGAAGATAGAGAAACTTGGAATAGAAAAGTTTTAGTTAATATTAGTAAAGCCGGATTCTTCTCATCAGATAGAACTATTGAGCAATACAATAATGAAATCTGGAAATTAAAGTAGAAGATCAGTATAAATTACAACTACAAAGAGGCAGTAGATATGTTTTGGTAAAATAAATATATCTACTGTCTTTTTTGTGATTAATTATAAAAAGAGTTATTAATAATTAAATTTCAAGGGCGTCGCGAAACGCGACGTCCTTGAAATTTTTCTATTAACTTTTTATTTATTAAAATAATATGTTTATTTATTATATATTTTTATATAAGCAAAGGATATAATGTTTCGTTATATCCTTTGCTTATACTGAAATTTCTATAGATTTTATAGCTATAATATGTTCAGAGTTACGATATATACATATGCATATTTATAATTTTTTTAACTATAATATCAGTTTTCAAATGTATATCTGTAAGTTTATGTTAACTTGTAAAGAGCGCTGCAATAATCAGATTTATATTTCTATCTTTTATCTGAAGTTAACTTCACGCTCAGGAATTGTATACTGTAAGTAATTTTCTATTTCCTCTAATATATTGTAGTTTTTAGGATCTGTAATAAGACAGGTATAACCACTGGCTCCAGCACGAGCTGTTCTTCCTATTCTATGAATATAGCTTTCAACACTTTCTGGTGCATCATAATTATATATATGAGTAACTCCAGTAACATCTATTCCTCTTGAAGCAACATCGGTTGCTATTAAATATTGAATCTCACAATCTCTAAAAGATTTCATAATTTTTTCCCTTTTATTTTGAGGAACATCACTATGTATTTTAGCGGCCTTTATACCTTTAGCAGCTAGCTTTACTTCTAATTCATCAGCTCTTCTTTTAGTTCTACAAAAAATAATAGACATAAATGGATTATCTTCTTCTAAAACTTTAACTAAAGCATCAACTTTCCATCTATCTGTAGTTTTAACGACTTCTTGCTTAATATTAGGAAGTTCAGCTTCTTCATTTTCTGTAATATCAATAATAGCTGGATTATTCATATATCTATAAGCAAGTTTTTTTACTTTAGAATCTATAGTTGCAGAAAAGCAAAGCGTTTGAAGTTTTTTTGGAGCATAAGACATTATTTTTTCAATTTCATTTCTAAATCCCATTAAAAGCATTTGATCAGCTTCATCTATAACAACTGTATTTAGTTTACTTAAATTTATACTTTTTCTTTCTAAATGATCAAGTAATCTTCCTGGAGTTGCAATTATTAAATTAATACCTTTATTAAGCTTTTTTAATTGAGAACCAACGTCTTTTCCACCGTAAGCAGCTAAAATTCCGATATCATTTATATTAAATTTATTTGCTTCCTCAGTTATTTGTATTGCAAGTTCCCTAGTTGGAGATAAAATTAGTACTTCAGTATTTTTAGAATTACTATCTATTCTTTGAAGTATAGGTAATAAAAAGGCTAGGGTTTTTCCAGAGCCAGTTTTTGATTTTCCTATTACATCATTTTTATTAATTATTTCAGGTATAACATTAATTTGAACTTTGGTAGGCGCTACTATGCCATTTTTCTTCAATGAGTCAATTAATTTTTCATTTATCTTTAAACTTTTAAAATTCATAATTTTATCCTTTCTTTGAAAGTTATATAAAATAAATTAGAGCTTGGTATCTGGTGAAAGACAACCAAGCTCACTTTATAGTACTCATATACTAATGGCTTAATAATAACACTTAAAATATCAATAATCAATATAAAGTTATAAATCATATTAAATAGAATAAGCTATCTAACTAAATTTTAATAAAAAGAATCATAAAGTAAAAATTGAATTTAAATTATACATATGATTTTCTTTATTTTATATTTAGGAAATCTTAAGCTTTATATGAAAATATATTAAGATTTTAAACTTATACTGAAATTAACAAAAAATGAGATTAAATAAAAGTGGTAGTAAATAAAAAGTGATATTACAAAAATCACTAAGTATTTTAAGGTTAGTATTTTCGGAGAAGTTCATTCAATTTAGAAAATTAATTTGTAAAAGGAGAGAATTAATGAGTAAAAGAAAGATACAAGCAAAACAATTTATATATTTGTTGATAGTAATAGTAGCATTTATATCTATAATAATTTACTTAAAATCAAGTGGGATTTTAGGCTATATGTCATCATTAGAAGATTTTAAAGTATATATTGAGGGATTTGGAAACAAAGCTTTTATTATATTTTTTTTATTACAATTAGCTTCTATCATTATTGCTCCTATACCTAGCAATGTAAGTGCTGTGGCAGGGACAATGGTATTTGGAATGTGGGAATCTTTTATAATAACTACTTTAGCTATAATTAGTGGATCGGCAATAATATTTTACTTATCAAGAATATGTGGGAAAGCATTTGTAGAAAGATTTGTAAGTGATAAGATTTTGAATAAATACGAAGAAATAATAAACTCACCAAAGGGAGAAATAATAATATTTTTAATGCTGTTACTTCCGTTTTTCCCTGATGATATTATAAATTTTTTAGTTGGACTTAGTAGTATGAGTTTTAAAAGATATTTTATTATACTAATACTTACAAGACCATGGGAAATCTTAATAGCATGTGCATTAGGATCAGCTAAATTATCAATTCCATTATGGGGATGGGGACTAGTACTATTAGTATCTATAATTATAGTAATAAATAGTAGTAAAATAGAAGACAAATTAACAAAATTAATAAAAGCCATATAAATATAGGAGTTGTCATAAGACAACTCCTATTATAGTTTATTATTAATTGCAAAAATTCGAATTTTATATTCTATATTCTTAGATATAGCAGATTATTATTTTGTCTTAATAATTTTAGATACATAAAAATAAAGAGGAGCTTGGTATCCGGCGAAAGACAACCCAAGCTCCTCGAGTAATTAGCACTTACGTACCAACTGCTCAATTAGAATAACATTAAATAGATAAATAGTCAACAAAAAGTTTTATTTTCTTTATAAATTAATAAATTTTCATATTAGTAAGCTAATATAAAGAATGAATAAAAATAAATGTTTGTGAATTTAAAGCTATTATATTAGATGGTATCAACAAATTAAAAGATTATAGTGAGAAAATTAAAGAATCTCTTTAGAAATTTTTTAGAATTAACTAAAGTTTATCTTTAGGATTTCAAGATATACTTTAGTTAATGAGATTAATTTAATACTTTTATTGTATAATATTTATATTATTACAGAAAAAGCGGGGTTGAAATATGAAGTCATATAATGTTTTAGTTGTAGAAGATGAAAAGGAAATAGCTGATGCTATAGAAATATACTTAAAAAACCAAGGATATAATGTTTTTAAAGGATACAATGGAATAGAGGGGTTAGAAATTATAAATAAAGAAGAAATTCACTTGGCTATAGTAGATATAATGATGCCAAGGATGGATGGAATAGCTATGACTATGAAACTTAGAGAAAAATATGATTTTCCAGTTATAATGCTTTCAGCAAAATCAGAAGAAGTTGATAAAATAATGGGATTAAATATAGGTGCAGACGATTATGTGACTAAGCCTTTTACACCTTTAGAATTACTAGCTAGAGTAAACTCTCAATTAAGAAGATATTCAAAATATCTAAGTTTAGTAGGTGTAGAAAAGGAAAAATCTAATAGCTTTATAATTGGAGGACTTGAATTAAATGTTGATACAGTTGAATTAACTGTTGATGGGAATTTAGTAAAAATTACTCCAATTGAATTTAAAATACTTCATTTGCTTATGCAAAATCCAGGAAGAGTATTTTCTCCTGAAGAAATATATGAAAGAGTATGGAATGAGCAAGCAATTAATACTGATACAATAATGGTTCACGTAAGAAATATAAGAGAAAAAATTGAAATTAATCCTAAAAATCCAAAATATTTAAAGGTGGTGTGGGGAGTTGGATACAAAATTGAAAAGCAGTAAAAATAATTATTTTTTAAGTGCAATAGTATATATATTAGTGATTATGACATCAATAGGTTTAGTGGCATCTTACCCTAGAATAGCAAAACTTGCAAATGAAAAAGAAAAGCCTTCATATTTTGAAGATTATAATTTTCAAATGGATCTATATAAAGGAAGTTTTGTATTGTATAAAGATATTTTAGAAAAGGAGCAAAATAAAGATATTCCTGCTGATGAAATCTTTTTTAAAGAATATAAAGGCTATAGTGAAAATGATAGAGTTGATTATAGCTTTATAAAGAGAAATATTAATTATGAAATAGGTAATTGGAATAAAGTATTAAAAAGAGAATTAAAGAATTTAGATTATTATATAGTTGATAAAAAAACTAATACGTTTTCTTCAAATACGGAAAAAAAATTAAGTGATTTAATTTTAAATAAAGATAATAAAGAAGCATTAAATGATTTAGATAATTATTATGGCTATTACATGGTTATTGATTATAATGACTATGGAGAAATTAGTGTAAATAACATAAAAGGTGCTGATGAAAATGTAATAAGCACTTTCTTAGATTTTCAGTGGAGAAATTTAATTAATGGAGATAGTGATTTTGTTTTATCAAATCCTAAAAATATAACTATTGTTTATGGTGTACCAAATGATCTTAAATATGTTGATAGAATAAGCAATTATATTGATAGAGCAGATAGCTATGCATATGGGGATATAATACTAGTTTATATATTAATAGCTTATATAGCTATAATTCTTATATCGTTAATTATTCCATTTAGAAAATCAAAGGATATTATAGGAGTTAAAAGAATTATTAAGATTCCTTTTGAAATAAGTGTAATTTTAATTACGTTAATAACAACTTTAGTTGCGTTTTCACCTAATATATCCTATTGGACTGTAAACAATGAATGGGTTAAGGAATCACTAGTAAGAGTTGGAATACCATTTGAGTTTACAAATTCAATATTAATGATAGGTAATATTGCTTATTGGTTTGTACTATTAATAACAGCTTTTACAGCAGTAGTGTTAATTAAATATATATTTAATAAAGGGTTAAAAAACTATATAAAAGATAATACAATAATATATAAAATATTTAGGCTAATAAAAAGAATATGGACAAAAATATATGATGAAGTTACAAATGTAGATTTAAATGATAAATCTAATAAAATAATAATAAAGATATTAGCAGTAAACTTTATAGCTCTTGCTTTTATGAGTATCATATGGTTTTTAGGAGTAGGTGCAGCTATAATATATACAGTATTTTTATATTTTGTTTTAAGAAAGTATTTTAATGATATAAGGAATAAGTATCAAATATTATTAGAAGCTACAAATAAAATTGCAGAAGGTAATTTAGATGTTACTATAGAAGAAGAACTTGGAGTTTTTGAACCATTAAAAGATGAACTTCAAAAAATACAAAAAGGATTTAAAAATGCAGTTAATGAAGAAGTAAAAAGTCAAAGAATGAAAACAGAGCTTATTTCTAATGTTTCTCATGATTTAAAAACACCATTAACATCAATAATCACTTATATAGATTTATTAAAAGATGAAAATATAAGTGAAGAAAATAGAAAATTATATTTAGATACATTAGATAGAAAATCCCAAAGGCTGAAGAACTTGATAGAAGATTTATTTGAAGTAAGTAAGGCAACAAGTAAAAATATTCAACTAAATATAGTTAATGTGGATATAGTTTCACTTATGAAGCAAACTCAATTTGAATTAAGTGATAAAATTGAAGAATCATCACTAAAATTCAAGTGGAATTTCCCAGAAAATAAAGTTATAGTTCCTTTAGATAGTCAAAAAACTTTTAGAGTGTTTGAAAATTTATTAATAAATATAGTGAAATACTCAATGCCAAACTCAAGAGTATATATAGATATAATAGATGGAAATGAAGAAGTTTATGTAATGTTAAAAAATATGTCAGCAAATGAAATTGATTTTACAGCTGAAGAAATAGTAGAAAGATTTGCTCGTGGAGATAAGTCTAGAAATACAGAAGGATCAGGACTTGGATTAGCAATAGCTAAAAGTTTTGTTGAATTACAAGGTGGAACATTAGATATAGAAATAGATGGAGATTTATTTAAAGTAGTATTAAAATTTAAAAAATAGTTAAAAAAATCACTAATATACCATATATATTAGTGATTTTTTATAATTTATACAATAAATTTACTGTTAATATTGAAATAGATTGTCTAGTTAACTATAATTAAATTGAATTAAAAGTTTGTAGGAGGATTAACAAATGAGAAATTTAAAAAAATTGTTATCACTTATTTTGATATCAATGTTCTCAGTTATTTTAATTGGATGTGGATCTAATGAAAAAAATAAAGAAGTTTCTGTGGAAGATGCTACATTAAAAATTGGTTTAATGCCAGCTGTTGATACAGCACCAATACTTATTGCAGAAAAAAATGGATATTTTAAAGAGGCAGGTATAGATGTAGAAATAGAAATTTATAATAATGCTCAAAATAGACAAAGTGCTCTTCAAAGTAATGCTATAGATGGAGCAATGACTGACTTTATAGCTGTTGCTACTAATGTAGATGGTGGATTTGATATAAAAGCAACAACAATGACAGATGGAATGTTCCCTGTATTAGCTACTGAAGGAGCAACTGATAAAAAGGACATAAAAGTTGGAATGATGGAAGTAAGCGTTTCTAATTACTTAATCGATAAGTGGCTTGGAGATAAATATAATGTAGAAAAGGTATTTATAAATGAAATACCAGCAAGACTTGCTGCTTTAAAAAGTGGTGAAGTTGATATGAGTTTATTCCCAGAACCAGTAGCTTCAAATGGAGAATTACAAGGATTAAAGAAAAATATTTATGGAATGGATGATGAGTTTTCAGCAGATTGTTTAGTGTTTACTGGAAAAGCTATATCTGAAAAACCAAATACTATTAAGGCCTTCCATGAAGCATATAATAAAGCTGTAGAAGAAATAAATAAAAATCCTGAAATGGCAAAAGATATATTAATTGAAAAAATACCAAATACAAATCCTGCTGTAAAAGATATTATGGTATTACCTACATATAAAAAAGCAGCCCTTCCAAGTGATGAGTATTTACAAAGTATAATAGACTGGACTGAAAAGACTTTAAATAAAGATTTATCAGTAAAGCCAGCTGATTTACTAGAAGGAAAATTTGTAAAGTAGAATGATAAAAATAAGTGATTTAACCGTTAAGTATAAGGATGAAAAAGCTATAGATAATTTAAGTTTATCTATAGAAAAAGGAAAGACTTATGCAATTATAGGAAAATCAGGATGTGGAAAGACAACCCTGCTATATACTATAGCAGGGCTTATTTCTAATTATGAAGGGAAATTAGAAATAGAAGGAGAAACATCTTTAATACTACAAAATTTAGGATTATTTAATTGGTTCACAGTATATAAAAATATAGAACTTGGATTAAATAAATATAAATTTACAAAAAAAGAAAAAGAAAAATTAGTTAATGATGTACTAAAAGAATTAGATTTATTAAGTTTTAAAAATAAATATCCAAAGGAACTAAGTGGAGGCCAAAAGCAAAGGGTAGCTATTGCAAGAACTATTATAAGCAATCCAGAAACTTTATTATTAGATGAAGCAACTTCTGCACTAGATTCAATAAATAAGGAAAAAATCCAGGATTTACTTTTAGAAATAAAAGATAAGAGAAATAATACTATGATTTTAGTAACACATAGCATTGAAGAAGCTGTTTTTTTAGGTGAGTATATAGTTGTTATGAAAGAAGGTAAAATACATAGCATAATTAATAATAAGTATTTTGGAGATAAAGATATAAGAAGAAAACAAGAGTATATAGAAATATGTAATGAAGTAAGAGGTAAACTATATGATTAAAGAGCTACTATTAAAAATTATAAAAGGCCTCTATGGAGTTATAATTATATTTGTTTTATGGTATTTATTAAGCATATTAATAGGTACCAATATGGTACCAACCCCTAAAACTACTATATATGAGTTAATAAGATTATTACAAAATGATTTTATATATCATATTTTATATAGTATGTATAGAATATTGGGAGCTATATTAATATCATTAATTATAGGTATTCCAATTGGGATTGCTCTTGGACTTAGTAGTTTAGTAGATAAAATAATATCACCAGTAGTATATTTACTATATCCTATACCAAAGATAGCATTTTTACCTATATTTATGGTTATGTTTGGTATAGGTGATAAATCTAAAATAATACTTATGGTAACTATAATTGTTTTTCAAATTTTAATAGTTACAAGAGATGCAGTTAAAGAAATTGACAAAGATGTTTTAATATCTGCAAAAGTTATGAAATTTAGTAAAAGCGACACTATATTAAAAGTAGTAATGCCTGCAATAGCGCCTAAAGTATTTTCTGCTTTAAGAGTAAGTATAGGAATTGCAATTTCAGCTTTGTTTTTTAGTGAAAATTATGCAACTAAATATGGAATAGGATATTATATAATGAATTCATGGTCAATGGTTGATTATAAAGGAATGTTTGCTGGAGTATTAGCTCTTAGTATTATGTCTCTTATTATATTTAAAATTATAGATTTATTAGAAAAGAAAATATGTCCATGGAATTAATAAAAGCCTAATTAGTATATAGAACATACTTTCTTAAGTATATTTATAACTAATTAGGTTTTTATTTTAAATGATAATTGTATAAATTGTTTGATGTAGCAAATTAATAGATATAAAAATAATTATTTAAGCAAAATTCTATTATATTATTTATCTATATAATTTACTGTAGTAAACATGCCGCCAACTCCTGGGGCAGCATTATTAGTTACATGATGAGGCATATGACAATGCATTGGCCAAATACCAGGATTTTTAGCTATAAATTCAATATCCCATGTTTCTCCTGAAGCAACTAAAATTGTATTTTTATATATTTGAGTTTCTTTTCTTATTGGGAATCCATCGGCACCAACAACTTTAAATTCATGACCATGAATATGAATTGGATGATGATGCATTTGGATATTACAGAATCTTACCTTTACAGTATCGCCATAGCAAACTTCAAGTGGATCAGTAGAAGGATAACATTTACCATTCATGGTGAAGAAATTAAATTCAGGCATTTTAAATGTTAGGTTATAGGTGCCTTTAGTTATATCTCCCCAAGGTAATTCATTAACTGCAAATTCTTGAAGAACTACAAAATAATCTTTATAATTTTTTCTTTTTTTATCTTTTGGATCCTCTATGATAAAGCCTCCAAGAAGTCCTGCATTATCTTGAACTAGAACATTAACATGGGAATGATACATATATGTGCCAGGTGGATTATTAATTTTAAAATGATAATCAAAGTATTCACCAGGTTCTATGAAGGGTGATGGTTCAATTGGAGGAACACCATCCATATCATTAGGTACTTCTAAACCATGCCAATGAACGCTTGTTTTTTCAGGTAAGTTATTTATAACTCTAATGCATACTTTATCGGATGGGTTAACTTTAATAGTTGGGCCTGGTACTGAGCCATTATAGCCCCAGGCTCGTATAAAAAGTCCAGGTATAAGTTCCAAGTTAACTTCTTCTGCAATTAAAGTAAAATGCTTAACTCCATCTTTATAAATATAATCTAAATCCTTTATTCCAGGTGTTATAACCATAATAAATCTCCTATTAAATGACTATGGTAATAATATATTTATTTAAAAAGAAACTGTGATAATTTGTAATACTTAAATTAACTCTAAAAACAGTAAATAATGTAGTTAAGTAGAATTTAATTTAATTTTAAGGTTTCTGTGATAAAATCTTATTAAAACTAACAATACTTATATAAAGAATTAAAAATCGGATATAATCTAGAAAGAGTAAAGTAGAAAGAGTTATGCATGAGAATAAATAAATTACAATTTTATAAAATTGAGGGGGAATGAATATGAAGCTATTATTGGTAGAAGATGAAAAAGAACTTTCAGAAGCGTTATTTCAAATATTAACAAATAATAAATACTCAGTTGATGCCGTCTATGATGGGGAAGATGGGCTAGATTATGCTTTAACAGGAATATATGATGTTATAGTTTTAGATATCATGCTACCTAAATTAAATGGATTAAGCTTATTGAAGCAGTTAAGAAAATCAGGGGTTTCTACACCAGTTATTATGCTGACAGCTAAAAGTCAAATTGAGGATAGAGTTTTAGGGCTAGACTTAGGTGCAGATGATTATTTAACAAAGCCTTTTGCTACAGAAGAGTTACTAGCGAGACTAAGGTCTATAACTAGAAGAAAAGGAACGGTTGTAAATGACAATATATTAACTTATGGAGATATAAGTTTAAATATAGATACTTATGATTTAGATGTAAATAATGAAAGTATAAGATTAACTTTAAAGGAATTTGAAATAATTAAATATTTTATGGAAAGGCCCAAATGTGTTGTTAGTAAAGATGATTTAATAACGAAACTTTGGGGGTTTGATTCAGAGGTTGAATATAACAATATAGAAGTATATATTTCATTTATAAGGAAAAAATTATCTTATTTAAAATCAAATGTAAGTATTGTAACTATAAGAGGTGTAGGATACAGAATGGAGGATAGTGGTGTTTGATAAATTAAAGAAGAAGTTTATATTAATAAATATGTCACTATTAACCTTAGTTTTCATACTGATTTTTGGAACTGTATATGCTAATACTGCTATTAATATGGAAAAGGATTTAGAACATCAATTAAAGAGTGCAATGTTTAATCCTCATAAGGGGCCAGGGCCAGATTCACCAATGATGACTAGTAGTATAATCATTGATTTGGATACTGAAAATAATATAGCTAATGTAGTAACCTTTATGGAAGTTAAAAAGGAAATTTTAGAGGATATTGTATATAAAATAATAAAAAGTGATAAAAAATTTGATAAAGTTAAATTAGATGGAAATAGTTATGGTTATATGAAAGAAACTACTAATAAGGGAATGAAGATAGTGCTTATGAGTAGAGAGCCTCAAATAAACGCTTTATCAAGTCTTTTAAGTTCATTTTTAACTATTGGTAGTATAAGCTTAATAGTATTACTTTTTATAAGTATTTATTTAACTAATAAAACTATAAAACCTATAAAAGATAGTTTTGAAAAGCAAAAACAATTCATTGCAGATGCTTCACATGAGCTTAAAACACCACTTGCAATTATAAGAACAAACACATCTGTAATCTTATCTAATAAAGAAGATACTATAATTAATCAAATTAAATGGGTAAATTATATAAATAATCAAACAGAGAGAATGGCAAAATTAATTGATGAAATGTTATCTTTAGCTAAGCTTGATACAGGTAAGGAGCTTATAGAATTTACAATATTTGATTTAAGTAAATTGTTAAATAATATATTATTAACATTTGAAGCTGTTATATTTGAAAATAAAATTGAACTAGAAACCAATATTTTAAATGATGTGCTTTTAAAAGGAGATAAAGAAAGCATAAAAAAAGTATGTATAATCCTATTAGACAATGCAATAAAGTACACTAATAAAGATGGTAAAATATATGTTGAACTTAAATTAGATAAAAATAAAGTAAGATTAAAAGTTAGAAATACAGGTAAAGGGATAAAAAGAGAAGATTTAGATAAAATCTTCGAAAGATTCTATAGAGTAGATACATCTAGATCTAGAGAAACTGGTGGATATGGATTAGGATTATCAATAGCTAAATCTATAGTTGAAAGTCATAATGGGAAAATATATGCAGAAAGTAATATTGGGAAAGATACCACGTTTATTATAGAATTTAATAGTGAAAAATCAAATTTAGAATTAAAATAGGAGAAATGTTATTATGAATGATAGAGATTATATAGAAAAAGAAACAAAATTAATTTATGGATATATATTGCAAGATAATGAGCAATTTGATAATAAAAAGCAATTATACGCAAGGATATTTAATAATATAAAGACTACAGCAAGGTGTGATATTGGAGGTCTTGAAACACTGGATTTATCGTTAAGTGAAATTAAAGAAATTATAAAAGATGTAGTTGAAAATTATAAGGAGGACTAAATTTTAATTAATAATTGAAAATAGATAATGTACAATTAATGAAAAAACTCAGCTTTGGCTGAGTTTTCTTGTTAATTTTAAGTTTTTACAGTTAGTTTTTTAGTTAATAGTGAATAATAATCTCTATAAGATCATTATAAAAGTTCCAATTGTAATGAATATTCCACCTAGAACTGTTTTCACTGTAAGTGCTTCTTTTAAAATTACAAAAGCTAATACCATGGTTATTACAACACTAAATTTATCTATAGGAACTACTTTTGAAGCCTCTCCTATTTGAAGGGCTTTGTAGTAGAATAGCCATGATAGGCCAGTAGCTATACCAGATAAAATTAAAAAAATCCAGCTTTTTTGACTTATGTTATTAATTTGATTTATGCTACCATTAATAAAAACTATTCCCCAAGCCATTACTAAGACAACAACAGTACGTATTGCAGTAGCTAAGTTTGAATTTATGTTTTCTATTCCTATTTTAGCTAAAATAGATGTAAGTGCAGCAAAAAAAGCTGATAGCAATGCATAAATAACCCACATATTAGCAACTCCTTTAATATTAAATTTTTTTATCAATACAACATCCTCCATAAAATGTATAATTTAAATTTAATTATATAATACCATTAAATATACAAAAAGGTGATGATAAATATATGAAAATAGGGATTATTTCAGATACACACAATTTGTTACGAGAAGAGGTAATATGCTATTTAAATAAATGTGACTTAATAATACATGCAGGAGATATTTGTAATAAGGAAATATTATTAAAACTTAATAGTATTACAAAAACAGTTGCAGTAAAAGGTAATAATGATAATGAAAATTTCGAAGGCATATTAAATAAAGAAGAACTATTAGAAATAGAGGGAAAGAAGATATATGTTGTTCATGAAAAAAATAATATAAATGTTAATTTAGAAGAAGTTGATATTATTATATATGGGCATTCACATAAGCATAGTTTAGAAACATTGGATAATGTTATATATCTTAATCCTGGAAGTTGTGGTAAAAGAAGATTTTCATTACCTTTAACTATGGCTATTATGAATATTAAAAATGGAAAAGTGCAAATAGAGAAAATAGATATAAATAATTAAAAAACATACATATAATATACATTTAAAGCATTATATATAGTAAAGGAAAAATTAAATATTAATTATAATTTAATAATACTTAATACTTAAAAAACTATTAAGATTAAAGAAAAAAAGAGGAGAACAGTATTAGGGTATAGAAATAGTAACTGTATCAAATTTTATGGAGGGGGTAGTATGGTATTATCAACTAATCCGGCAGTTAGGCTATACGAGATCTTAAGTAAATCAAAAGAGTTTTGTAGTAATAATGCTAACAAACAAAGTAGATTTAGAACGGTAGAATCAGTTCTTGCTCAGGTTTTCGATTTAGATATAAACGATGACGAGAAAATATTTAAATCTATCATACAAATTATTGAAATGATAGAAAATATAAAAAAACTTACTAATAAGATTGAAAGTAATTCAAAAGAGGAATTGGTAAAATCACTAACTAATTTTGAAAAGAAAATTATGGCTATAGGATTAGAAGATGATATACACAAGCTAGATATTATAATTACAAAGGAAATATTGATATCTATAAATGGGTTAGCATTAGCTTTAGATGTATGTAATCAATATAGAAATATTGAAGAAGAGAATTTAATGAAATTTAAAGAAAAGATAGAAGTATTAATGGAAGACCTTGAGGATTTAGAAGTAAATGAGGAACTGAAATTATTTTTAAATAATGTACTCGGCGATTTATATCATAAAATTGAAGAATACAAGATATATGGAATAGATGGATTAAAAACATCTATAGAGCAAGGGCTTGGAAGTATAATGCTAAATAAAAATATTTGCGAAGAAGCTTCTAAAAATCAAAAGTTTAAAGAAAATATAAAAAAGGTTTTAAGTTTGCTTACAAGTATTAATACTACTATTTCTTTTGTCAAAAATATAATACCAATAGCACAGGATGCAAATGATATAGTAAATCGATTATTAGGATAGAAAAATAATAAATGTTAGAAACATGTATATAGTTAATTAATAAAAAATACCGTTTATTTTATAAACGGTATTTTTTATGGATATTAAGTTTTATTTATATGTTGTATGAGTAGATGGTTCATTTTCACCATATGGAGTTTTTTCATTAGCTTTATTTTTAATTCTCTTATCATAATTAGGTGATGATGGGTTAGTAACATCGTTAGAATTTTTGTTTTTCATTTTAAGTCCTCCTAAATTATTATTATCAATAATAGAATTCCCTTATAAATAGAAAATATTATTTTATAATTTAGAATAATAAAATGTCTTTCTTGAATTATTTAAATTTAATATTATTTATAGATAAGTAAATTTTTATACAAACTAAGATAGTTTGTACAAATTTAAGTGTGTATTTTAATAAAATAAATTTGTTGACTATTTAACATAAAATCAATAAAAATTATGTAAATAATTAATTGCATTAAATATATAAGTTTGATATATAATTGAGTATAGTACAAAATAAGAAAAAAATGGATTTATAATTTGGAGGAAATATGGATACGAAGAAAATTTTTATAATAGAAGATGAAGAAAAAATAAGAAATGAATTATGTACATTTTTAAATAGATATGGATATGAAGCTAGTTATTCTTTAAATTTTGAAAATATAGTAGAAGAGTTCATGAAGGAGAAATATCATTTAGTATTATTAGATATTAATTTGCCATATTACGATGGGTATTATATATGTAGAGAAATTAGAAGAAGGAGTTCTGTACCAATAATAGTAGTTACTAGCAGAGATAGTGAAGTAGATGAGCTGATGAGTATGAACTTAGGTGCAGATGATTTTATAACAAAGCCATATAATACTCAAATACTTTTAGCTAGGATATCTTCAATAATAAGAAGAACTTATAATAATTCCGATTCAGAAGTATTAGAATATAGAGGTCTTTTACATAATTTATCTACAAGTGAAGCTGAATATGACAATAAAAGAATAGAATTAAGTAAAAATGAAAGTAGAATACTATATGTTTTAATAAAAAATAAAGAAAAGATAGTATCAAGAAATGAAATAATTGAATCTTTATGGCAATCTGATGAGTTTGTTGATGATAATACATTAACAGTAAATATAAATCGTTTAAGAAAAAAACTAGAAGAAATAGGTGCAATAGATTATTTAAAAACTAAGAGAGGGCAAGGATATATATTAATATGCGATTAATAGATTTTATTAAAGAAAGAATATTATTTGTTGTAATAAGTATAGGTATATTAATTTTTACTTCAATATTACTTAATGCTTTAAATGTAGATTTATATGCAATTATATTTATCTTTAATTGTATTGGAATATTAATATTTCATATTTATGATTATTTTAATAAGAAAAAGTATTATAATGAGTTAATTTCTAATTTAGATGTGTTAGATAAAAAATATTTAATTTCAGAAATTTTAGAAGAAGGAAGCTTTTTAGATAGTAAAATTTTATATTATGTACTTAAAGAAACTTCTAAATCAATGAATGATGAAATAGCTTCTTTAAAAATAAATAATAATGAATATAGAGAATATATAGAGTTATGGGTTCATGAAATAAAAACTCCAATATCAAGTTGTAAATTACTTATAGAAAATAATAAATCTGAATTAACTAAGAGTATAGATGAAGAAATAGATAAAGTTGAAAATTATATAGAGCAAGCACTTTTTTATACAAGAAGTAATGCTTTAGAAAAGGACTATATTATAAAAGAGTTAAACTTAAAAAATTCTGTAAACAAGGTTATAAAAAGAAATGCTAATGTTTTAATAGAAAGAAAAATAAAAATCGAAACTAATGATTTAGATGTAACTGTGTATTCAGATAGTAAGTGGATTGAGTTTATTATTAATCAAATATTATCTAACTCTATAAAATATATGAGAAGGTATGAATGTAAGATTAAATTTTATACTAAAAAATCAGGTGATAACATTGTATTACATATTGAGGATAGTGGTATTGGAATGAGTGAAAGTGATGCAATTAAAGCTTTTGAAAAGGGATATACAGGAGAAAATGGACGTAAATTTGGAAAGTCAACGGGGATAGGTCTATATTTATGCAAAAAGCTAGCAATTAAACTTGGGCTTGGAATAAGTTTAAATTCAGAACTGAATAATGGGACTAAAGTATCAATAACATTTCCTATAAATAGAATGATGATTTTTGAAAACTAATTTTAAATATTATTATATTACAAAAGTGTAAGTTTTCTGTTATGTTCTTCAATGGATTAAATAGCTGCTAAACATTAGAATTATCCTATAGTATCAAATAGGAGGAATAATAATATGGGAAAAGAAGTATTAAGAGTAAGTAATATAGAAAAATATTATGGAAGAAAAGGTAATATAACTAAAGCAATTAATAACATTAGTTTTTCAGTAGAAGAAGGAGAATTTATTGGTGTAATGGGGTCATCTGGAAGCGGTAAGACTACACTGTTAAATTGTATATCAACTATAGATAAAGTGACTAGTGGTCATATTCATATATCAGGAAATGATATTACAAAGTTAAATTCAAAAAAAATAGCAAAGTTTAGAAGAGAAGAACTAGGGTTTATATTTCAAGACTTTAATCTCCTAGATACTTTAACAGCCTATGAAAATATAGCATTAGCTTTGACTATATTAAAGACAAATCATAAGGAAATAGATAAAAAAGTTAAAGATATAGCAAGAAAATTAAATATTGAAGAAATTTTAAATAAATATCCATACGAAATGTCAGGAGGACAAAAACAAAGAGTTGCATCTGCTAGAGCAATAATAACAAGCCCTTCATTAATATTAGCAGATGAGCCTACAGGAGCATTAGATTCCAAATCAGCTAAAATGCTATTAGAGAGTATGGAAGATTTAAATGAAAATCTAAATGCAACTATTATGATGGTTACACATGATGCTTTTTCTGCAAGCTATGCAAGAAGAATTTTGTTTATCAAAGATGGTAAGATATTTAATGAATTAGTTCGTGGAAATGACTCTAGAAAAGAATTCTTTGAAAAGATAATTGAAGTTATAACACTTCTTGGAGGTGACCAAAATAATGTATTCTAAGTTAGCGTTTAGAAATTTAAAAAGAAGCTTTAAAGACTATACTATTTATTTTCTAACATTAGTATTTGGAGTATGTATATTTTACACTTTTAATTCAATACAATCTCAAAGTATTATGATGGAGTTAAATGATATGCAAGCATCTGCATTTGAACAAGTAGAAAATATAATGGGATATGCTTCGATATTTGTATCTTTCATATTAGCATTCTTAATAATATATGCAAACAATTATTTAATAAAAAGAAGAAAAAAAGAGTTTGGAATATATATGACTTTGGGAATGGAAAAGGGAAGTTTATCAAAAATAATTTTTATAGAAACTTTACTAGTAGGAATAATATCTTTAGCTATTGGACTAGGTTTAGGAATACTATTATCACAAGGACTGTCAGTATTAACTGCAAAAATGTTTAAAGTTAATCTTATTAAATTTAAGTTTATCTTTTCATATAATGCGATGATAAAAACTATAGTTTGCTTTGGTGCCATTTATTTATTAGTATTAATGTTTAATTCTATATCAATAAGAAAAATTACTCTTATAGATTTATTAACATCATCAAGAAAAAATGAAAATATAAAAGTAAGAAATATCTGGGTTTCAGTAATAATCTTTTTTATAAGTTGTATTATACTAGGATATGCTTATTATACTGTCCTTAAGGGTGGAGTAGCAACTTTAGAAATAGGTATTAGTGGATTAAGTATATTATTAGGTTCTATAGGAACATTCTTATTTTTCTTTTCATTATCTGGTTTTTTATTAAAGATTGTTCAAGCTAATAAAAAATACTATTTAAAAGATTTAAATATGTTTGTATTAAGACAAATAAATAGTAAGATAAACACAGTTTTTATATCAATGTCCTTTATATGTTTGATGTTGTTTGTAGGGATTTGTATGCTTTCAGGTGGACTTGGAATTAGCAGTGCAATAAATGAAGACATAAAAGATTTAACACAATATGATTTAACATTCTGGAATTTAAAAGGGATGGATATAGAAAAGGCGTTGGAAGAAAGTGGAGTAGATTTAAGTGAATATTCCGATAAGTACGTTAGTTATATAAATTATACTGGTGACCTTAAATATAATGATATTTTATCAGAAGATGGAAGAGAAAAGCTTAAAAATTTCTATCCTGTTTCAGTAAATCAACCAGTTCAAATCATAGGGTTATCAAAATTTAATGAAATTATGAAGATGTTAGATAGAGAAAATATAAGCTTAGAAGATAATGAATATGCAATATTCACAGATATAAATGATTCAGTAAAAGTATTAGATAAAGTCTTAAGTGATAATAAGGAAATAAATATAAATGGAACTATTCTTAAACCAGGTATAGATAAAGCAATAGAAGTTGTAGCTTATAATCAAATGATGAAAAGTAATATATGTACTATTGTAGTTAATGATAAATTTATAAATGGATTGACAGCCAAAAGTTCATTTTTAAATTTAAATTATAAAGAAGGAAATAGTGATATTGAAAATCTAATTAGTTCAGAGGTAGATTCTATAATAGAAAGCAAATATCAAAATTTATATTATATGTCTAAAGAAGAATTAGTGACTGATACATCAAGTGCAGGAGCGTTAATATCTTATTTAGGAATTTATATTGGTGGAATATTCCTAATAACATCAGCAGCAGTATTAGCTCTTCAACAATTATCAGAATCAACAGATAATATTGAAAGATATAATTTACTTAGAAAAATAGGTGTAGATGATAATATTATTAATAGATCTTTATTAAGTCAAATAGGAATTTACTTTATGATGCCTTTATCATTAGCTTTAATACATTCAATAGTAGGATTAGAGTTTTCTAAAAATGTCATAAAGTTATTTGGTAGTATAAGCATAATGAATAATATATTAATATCTTTATGTGTATTGCTGGTGATATATGGTGGATATTTTATTGCAACTTATATTGGAGCAAAGAAAAATATAAATCAAAATATATAATAATTATTATTAGTTAATAGTTTCTTAAAAGTGCCTACTTGTAAATTTTTAAAAAGTATTTATAGTAAAGCTATAGGAAAAGATAAATATAGTTTAAAAAATATAGTTTAAAATAATAGGAGGCAAATTAAGTGAAAATAAAGTTAAGTGCATTAGATCAATCTCCTATTGGAGAAAATTCAAATGCAAGTGAAGCATTAAAAAATACAATAATCTTAGCTAAGGAATTAGAAAAGCTAGGATATCATAGATTTTGGGTATCAGAACATCATGATACAAAGAGCTTAGCAGGATCTAGTCCAGAAATACTTATATCTAGTATTGCTGCCCAAACTGAAAAAATTAGAGTTGGCTCAGGTGGAGTTATGTTACCACATTATAGTCCTTATAAAGTTGCAGAAAACTTCAAGCTTTTAGAAGCATTATATCCAAATAGAATAGACTTAGGTTTAGGTAGAGCACCAGGAGGAATGCCTTTAGCCACTAGAGCTTTGCAACAAGGAAAAAATATTTATTCTGATGATTATGCAGATAAGGTATTAGATTTAGTAGGATATATTTATGATATGATGCCTGAAAATCATGCATTTAAAGATTTAAAAGCTACTCCACTTATAAATACAGTTCCTGAAATTCATATTTTAGGTTCAAGCGGAGGAAGTGCTGGGCTTGCTGCTCAAATAGGAGCTTCATATGCTTATGCTCAATTTATTACAGGTGGAATGGGAGTTAGTTCTGTTAATTGGTATAGAGATAACTTTAAAAATTCAATAATTTCATCTTCACCTAATACAATAATATGTAGTTTTGCAATTTGTGCTGAAAATGAAGAAGAGGTAAGTAAACAAGCAGCTATTATGGATTTATCATTAGTTCTTGTGGAAACTGGTAGATCTCAAGGAATACCTTCTTTAGATACAGCCTTATCTTATAAATATTCTGATGCAGAAATGCAAATTGTAAAAAGAAATAGAAGAAGGATGTTAATAGGGACTCCTGATAAGATAAAAGAGCAAATATTAAATATGAGTGAAATATATAAAACAGATGAATTTATGCTTATAAATCTAAATACAGATTTAAATTCTAAGATAAATTCATATAAGTTAATAGCAGAAGCTTTCAAATAAAATATTGCAAGAAGTAATGTAGTTTGATTTATTTAAACTGTATTACTTCTTTTTATCTTATTTAGTTTTATGCTAGTATATAATATATAAGGAAAAAATAATAATATAAATAATAAGTATTATTAAATTTAGAACAAAAATAATAATATTTGGAGGAGGACTTATATGAGAATATTAATTACTAATGATGATGGAATTAATGCTAGAGGAATATTTGATTTAGCAAAAGAAATATCTAAGAAGCACGAAATTATAGTTGTTGCTCCTAGAGAACAAAAGAGTGCTTCAAGTCATTCTATATCCATTCATAATCCTATTAAAATAAGAGAAGAGAAATTAGATGATAATTTTAAATCATATAGCTTAGTAGGAACACCAGCTGATTGTACTCAAGCAGGGTTATCTCTACTTGGAGAAAATATAGATTTAGTTATTTCAGGAATTAATAGAGGTCTTAACTGTGGGACAGATATTTTATATTCAGGTACAGTATCAGCAGCAGTAGAAGGAGCTATATATAGTGTACCTTCAATTGCTATTTCTATGGATGTAGATTGGAGCAGAGAAGATGAGGATTATTCTAAAGCTGCTAAATGGATAAGTAAAATAGTAGATATAGCAGAAAAGGATTACTTAAAAGATAATATTGTTTTAAATGTTAATATACCAAATATAAATGAAGAGGAAATTAAGGGTTTAAAGGTTTGTAAGCTAGGAAAATCCACGTATAAAACAAATTATATTTTAGTAGAAGAAAATGAAGATAAAGTTTATATGACTAAAGGAATTAGAAATGAGATTTTAGAAGATGATTCTGATTTATATTTTTTATCTCAAGGCTATGTAACATTAACACCATTACATTTTGATTTTACAAACTTTAAAATATTAGATGAAGTAAAAGATATATTTGAAGATAAAGTGATGTAAGAGTTGAAGGAATAAGGAAGAATATAATATAAAAATTTAATAAATTTTTATATAAATAAGATAGTGTTATTTACATAAACTATATTTAATAGCTGGAATTTTTATTAAAGCTATTGAGTATAGGAGGATTTTATATGGGAAATAAAATAGTTGAAGGACTATCAGCAATGACTACTTCATCGGAGGAAGTTACCAAAGATATAATGCTTTTAAATTTTACTGTTGTAAGAGCTTGTATGGTTGGAGACCCAAATAGCAATAATAAGGAATGGGTACTTATAGATACAGGACTTGAAAATTCAGCAGATTTTATAGTAGAGTCTGCTGAAAAGAGGTTTGGAAAAAATAATCCACCGAAATCCATAATACTTACGCATGGACATTTTGACCATGTAGGTTCTGTTATTAAACTTTTTAAGTTATGGAAAGCTCCAGTATATATACATAAATTGGAGCTTCCATTTGTAACAGGCAGTAAAGATTATCCAAAAGGTGATCCAACTGTGGATGAAGGAATGGTAGCTAAGATGTCACCAACTTTTCCGCATACTAGTATTGATTTAGGTTCACATGTATCAGCGCTTCCAGAGGATGGTAGTGTTCCGGGAATGCCAGATTGGAAATGGATACTTACACCTGGTCATACAGAGGGGCATGTTTCATTATTTCGTGAAAAAGATAGAGTTTTAATTGTTGGAGATGCATTTTCTACAACAAAGCAAGAGTCTTTAATATCGATGATTACACAACGTGAGCAAATAAGTGGTCCACCCAAATATTTAACTACAAACTGGGAAGAAGCTGAAAGATCAGTAAGGTTAATTAGAGATCTAAAACCGGCTTTAGTAATTCCAAGTCATGGAAAACCAATGAGCGGAGAAGAAGTTACCGAACATTTAAATATGCTTGTTAATAATTTTGATGAAATTGCTAAGCCAAAACAAGGCAAGTTTGTGAACTAGTATTATAAATTACAACTTAAACTTAATGATATGTATTAACTTTCCGATTTTTATATAATATCGAATACAATTCTAAATTTAAGATATCTAATATGACTAAATTTTTATAACTCGCTGCGCTCAAACAATAAAAATTCTTAACGCCATCTTAGATATCTTAAATAAGAATTGTAGTTTCTCATTATAATAAAATCTCCAATTTAATACATATCATTAATGAGTCTAATGTTTAATTTAACTGTGTAAAGTGGCAGAATATAAGTTGGAGAAGATAAATAGACTGTGGAATAAGCCTAGTACTTCTTTGCATAGCTATTTAGCTTATGGAACATATCTAGTTATCGTAGCCTTTATATTCTCAATTTATTTCTTTTCCTTAGATTCTCGAGCTTTTAATAATTCTTCTTTATTATTTTCAATATAACTTAAAATAGCTTCATTTATAGCTTTTGCACAAGCTTCTTGACCTCTATTTGATTTAAGATATCTTTCATCTGAGTAATTACTTAAAAATCCAAGTTCTATTAATACTGGAATACTTGGATTTAATTCTAAGACAGCAAGAGCATCATCTCTATCTTTATAAGTTTTTAATCCTCTATCCTCTGTATACCTTAATTTTAATAAAGCATTTTGTATAGTCATCGCTAGATTTTCACTAGATTCACTAGATGGCTTGTACCAGGACTCCAATCCTTTAGCATCTGTATCATCATAATTGCTGTTACAGTGTAGCGATATAAACAAATCTGCATTAAATACATCAGATATCTTAATTCTTTCTTTTAAACTATCATTAGCTGTTTCAAGCCAAGGAAGCGAATCATTAGTTCGTGTATAAACAACTTTCACTTTGTTAGATTCTAATAGTTGTCCAAGTTTTAGAGATATATTTAATACTATGTCCTTTTCAAGAACTCCAGTACTACCTTTTGTACCAGCATCCCAATCGCCATGCCCTGGATCAATACAAACTATAAATTCAGTTTCACTAGAAGATCCAGTAGTAACTTTTTTATTTATAGAGTTGCTATTATTGCTAATTTTATTATTTAATAATAAAATTAATGATAGTACACAAAAAGCACTTAATAAAAGAGAAATGCGTAATATTAATTTTCTTTTTCTTTTTCGTTTATAGAGAAGTTTTCTTTTGTATGCGATATTGAATTTTTGATTTTCCATAATACATACCTCTTATTTAATTATAGTAGTTTGTTTTAATAAGTTAATTTAGGGGGAAATTTTCTTAGCTATAAAAGGTTTTTTCTTAGGCAATTTTCATGCAGAAATTTATATAATATTATTATACTTAACATAATGCTAATTGTAAATAAATGGAAAAGAATAAGCGAGATTTACTTGGTTGATAATATAAGAATATTAATATAAACTATACTATAAGAGGGGGGAAGTTTTATGCCGAAAATATTACAAAATCCAAGAGAAACAATATTAAAAGAGGCTTATACACTTTTAAAAGAGCAGGGATATAGCAACTTTAGTATGAGGGAGTTAGCTAGTAAAAGTGGAATAGCTTTAGGAACAGTTTATAATTATTTTGATAGCAAAATGGCATTAGTTGGTGAAATATTTAATAATAAATGGATAGAGATATTAGAAGAATTAAAAGAGGTTAAGGAAAAAGAGATAGCATTTGAAGAAAAGTTAAAATTAATATATCTAGGATTAGAAAAGTTTTTAATATATCATAAAGAAGTATTTTTTGAATTGACTAAAAGTGAAAAACAAGAAGAAAGTAAAAAATCTCATGGTTGTAAAAGATATAATGTCCTAGATCCTTTATATATAATTGTAGATGAAATAATAGAATTACATAAAGAAAATAAAGACATAAATATTGATATAGAAACTAGAAAATTAACTTCATTTTTAATAAGTAATATGATTACAATAACTATGAAAAATAAAGAATTTTCAATTGATGATTTAATTTATATAGTTACAAATAAATTATAAAAGGAGTACATCTTAAGTTATGAGTTTATTGAATAAATTAGAAAAAAAGTTTGGAAAATTTTATATAAGAAACTTAATGCTAATAATTGTAATAGGAAATGCTTTTGTATTTGCACTTACAATGATGAATGGAGGAGATTCAACATTAATAAATAATATAAGTTTGAATCCTCAAAGAGTGATGCAAGGAGAAGTTTGGAGACTTGTAACATTTATATTTGTACCAGAGGCAAGTAGTATAATTTCTTTATTATTTTCACTATATTTTTATTATTTAGCAGGAACAGGTCTTGAACATGAATGGGGTGGATTTAAACTAAATATATATTATTTAGTAGGGATGATAGCAACTATAGTTGTCTCACTTTTAACAGGACTTCAAGCAACTGGAACATTGATTAATTTATCTTTATTTTTAGCATTTGCTAGAATTTATCCTGATTTTCAAATATTATTATTTTATATAATACCAATAAAGGTCAAATATTTAGCAATATTTAATTGGATTATAATAGGTTTTGATTTTATTACTGCAGGATCTTTAAAAGGTATGATATTAGTATTGATTCCTGTAATTAATTATTTGATATTCTTTGGAAAAGATATAATAACAGGAACAAAGAGTGGAGCAGTAAACTATCATAGAAAACAAAAATTTCAATCTCAAGTGAAACAAAAAGAAATTCTTCATAAATGTGTAGTATGTGGAGTAACGGAAAAAGACGATCCAAGTATGGAGTTTAGATATTGTTCAAAATGTTCAGGAAAGCAATGTTATTGTATAAATCATATTAGAGATCATGAGCATAAGTAATATAGATTAAAGGTAAAGGTATTTTGAGATACTTTTACCTTTTTTATTTATAAATTGAGATGTAATTGTTTTATTACCATTTAGTTAACAATAATTATCAAATAATAGTAATAGTAATTATCATTTAAATATAGTATAATGTAAGTAACATAGAGAGTACATATTAACTGGAAAAAGTTGATTTTTAACTAAATTGATTTTAAGTGATGAGGAAGGAAAAGACATGGAAAATAATGATTTAAAAAAGATATATGATAACCCTTTATATATAAGATATATAGAAAATCCGAGTGCAGAATTAATACTTGAAGCTGTTAAAAAGAATGGGTTAGCAATAAGATATATAAAAAATCCAACAAATGAAATGATAGAAACGGCAATTAGAAATAATCCACTTGCAGTTGAGTATATAGAAGAATTAAGTGAAGAAAATGCAATACTTTCAGTTAGATTATTATGGAATTCACTTAAATATATAAATAATCCTAGTGAAAAAGTAAAGCTTGAAGCAATTAATGCAAAGGGATGGGCAATTCAATTTATAAATGATCCAAGTGAAGAAGTACAAATAAAAGCTGTATCTAAAGATTATGATGCAATAAAATATATAAAAAATCCTTCTGAGAAGGTTCAAATTAAAGCAATTAAAAAATATTGGGCAGCAATAAAATTTATAGATAATCCTACTTTAGAAGCTAGAAGAGAAGCTGTTAAAGGAAATGAAGAGGCTATTAACTATATTGATTTTAATTTAGATGAATTAAGAATATTAATTGGAGATAACATAAAAATAGTAAAATATGTTTATGATTCTATAGATGTAGATTTTGTAGTTAATGTAGTAATAGATAAAGTAAAGGAAGATCTTATAGATGAAAAGTATATAAAAGACTTTTTAGAACTTGAAATTTTAGAAATGGACAAAGTTAATTTCATAAGAGAGTATGGAAGCAAAAAGGCTAAAATTTTATTAGTAGATTATAAACTTTCAAGATAAGGCAAATAGAGGTGATAATATGAAATTTTCAGAAGCTATAAGTACTATAGAATTAGTTTTAGAATCAGGAAGTGTACCATTAATAATAGGAGAAGCTGGGATAGGTAAAACTTCATTAGTAAAAAGAATATGTAAAAGTGATAATTATTATTTAGTTAACATAGATGCTAACCTTTTAAAGGAAGGTGAGATTGGCGGATTACCAGTAGTTGAAAATGGAAGAACAAAATATGCAACTCACTATAAACTTATTGAAATGGAAGAAGCAATAGAAAATAGTAATTATGATGGAGTATTACTATTCATAGATGAGTTAAACAGATGTGAGCATGCAGTTCAACAAGAACTTATGAATTTAATTTTAAATAGAGAAATAAATGGATATAAGTTAGCAGATAAAGTGAAAATAGTTGCTGCTATGAATCCTTCTAATAAATATGATGGCTTTGAAGATAGTGATTATCAAGTTGTTGATATGGATAAAGCTCAAGAAGATAGATTTGTATGGATAGAATTAGACTCCGATATAAAAGAATGGATTAAATGGGCAATGAGTGATGATGGCAATATTCATGATCATATAATTGAATTTTTATCAACATTCCCAGAGTATTTAAGTACTCCAAATTCAAAAGAAACTATAAAGGCAACTCCAAGAAGTTGGGAAAGAGTTGCTAAGGCATATAATATTTATGTAAAAAACATTAATAATTACTCAGTAAATATATTCTATAATGTTGTAAAAGGTAATTTAGGAGTAAGTATTGCAACAGATTTTATCAATTACATTAAGAATATAAAAAATCCATTAATTAAACCAGAAGATTTATTCTCATATATTATTCTACCTATAGAATTAAAGGATGAAATAAGAAAAGAAAGTCATTCAAGGTTATATATTTTAGCTAAGAATTCCTTAAGATACTTAGAAGAAAATAATACAGAAAATAATAGAAAACTATTTGGAGATCTATTAACTTGTTATCCAAGAGATTTAAGACTTGGTATAATGAAGGAAGTTAAGAGTGATTCAAGTGAAGTTTTATATAATGATTTATTAAATGAAGATACATTCTTAGATGCATTCTTTAATATTTTTGAATAAGGAATGATTATATATGTTATTTGAAGATAAGCGTAACAGTTTGTTAAAGCAAGCTTTAGATATAAAGGAAAATGCTAAAATAGATAGTAATTTTGAAAGAGAGTTTTTTTCTTTGGTAGAATCAGTAGTTATAGGAATGTTAGAAGGTGAAGATAGCTTTTTTGGGCAATTCTTAGTAAAAATAGAAAGAAGTATAAGATTTAATATCACATGGCCATTAGCTACTATCCCCAAAATGCAAGGTTTTAAAATGTATTTTAACCCAGTATTATTTTTAATGTGTGATAAAAAAGAAATGCAAGCTCTTTTTAAACATGAAATATATCATATAATGTATGGTCATCATCAAAGAGAAAGAGAGCTTAAAAATAAATATACTACTACAGCTGTTAATTTAGCATTGGATATTTCTATAAATCAGTTTATAAAAAATTTACCAACAGATAGCTTTAAAATTGAAACAGTAAATAGAGAATATAGTTTAAGCCTAAAAGAAGATAATGCCATTGAAGTATATGCAGAGAAAATTGAAGAGGCAATAAAGTCAAAATTATCTAAGAGTACAAAAGCTGATAAAAGTGATGCTATTGGAGATATAATAGATATTTCAAAAGCACATGATGTTTGGGAAGAAAGTACTTTAAATTATGATTCAATAAAGGATATGACTAAAAAAGTAGCAATAAGTTCTTTTAGAGGCAAAGCTCCAAAGGATATAGAAGCAATTATAAAATCATATACAGAAAAAGCAGAGATATCATGGCAACAATTATTAAAAAAGCTGATACCATCGCTTAGAGCTGGTGAAAAGAAGACTATAACAAGACGGAATAGAAGACAGCCTGAAAGGTTAGATATAAGAGGAACACTTCCTAATAGTATTCCAGAGGTTATAGTTGCAATAGATATTAGTGCATCTATGAGCGAAGAAGAAGTCTATAAGATAATGATTGAAATATTAGAGATAACTAGAACTAGAACTAATAAAATTACTGTTATAGAATGCGATAATGAAATTAGACATGTTTATGAAATGAGATCTAAGAATGATATTAAAAAAAGAGTTTCTAATATTGGATCAACTAGATTTTCACCAGTATTCAAATATATAAAAGAAAATAAGCTGCGAAATCATGTTCTTATATATTTTACAGATGGGGTAGGTGAAAAGGAATTAGAAATTAAGCCTTTGAATCCAAATACAATTTGGGTATTAACAGGAGATGAAGAATTATCTTTATCAAATCCTTATGGACAAATAAAAAGAATAGAAGGTAGATTAGAAAAAGGTGAAGGTGGTACTGCTGGATTAGAGATGATTAAGGAGTATCAACAAGAACACGGAAGATATTTTTAAATAAAAAAATAAGAATGAAAATTTGATGGAATTGCATAGCAAACTCCATTAAGTTTTCATTCTACATTATTTAACTTGGTAAAGTATTCCCAATACTGGTATTAGCCAATAATTTATGGTATAATACAAAATTGTGGGGGTGCATTATGAAATCTTATAAAATAAGTAAAAATAATAGTATTCTTTTAATAGTATTTGTATTGATTGTAAGTCTTTTGATAAACGTTTACACATCGGTAATGAATTCACGCTACAAAATATTAATAGGAAAAGAAACTTATAAAAGTGTTGAAGAGATAAGAAGTAGAAATGAAGGTGTATTAAATACATTAAATCAATGTATTAAAGCAGGAAGTATTAGTAATGAGGAATTATTAACATTATATAAAAGCTATAGTTCAATATCTGAAGAGTTTACAAGTTTATGGGCAAACTATAGAGATTATGGAAAAGAAGAAATTGTATCTATAAAGAAAAAATCAAAGATATCAAAAGAGATACCTAATGAAGTTTATTCTAGAATTGAAAGTTTACTATTTGAATACTTAAGTTTTGAAATGAAAAACCATAATGAGAAGATTATCTTAGATGGTGAAACATTAGATAATTTTGAAGCTATGAGTAATATGGCTACTCAATTAGATGCGTTTTACAAAGAATTTAACGAGGACAAATTTAAAAATGTAGATGAAGAAGATAAAGAATTACTTACAATTAAGAAGGATTACTGGATAGATGTTCTAGAAGGAATGAATTCTATAATGGATCCATATTTAAATTATGAATTTACTATAAAGAATTAATTTGAAATACTCTAAAAATAGAGTATTTTTTCTTTTAATAAATATAATGGTGGATATAATAATTAATAAATAAATTTATGAATGTAAGGAATATTTTTATTTATTTTATTAAAGTTATTAATAAATATAATAAATTTAATAAGATTTCTTATTTCAACTAAATTTTAAGTTTATAATAAAAAATATGTGATATATTTATAGTATAAGAAATAATAAGTAGTATTAGTTAATATAAGTTCCTAATATTTAAGCCACATTTAGTTATAGTAGAAATATAATATAAAATGACTATTTAAGATGGAATACATATATTATAACTATACGATTTTTAGGAGGTTTAATATGAATTTAAATAGAAATGATCAATGTTGGTGTGGAAGTGGCAAAAAGTACAAGAAGTGCCATATTGAATTTGATGAAAAATTAGAAAGCTTAAAATTGAGAGGTTATGAAGTTCCAACTAGAGATTTAATAAAGAATAAAGAGCAAATAGAAGGAATTAAAGAAAGTGCTAAAATAAATAACGCAGTATTAGATTTAGTGCAAGAAAAAATTAAGGTTGGAATGACTACAGAAGAAATAAATAAAATAGTTCATGACCTTACTGTTAATAGTGGAGCAATACCAGCACCATTAAACTATGGAGGATTTCCAAAGAGTGTTTGTGTGTCTATTAATGATGTTGTATGTCATGGTATTCCAAGTGAAGATACTGTTTTAGAAGATGGTGATATAGTCAATGTAGATGTATCAACTATTTATAATGGATACTATTCTGATGCATCAAGAATGTATATGATAGGTAATGTAAGTAAAGAGGATGCAAAGCTTATTAGAGTTACTAAGGAATGCTTAGATAAGGGATTTGAAGCAGTTAAGCCTTGGGGATTCTTAGGTGATATAGGAGCTGTGATACAAGAACATGCAGAAGCAAATGGTTTTTCAGTTGTAAGAGCTTTTGGAGGACATGGAGTAGGCTTAAAGTTTCATGAAGATCCTTTTGTAGCTCATTATGGCAAAAGAGGAGAAGGAATGGTTCTAGTTCCAGGAATGATATTTACAATTGAACCTATGCTAAATGAGGGTAGTTATGAGGTATTTGTAGATGAAGATGATGAATGGACTGTTTTCACAGAGGATGGTGGATATTCCGCACAATGGGAATATACTGTTTTAGTAACAGAAGATGGAGCTGAAATAATAGCTTGGTAAAATATAATAGAAAAAGCTGTATCAAATTAATGATACAGCTTTCTTTATGTTAAAGCATAACAATTTTTAAATTAGTGACATCCGCCACCGCAAGATCCACATCCGCCTTCAACTTCGATAACTGGTTTAAGAGATAATCCTCTTCCTTCATTTTCGTCAGTTGAAAGTAACTTGAATCCACCGAATTCATCAACTAGTTTTTCTTCTACTACGAAAGTAATGTCGTTAACTTTTTGAGTAACGTCTCCTTCTTTTGCTTCATCAACAGATATATTGAAAGCAGGACCACTACATCCAAATCCAGCTAAGTTAATTCTTATACTGTAGTTATCAACTTCATTTTCATCTAAAAATGATTTAAATTCGTTGTATGCTTCTTCACTTATTATTATTTTATCCATATTATTCACCTTCTATTATTAAATGATAATTTATATCACTAGTATAACACAGTATATTTAAATATCAAGAGTTTTTTAATGCAATATATAGTAAATTTTAATAAATAGTTATTGTCATTACTATATATTGTAAATATAATAATTAATATAAATAATAAAATTATATAAATTATTATAAAGGATTAATATTTTATTAAATAAATATATCAATCATAGAATATGCTAATATTTTTAATTACATAGGTTATTAATTGAAATATATGAGTATATTAAAGAAGAAACAATTTTATTGAGGAGAAAATGTTTATTATAGAAAATAAAATTTTACATAAATTATTATATGTAATTTAATTATTATTCATTCAGAAGGGAAGTATTATTTTGAAGCCATATGACAGAACTTATTTAGTAGACAAAATAAATGAATATAATAACTTAATAGCTTTGGGGAAAGTTGGAAGTTTTGAAATAAAGAAAGTAAATGAAGAAAAAGATTTCATTAATGGATATATGTATAGTAAGAAAGAAAATATAGATTTAAATATTTTAGAGTTACACGGACCTAATAATATATGGATGAAAATTTCTCCACTAGAAATAGAAAGCTCTTATATGTTTATAAAATATGCAAAAGGAAGAGTTGGGGTAGTTGGCCTAGGATTAGGGTATGTAGTTCAAGAATTAGCGAAAAAAGAAGATGTAACTGAAATTGTAGTTTATGAAATAGAAAAAGATATAATAGATTTATATTGTTCAAATTTTGAAAATAACCTTAAAATAAAAATAATAAATGAAGATGCTTATAAGGTTACTGGTGAAAGCTTTGATTTCTTTTATGTAGATATATATGAGTATAAACTTACAGAACAAGTAGTGGATGATTATGTTAAATTTAATAAATTGCATAATATAGAGGAATATTTATTTTGGGGAATGGAGCATTTTTTATTAAGTTGTAAATATGAAGAAATAGTATGGGTCTATATACCAGAGCTGTGGATGGAAATAAGCAAAAATATATTTATTGCGCTTCAAGATTCAAATCTTTTAGAGTATTATAAGCAATTAGACGAGAAATTAGTAAGCGATGTCTTAAAAAGTTTTAAAGTAGCATTAGATTAATAAAGATGTTATAATTTGCTTTTAAAGATACAACTAAATTTATTGTAAAATCTATCAGTATGGTATTTATAATAGATAAATTTATTAAGGACGGAAATTAAGGTTTAAAATATGTTTAATTTAGATAACATAATTATATTATTTCAAAAATATAGTATGTATGCTATTCCTATATCAATATTGATAAGTACAATAATTGCAATATTAGGAGTAGTGCCATCGATAGTTGTAACAGGAGCAAATATTATATTTTTTGGAGCTTTTGAAGGTTTTATAATTTCAGTACTTGGAGAAACTATAGGAGGTTATATAAGTTTTATAATATATAGACTAGGATTTAAAAAAGGAGCAGAAAATATTAAAAATAAACATAGATTACTAAAAGCAATAGTTGATGGTGAAGGAAAGAATGTAGGGTTTCTTATATTTGAAGGTAGATTGGTACCATTTATACCTTCAGGCTTTGTTACTCTTGCAGCAGCTATTAGTAATGTGAAAGGATTTATATTTATAACGGCTACTTTTTTAGGAAAAATACCATCTATAGCTCTTGAAGCATTAATAAGTTATGATTTAATTAATATTGAAGAAAATTTTCTTAGACTAATTATAACTTTATTAGCAATATTGTTATTATATATAACTTTAAAGAATATAAAACGGAATAAAATTAAAGGGTAAAGTAGATTTAGTACTTTACCCTTTTTAAGATATGATATATTAATTAAATTTATTTAACAACTATATTTACAAGTCTTCCTTTTATAACTATTACTTTAACTATATTCTTGCCTTCAGTTGCAGCAACTATACTTTCATTAGCTAAAGAAGCAGCTTTAATTCCTTCTTCATCTAAATCAGTTGAAACATTTATTTTTGCTTTAATTTTACCATTAACTTGAATAGCTATTTCAACTTCATCTTTAACTAAAGCCTTTGGATCATATGTTGGCCAAGTTTCGTTGAATATTGAGAAATCTAATCCAAATAAACTCCATTGCTCTTCAGTAAAATGAGGTGCAAAAGGTGCTAGAATTTTTAAGAAGTCTATGCAAGTTTTCTTTAAGAAATCTAAATTCTTAATATCTTCTTGCAAGTATTTAGAAAAAGCATTAACAAATTCCATCATTCTTGCAATTGCAGTGTTAAATTGGAATTTATCAGCATCTTCAGTTACACCTTTAATTGCATTATGTAACCAGAAGTTTAATTCTTTTTCAGCTTTATCTAAAGTAGTTTTATTGTTTTTATTAGATTCAATGGCTTCTCTAGCTATATCAAGATATCTTTCTATTCTATCTACAAATCTTGCAACAGACTTAAGTCCATCATCGCTCCAAGCTCCACCTTCAATGTAAGCAAATCCAAACATTAGGTACATTCTAAATACGTCTGAACCATATTCTGAAATATAGTCATTTGGAGAAATAGTATTTCCTTTTGATTTACTCATTTTTAATCCATCAGGTCCAAGAATTAATCCTTGGTGAGTTAATGATTTAAATGGTTCATCAAAATCTAAATATCCCATATCTCTTAAAGCTTTAGTTATGAATCTAGCATATAATAAATGCATACAAGCATGTTCAGGTCCACCTACGTATTTATCTACTGGAAGCATTTTATTTACTATATCTTTATCAAAAGCTTTTTCGCTATTTTTGCTATCAGGATATCTTAATTGATACCAAGATGAGCATACAAATGTATCTAAAGTATCAGCTTCTCTTTTAGCTGGTTTTCCACACTTTGGACAAGTTGTATTTATAAAATCTTCACATTTTGCAAGTGGAGATTTTCCATCTGGAGCAAATTCAACATTATATGGAAGTTCTACTGGCAATTGATCTTCAGGTACAGGTACAGTTCCACAATGCTCACAGTGAATCATAGGAATAGGAGCTCCCCAATATCTTTGTCTAGATACTAACCAGTCTCTTAATCTATAATTAACTTTTGAAGAACCAAGATTCATAGATGATAATTTTTCAACTATCTTTTCTTTAGCTTCTTCAGTAGTTAATCCATCGAATTCTCCAGAGTTAACTAACACTCCATATTCGCAATAAGGTAATTCAGTACTATCACCATTTTTGCTAGTTATAACTTTTTCTATTGGTAAATTAAACTTTGTGGCAAAAGCATAATCTCTTTCATCATGTGCAGGAACAGCCATAACAGCACCAGTTCCGTAAGTTGATAAAACATAGTCTCCAATCCAAATTGGAACTTCTTTATTGTTTATAGGATTTATAGCATAAGAACCTGTAAATACACCAGTTTTTTCTCTTGATAAAGATTGTCTTTCTATATCAGATTGCTTTTTAGCTTCTTCTTTGTAGTTTTCAACATCTTCTTTATATTCTGAAGTTGTAAGTTCATCAACAAGTGGATTTTCAGGTGCTAAAACAACATAAGTTACACCATTTAATGTATCAACTCTAGTAGTAAATACATCAAATTTTATATCGGAATCTTTAACCTTAAACGTAACTTCTGCACCAGTAGATTTACCAATCCAGTGTTTTTGCATAGCAACAGTTTTTTCTGGCCAATCTAAAGTATCTAGTTTTTCTAATAGTTCATCAGCGTAATCAGTTATTTTTAAGAACCATTGAGTTAAATCTTTTTTTGTAACCTCAGTTGAACATCTTTCACAAGCACCTTCATGAACTTGCTCATTAGCTAAAACTGTATTACAAGATGGACACCAATTTACAGGGGCTTTTTTTCTATAAGCTAATCCTTTTTCATATAATTTTAAGAATACCCATTGAGTCCATTTATAATAGTCTGGGTTACATGTTATAACTTCATTATCCCAGTTAAACATAGCTCCCATAGCTTTTAATTGTTTTTCCATAGTGTCTATATTTTTATCAGTTGAATCCTTTGGATGAATTCCTGTTTTTATTGCAAAGTTTTCTGCAGGAAGTCCGAATGCATCAAATCCCATTGGTTGAAATACATTATATCCTTGCATTCTTTTCATTCTAGCCCATGAATCAACAGGTCCATAGTTAAACCAATGTCCTGCATGTAGTTGGCTACCTGAAGGATAAGAGAACATTTCTAAAACATAAAGTTTTTCTCCTTCCTTATTTGGGTCAAATTTATAAAGATTTGTTTCTTCCCATTTATCTTGCCATTTTTTATCTATGGAAGTTCCATAATTAGCCACAATAATTCCTCCTTAAAAGTAAAAATAATATAAAAAAACCCTTCATCTCAATTAAGAGACGAAGGATATATTCGCGGTACCACTCTTATTAGAAAAATAATATTTTTCTCACTCAAATATATAACGGTTTCCCGTACTTGCTTTTAACAAGTAAGCTCATAGGCAAGTTCTTATAAGTTAAACACTGTTTTTCAGCAACCAACAGCTCTCTAAAGAATAACATTTATAATACTACTCCTAATCAATGCAATAAATATATAATTTTAATATACTCAATTATATATTTTATTACAATATAAGTCAACAACCTCAAAATAGTAAATTATATGAACTAAAATATATTTAGAAATTTGTTGATGAAAAAGAGACAATTGGATATATTAATCATATAAAACTTAAAGGGAGGTAAAGGAAATGAATATAGAAGAGTTAATGAAACTTAAAAATTGGGTTGTTATAGGTGATGTTTCTAATGAAACAAAATATGCAAATAAGATTTTAAATAAGTTTAAATTAAAAGGATACAAAGTAAGTGGAGTTCATCCTAAAGGTGGGGAAGATATTTACACTAATTTAAAAGAGGTTCCATATAATATAGAGGCTATTGATTTATGTATAAATGCAAAATATGGGATAGAGTTTTTAAAAGAAGCAAGAGAATTAGGAATAAAAAATGTACTAATACAACCAGGTGCTGAAAGTGATGAAATATTAAAATATTGCAATGAGAACTCTATAAATACTATAGAAAACTGTGCATTAATTCAGTTGAATCATATATAGGATTAAAATAAAGGGGGATGCAAGCATGTCTTGTTTAGGAAATTTAATTTGGATTATATTTGGAGGCCTTTTTAATGCATTAGCATGGCTAGGATTTGGATTATTATGGTGCATTACTATAGTAGGAATTCCAATAGGACTTCAATGTTTTAAAATGGCTAGTCTACAATTTGCTCCATTTGGAAAAGAAGTTGTTACTAAAAATGATAGTGGTTTAAATTTATTGCTTAATATATTATGGATTATATTTGGTGGATTTGAAATGTGTATAGCAAATTTAATTAGTGCTTTCTTTTTATGTATTACTATAATTGGAATACCTTTTGCAAAGCAATCATTAAAATTAGCTAAGTTATCATTAATGCCATTTGGTAAAGAAATAATATAAAGTTTATGGTTAAACTGTAAATTTTATATGTATTAAGTAAAATTAGGTTTAATGTTTCTCTTTTTAGTAGTATCATATTGTATAAGTTATAATGAAAAGTAATCATAATTATAACTTAATTAAGTATTATATAAGTTAATTTTTGAAAATTAACTTATAGAAAGGATAAATATAGGTACGATAAGGAGAGAAGTATATGTCTAGAGTTAGAACCAATTTGGGGGAAGGATCTGTAGGAAAACTATTAGTAAGTTTAGCGCTCCCTGCTATTGTAGCACAATTAGTGAATGTGTTATACAACATAGTTGATAGAATATTTATAGGAAGAATGGCAAATGGAGAAGTTGCTATGGCTGGAGTAGGGGTAGCTTTCCCTATTATAATGATAATATCAGCATTTTCAGCTCTTATAGGTATGGGTGGAGCTCCACTTGCAGCAATAAAAATGGGTGGAAAAGATGATGATGGTGCTGAAAGGATTATTAGTAATAGTTTTTCTACTTTAATAATTATTGGATTAATATGTACAATTGGATTTTTAATTTTTAGAGAAGATTTATTATGGGCTTTTGGAGCTAGTGAATCAACTATAGGCTATGCTGTTGATTATTTAACTATATATTTAATAGGAACAGTATTTGTTCAAATAGCTCTTGGAATGAATCCATTCATAAATACACAAGGTTTTGCTAAAATTGGTATGATTACAGTAGTAATAGGAGCTGTAATAAACATAGTTTTAGATCCTATATTTATTTTTGGACTTAACTTGGGCGTAAGTGGAGCTGCTTTAGCAACTATACTTTCACAGTTTGTTTCTGCAATTTGGGTGTTAACCTTCTTGTTTGGTAAAAAGAGCATACTAAAAATAAGAATAAACTATTTAGTTCCTAAATTAAAGGTATTACTACCAATAGTAGCTTTAGGGGTTTCGCCATTTATAATGCAATCAACTGAGAGCTTAGTATTGATAAGTATGAATAATAAACTACAACTTTATGGTGGAGATTTAGCAGTTGGAGCTATGACTATAATGAGCAGTATAATGCAAATTGTTACTTTACCATTACTAGGACTATCACAAGGAGCGCAGCCTATAATAAGTTATAACTTTGGAGCTAAAAATATAGAGAGAGTAAAAAGAACCTTCAAATTATTATTAACAAGTTGTCTCATATATACATTTGTTATGTGGGCTTCTTTAATGATATTCCCAGAAATTTTCGTTGGTATATTTAATAATAAAAAAGAGCTTGTAGAAATAACTTCATGGAGTATGAGAATATTTTTTGAAGGAATTTTTATGTTTGGAGCACAAATAGCATGTCAGCAAACATTTTTAGCGTTAGGGCAAGCTAAAATATCTCTTATTATGGCATTACTTAGAAAGATAGTTTTACTTGTGCCACTTATATTTATACTCCCAATTTTATTTGAAAATAAACTGAAAGCTGTATTATTTGCTGAACCAATTTCAGATATAATTGCAGCATTAACAACAATTACTGTATTTATAATATTTTATAAAAAGACTTTTGTTAAAACAGTAGAATAAAAATATAAATATGATATACTTTAAGTTACATATATTGTATTTTGTTTTTAAATATTATAAAGCTTTGGGGGGATAACGTTTTGAGTGGTAGTGAAAATAAAATTTTATTTAAAGAAATAAAATCCTATGAGGAAGCTTATTTTTATAATTCTTCACCAGAAGAAAGAAATAAAGCAACTATAAAAAATAGTATTGAAGATAAAAAGAAAAGTAGTAAAGTGAAAAGATTTTTTGAATCCCCTGTAGGAGAGATAATTGAAAGTGCTATCGAAATATTTTTTGATATATTAAATTAGTGAAATTATAATATTTATAAATATAACAATGGTCTAGATTTTAATATAAAATCTAGACCATTTACTTTAAATTTTATTGTGTATTCTTTGCATATAAAATGAAATTAATAAAGTTAATGCATAATCAAAAATTAAGAATATAGGTTGTGCTACAATCCATAATAACCAAAGAGGAAGCTTGGTTAATTCTATTGCTGTAAATGACTTAAATACAAAAAGAGATATAAATAAAGAAATATTAAAAAATATCATCTTAAGAAATATTTCTAAATATAATTTATTTAACTTTTCAATATAGTATTTAACTATTCCATATATTCCAAAGAATAAAACATATAGTAAAATTATATTTATGGGCAATATAAAGAAACCAATAATAGATGAAGCAATATATACAAAGAAAGCACTTTTAATAGATCCTTTAATTAGCGCAATTGGAATTAATAATGATGCTAACGTAAGTATACTAATTGTACTTATAGGTAACAACAAATTTAAGTATAAAATTATGTTAGTAAGTGCTACTAAAATAGCGCTTAAAGTAATTTCTTTAGCTTTCATAACTTAAAACACCACCCATTAAGAAGTTAGGGCTAACAACAACCTATAAGGTCACCACCCATACATTCGCATATTGAATCTAAGCACCATAGATTTATACAACAATCACAAGCATTAGCATTATTTGATCCAGTTGTTCTATAATAATTATTGCTATATGATTGAGTTCTTTGATGAAGAGAGTTTAGAGTTTGTCTATATTCAAAATTATTAGGATCCATATTTACAGCTGTTTGAATATGCTTTAGACCTGCATCAAACCAACCTTTATTTGTTAACAATATTCCATATAAGAAATTCCATTCAGCATTTCTGTTATTAGACATACTGTTAAGTCTATTTTCAGCTTCAGCAAAGTTTCCATTTTGAATAAGCCTTCTTATTTCTGAAAACATATAGCTATTATCGTTTGATGAACTATTTGAGCTGTTATATGATGAATTACTAGTGCTTGAACTGCTATATGAGTTTCCAGCATTTTTAGTAAGTGTATCATAAGCAGCATTAATATCTCTCATTTTTTCTTCAGCTAAGTCTTTTAATGGATTATCACCATATTGATCAGGATGATATTGTTTTATTAAATTTCTATAGGCCTTTTTTATTTCTTCTTGAGTTGCTCCAGGCTTTAAACCTAGTACTTCATATGGATTCATTTTATTTGTCACTCCTTTTATCTTCTCTAGTATTATTTAATATTCCAACATATTTATCCATCATACCTAATTCTAAAATGTTTTTAAGGATATCTTCATTTCTTTTTAAAGGTAATTTTGAAAGTATATCTTTACAATTATATGAACAATTTAAAATTGTAAAATCTAACCTTCCTTGAATTAAAGGAATTAATTCTTCATATGGTTTATTTTCTTCATTAAATAAATAATTTATTGGATTGAATTTTTTCTTTTCTATATCATCCTTTAAATCATCAAAAGCATCTATAAGATATATCCATTTTCCTAAAGTATATCCAAGTTTATATAATTCATTTCTTAGGGCTTCGCTATCATTAATAAATTCATTAGGATAATATCTTAGTATATTTCCAACTATATCACTAAATGGATGGCATATTTCATCTATAGATGAGAAATTCTTATTTTTTTCTAATTCAGTTAATGTTCTAAGATTAACTCTTATAATATCGTTAATATCATCTATAGATTTATTAATTTTCTTTTGGTATGGATAAAGTATTTTTTCAAATACTTTACTTTTAAGATTATTATCATCTTGAATATCATCTTTCAATTTATGATAATAAAGTGCTAAGTTCATTGCAGCGGCATAATGTAGTGCATCATTATTAACAATTACTGGCTTTTTATCTGTTGGGTGAGCAATACAACGCTTAATTTCAATATTAGGTTCTTTAATTGATATAGAATCTAAAAGTATTGCTAAAAATGTCATATCATAATTTAATACCATTCTTGGTATATTACCAGCACTATTTTTTAATTGAAAACATAAGCCGCAATAATAACTTCTGAATTTTGTAAAGTCCTTCACTTTAAGCTCTGCTTTTAGAGGAGTTACGTATCCAAACAATAAAAACACTCCTTAATATTAGTTTAGATTAATTATACAAAAATAAAGTATCATTAACAATAATTTAAAGAAAAATAAGGAAATATTAAAAAAATAGAAACAATTACAAATGGAGTTGACAAAATATTCCTAAAAATGTATAGTCGAAATATACAAAGAAAAGGGGATATATGGTAATGAAAAAATCGATAAAGGTTATAACTATCTTATTTATAATTTTAATTATAGGCTTTGGAGGAAAACTTATATTAGATAGTAAAGCACAGCCTGCAAATACTGATATTCAGAACAAAGAAAGTGATGTAGATATATCAAATGGAGAAGATGAATCTCAAAAGGAAGAAATTAAAGAAGAGGAGAATAAGGATGACGAAATTAATTATTTAACTTTAGATGTAAATGAAGTTAAAATTCCTATATTAATGTATCATTCCATATCAGATAGTGATCCTAATAATACTTTACTTGTTCCAACCTCTCAATTTGATGAGCAAATTAAGTGGCTTAAGGAGTCAGGATTCACTCCGATGTTACTTGACGATGTTATAGAGGCGTTTAATACTGGTAAAGTTCCAGAGAAACCAGTTGCAATAACATTTGATGATGGATATGCAGATAATTATACTGATGCATATAGAATATTAAAACAGCATGATATGAAAGCTACATTTTTTATAATAACAGATAAAACTGATGTTGATGGATGGTATATGAATTCGAATATGCTAAAAGAAATGAGTTCGAGTGGCATGGGAATAGAAAATCATACTTCTAGACATATAGAATTTACTCAAATATCAAGGGAAGATAAGATTGCAATAATTAAAGAAGGTATTGAAAAATTAAAAGAAAAAGTCGGAGTAGATAGTAAATATATTTGTTATCCAGTTGGTAGATATGATGATGAAACAATAGAAATAGAAAAGGAATTAGGTATAAAAGCAGCTGTTACAACAGAAGGAGGAATTTCAAGTCTTTCTGATGGGTTATACTCATTAAAAAGAGTTAGAATATCTCCTATGAATATTGAGGCTTTTAAGAATATATTTAGTGATTTTATAGAATAATAGAAATAGGATGTGATTATTTCATATCCTATTTCTATTATTTTTTATATATCACTATTTATATATAAATATAAAGATATTAAATATGTAGTTATTCCTAAAAATATTTTAGCTGTAGAGGTTTACTAAGTTATATGATTAAGCTTCGATATTTAGCAATTGCTAAATTGAAATTTAAAATTTACTGTAGGGAATATCATTTATTATAATATTATGCCTAATAAAACTTTTAGTTTGCTTATAAACTACACTATACTGTTTAGATAATGATAATAGCATACGTTATTTTTCTAATATGCGTACGTTAATTGTGAAAGATTAATTATTGTAAGTGATAAATAATTTGAATTTTATATTGAAAAAATACTGTAAAGGCTTAAGAAATAAGTACTTATAGAAAATTTTATTTTAAATTCCGAAATAGAACTTGAAAATGGTTTGTGCAGTAATATTCGTATCAATTGAATGATATTTAAAAAAATATAAATTAAATGTTTTAAAATATGTCTGAAAAGGTTTGTTTATAATGTTATATGTCGCAATGATGAAAATAATGTTACGAAATTATTGTAATACCGAATTATATATTGTATAATTTTTTTAAAGTTCGAATAAACAACTTTTGAATAATTAAACTACAAATGTTAAATTACAAATATTAAATTACAAAAGTCTAAGGAGGATTTTTAGAATGAAGAAAAGAGCAATAGCTTTGGCTTTATCAGCACTTATGGTAACTGGTTTAGTTGGATGTGGAAACAAATCAGAAGGAGCAGAAAACGGTGTTAAAGTAGGGATGGTTACTGATGCAGGGACTATTGATGACAAGTCGTTTAATCAAGGTACTTGGGAAGGAATTAAAAAGGCTGAAGCTGAATTGAAAATTAATAGTAACTATTTAAAGCCGGCTGGAACAACAGAATCTGATTATATGAAAGAAATTGTAAATCTTTATGATACAGGATATAAATTTATAGTAGCTGTTGGATTTAAGCTTGAAACATCTATTTTCCAAGCTCAAGATAAGTATCCAGATGCTAAGTTTGTACTAATTGATGGAGCACCAAACAATGGAAAAAATGGAGAAGACAGAGTAGAAAAAATTGGAGAAAATTCAGTTGCAGTTAATTTTGCTGAACAAGAAGGTGGATTTTTAGTTGGAGTTGCAGCAGCACTTCAATTAAAAGAAGGTGATTTAGGATTTATAGGTGGTATGGAAATACCTTCAGTTCAAAGATTTAGCTGGGGATTCCAACAAGGTGTTAAATATGCAAATGATAACTTTGGAACAAATATGAGTATTAAAGAAGAAAATATAGTTTATCAAGGGACATTTGATAATGTAGCGGCAGGACAACAATTAGCAGCAACTATGTATGATAAAGGTGTTAAAGCTATATTTACAGCAGCTGGTGGAGTTGGTGTTGGAGCAATAAATGAGGCAAAATCTAGAGCTATTGCTGGTAAAGAAGCATGGATAATAGGTGTTGATGCTGACCAATATGAAGATGGTATATATAAAGATGATAAATCTATAATCTTAACTTCAGCTATGAAGAAAGTAGATGTAGCAACTTTCGATATAATTAAAGATGAATTAGATGGAAAATTCCCAGGTGGTCAAAATTTAACATTTGATGTTAAAAATGACGGAATTGGTCTTCCAAATGAAAATCCTAACTTATCTGAAGATACTATTAAGCAAGTAAATGAAGTTTATAACAAAATTAAAAATGGCGAGATAACAGTAAAAAGTGATTCTATATAGCAATTAAAAAATAGGATGTGAATTATTTCATATCCTATTTTTATTATTTTAAATGGTTGGTGAAATTATTTTTATATAGTAAAATTATTGAGAATTTAGTAAGAGGAAGAGGATGATAAAAATGATAGGGACAATAATTAATAGTTTAACTATAGTAGTTGGCTCAATAGTAGGACTTTTTGTAAAAGAAAAAATTAATGAAAAAATAAGCAGTACTATAATGAGTGGACTAGCGTTATGTGTTATTTATATAGGAATATCGGGAGCATTAAAAGGAGAAAATACAATTGTGATGATTATTTCTATAGCTTTAGGTGGTTTTATAGGTGAGGCAATAGATATAGATTTAAAACTAGAGAAGTTAGGCAAAAGAATAGAAAGAAAAGTAAATAAAAATGGAAGTACTATATCTATTTCAGAAGGGTTTGTTACATCTACATTACTATTTTGTGTAGGAGCAATGGCGATTGTAGGAGCTTTGGAAAGTGGATTGAATAATGATTATAGTACACTTTTAGCAAAGTCTATATTAGATGGAATTAGTGCTATTATATTTTCATCAACATTAGGTATAGGGGTAATACTTTCAGCAATTAGTGTCTTTATATATCAAGGAAGTATAACCATAGCTGCTGGCATGTTAACAAATGTACTTAACAATATAGCTATAACTAATATAACGACAGTAGGAAGTTTACTAATTATAGGTTTGGGTTTTAATATGATAGGTATAACTAAAATTAAAGTATCAAATTTATTGCCTGCAATAATAGTTGCAATAATATTAAGCTTTATATAATTTAATTTTTTTTTATAGAGTAGATTAATATTTGTAAATAGTGATAATAGTATACACTATTTATGGATATGCGTACATTAATTATTTGAAATTAATTAATGTAAGTGGTAAATAAATTGAATTTTATATTGAGAGGATGTAATGAAAGCTTGAGAAATAAGTGGTTACAGGAGTTCGAGTGCTGGAAATAAGATCTGATCTACAATATGAATTCTATACTAATATTCGTATTTTGTAATGAATATATAAAAAATAATAAATAAAATATCGAAAAAGTATATTTGAAAAGGTTTCTTTATAGGGTTATATGTCGTAATAAGAAAAATAATGTTATAAAAATTATTGTAATAACGAATTATATATTGTATAATCTTTTTGAAAATTCGAATGAAGAAACTTTTAAAATAATTAAGTAACAAATTATATTAAATTACAAAAATCTAAGGAGGATTTCTAGAATGAAAAAAAGAGCAATAGCTTTAGCTTTATCAGCACTTATGATAACAGGTTTAGTTGGATGTGGAAACAAATCAGAGAAAGCAGTAAATGATGTTAAAGTAGGTATGGTTACTAATGCAGGTACTATTGATGATAAGTCCTTTAATCAAGGTACTTGGGAAGGAATTAAAAAGGCAGAATCTGAATTGAAAATTAGCAGTAACTATTTAAAGCCAGCTGGAACAACAGAAGCAGATTATATGAAAGAAATTGGAAATCTTTATGATACAGGATATAAATTTATAGTTACTCCTGGATTTAAATTTGAAACATCTATTTTCCAAGCACAAGAAAAATATAGTGATGCTAAATTTGTGCTAATTGATGGATCTCCTAACAATGGAAAAAGTGGAGCGGATAGGATAGAAAAAGTTGGAGAAAATTCAGTTGCAGTTTATTTTGCTGAACAAGAAGCTGGATTTTTAGTAGGAGTTGCAGCAGCAGTTCAATTAAAAGAAGGTGACTTAGGATACATAGGCGGAATGGAGATACCTTCAGTTCAAAAGTTTAACTGGGGATTCCAACAAGGTGTTAAGTATGCTAATGAAAATCTTGGAACAAAGATGAGTATTAAAGAAGAAAATGTAGTTTATCAAGGTTCATTTGATAACGTAGCAGCAGGACAACAATTAGCAGCAACTATGTATGATAATGGTGTTAAAGCTATATTCGTGGCAGCTGGAGACGTTGGAGTTGGAGTAATAAATGAAGCAAAAGTTAGAGCTACAGCTGGTAAAGAAGCATGGGTAATTGGTGCTGACGTTGATCAATATGTTGATGGTATATATAAAGATGATAAATCTGTAGTTTTAACTTCAGCAATGAAGAAATTAGATACAGCTACTTTTGATATAATAAGGGATGAATTAGAAGGAAAATTCCCAGGTGGTCAAACTTTAACATTTGATGTTAAAAATGATGGAGTGGGTCTTCCAAATGAAAACCCTAACCTTTCTGAAGACACTATTAAGCAAGTAGGTGAAGTTTATAACAAAATTAAAAATGGTGAAATAACAGTAAAAGTTGAAAAGGGTGATTTAATAAAGTAATTTAATAAATTTTAGTGTATTTTATTGCATTGCCTATGATATGGAAAAAGACGGAGGTGCCGTCTTTTTCTTGTATAAAGCTTTAATTGGATTTATTTAACAACTGATGAGAATGAATAAATTGGCTTGTATAGATATAGAAAAGTATTTTAAATATTAGATATATAGGGAGGGTAATTCATGAGTTATGTAGTGGAGATGCTTAATATTCGCAAAGAGTTTCCAGGGATTGTAGCAAATGATAATGTAACATTACAACTAAAAAAAGGCGAAGTACATGCTCTTTTAGGTGAAAATGGTGCAGGGAAATCTACATTGATGGGAATGCTTTTTGGAATGTATCAACCAGAAGCTGGTGTAATAAAAATAAAAGGAAAAGAAGTTAAAATTTCTAGTCCAAATGTGGCAAATGATTTAGGAATAGGAATGGTTCATCAACATTTTAAATTAGTTGAAAACTTTACTGTAACAGAAAATATAATTTTAGGTTGTGAACCTAAAAAATTCTTAACAGTAGATATAAAAAGTGCTGCTAAAAGAATTGATGAATTATCAAGAACTTATGGCTTAAATGTTGATCCATATGCAAAGATAGAAGATATATCAGTTGGTATGCAACAACGTGTTGAGATTTTGAAAATGTTATACAGAAACGCTGAAGTTCTTATATTTGACGAACCAACAGCCGTTTTAACACCTCAAGAAATTGATGACTTAATTAAAATAATGCAAAATCTTATAAAAGAAGGAAAGTCAATAATTTTAATTACACATAAGCTGAAAGAAATAAAGGCAGTAGCAGATAAATGTACAGTTATAAGAAGAGGTAAATGTATAGGAACAGTTGATGTTAAAACAACTACTGAAGCTGATATGGCGAAGATGATGGTTGGAAGACAAGTTTCATTTAAAGTAGATAAGAAAGAAGCAACTCCAAGTGAAGAAGTATTAAGGATAGAAAATTTATCTGTTAAAAATAATAAAAAAGTTCTAGGGTTAAAAGATTTTTCTTTAAATGTAAGAAAAGGTGAAATAGTTGGTATAGCTGGGGTTGAAGGAAATGGGCAAGTTGAGCTAGTTGAGGCTATAACAGGTATGAGGAATGTGGATTCTGGTAAGATATTCTTCAATGGAAAGGATATTACAAAAACGTCAATAAGAAGTAGAATTGATGCAGGAATTGCACATATTCCAGAAGATAGACATAAAAGAGGACTTATTCTTGATTATACTATGGAAGATAATATGGTTCTTAAGGTTTACAAAAATAAGCCATTTTCTCAAAATGGACTTATAAATAAAGCGAAAATTACTGAATATGCTGATCACATTATAGAAACTTTTGATGTGCGATCTGGAGAAGGTGGGAAATCAATAGCTAGATCTTTATCTGGTGGTAATCAGCAAAAAGGTGTAATTGGACGTGAAATTCAATCAAATCCAGATTTGCTAATAGCTGTTCAACCAACTAGAGGATTAGACGTAGGGTCTATAGAATACATACACAAAAGACTTGTTGAACAAAGAGATAGTGGAAAAGCTGTGCTTTTAGTATCTCTAGAATTAGATGAAGTGTTAAATGTTTCAGATAGAATTGCGATTGTTAATAATGGTGAACTTATAGGAATAGTAAATGCCTCAGAAACAGATGAAAATGAAGTTGGACTAATGATGGCAGGAATAAAGAGAGGTGAAAGCTAATGGAAAAAAATCAAGGCTTAAAATCTATTATGGCTGTTATTTTAGGAATTATAGCAGGTGCGATATTAATGGCGGTTATGGGATTTAATCCTCTTGAAGGATACGAATTCTTATTTAAGGGTGGATTAATGAACCTAGAAAGAATAGGTAACACTATAGCTACTGCAACTCCATTAATGCTAACAGGACTTTCAGTTGCCTTTGCATTTAAAACAGGATTATTTAACATTGGAGCACCGGGCCAAATGTTATTTGGAGGATTTTGCTCAATTGCAGTAGGGCTATCTTTAGATTTACCTAAAATGATCCTTGTTCCTATTGTTGTATTAGCTGGTATTTTAGGAGGCGCAATATGGGCTACAGTTCCTGGAGTTTTAAAGGCTAAGTTTAACGTTCACGAAGTTGTATCATCAATAATGATGAACTGGGTAGCTTATTGGATAGTGTATTATAATATTCCAAAATATTTCAAAGGTGAATTCTTAGAAACTGAATCAAAGATGTTAGCGGATTCAGCAACTTTAAGAGCATCTTGGTTATCAAATATTTTTGAAGGATCATATATAAATTTAGGTATTTTCCTTGCAATTATAGCAGTTTTTATAGTTTGGTTCATATTAAATAAAACAGTTTTAGGATATGAGTTAAAGGCTGTTGGATTTAATAGATTTGGAGCTGAATATGCAGGTATGCCAGTTAACAGAAATATAGTTATTTCTATGATGATAGCTGGTGCTTTATCTGGTCTGGCAGGTGCTATACAATATACAGGTAACTCAAACATAATGCAAATAGGTGTTATGCCAAGCCAAGGCTTTGACGGTATAGCAGTAGCATTACTTGGAGCAAGTAATCCAGTTGGAGTTTTCTTCTCAGCATTATTCTTTGGAGTCCTATACGTTGGAAAAGGATTTATGAATGCAGCTGTAAAGGTACCACCAGAACTTGCAGATACTATAATGGCTACAATAATTTACTTTGCGGCAACAAGTATGGTAATGGATAAAGTAATAAAGAGATTCAAAAAGTCAAAAAAGGATAATCCAAAAGGTAAAAATAGTTCTTCCGAAAGGGTGGTGGAAAAATAATGTGGAGTATAATAGAACAAATTTTTCCATATGCAATTTCATATACAGTGCCTCTTTTAATAACAGCATTAGGAGCACTTTATTGTGAAAGAAGTGGAGTTGTAAATATAGGTTTAGATGGACTTATGATAGTAGGTTCATTTGCAGGAGCATTAACAGTTTCAAAGCTACAAGCAAATGGAGTAGCAGGAGCTTTATGGATAGGATTGCTAGTAGCAACACTAGCTGGAGTTTTATTCTCGTTACTACATGCATTTGCAAGTATAAACTTAAATGCAAATCAAGTAATTAGTGGTACTGCTATAAATATGATGGCAGGAGCATTAACAGTATTCTTAGCAAGAAATATTACAGGTAGTGGTAATATAAGAGTTACAAATGGATTTATTCCAAAGGATATTCCTGTATTATCAGATATACCGGTAATAGGGCCATTATTATTTACTAAAGCTTATGCAACAACATGGCTTGTAATAGTAATATTAGTATTTAGTACATTCTTATTATATAAGACAAGTTTTGGGTTAAGATTAAGAGCTTGTGGTGAACATCCGCAAGCGGCAGCAGCAGCTGGAGTAAGCGTATTTAAAATGAGATATATAGGAGTTATGATATCTGGGGGATTATCAGCTCTAGGTGGGGCTATAATTTTAGTAACATACTCAGGAGAGTTTAATGGTAGTGTTGCAGGTCTTGGATTCCTAGCTTTAGCAGCATTAATATTTGGACAATGGAAACCACTTGGGATATTGGGAGCAACGTTCTTCTTTGGATTTGCTTCAACAATAGCTAATGTATCTCAAGCAATACCATCATTAGCATCAATACCAGGAGTATTATTAAAGATATTCCCATATGTGGTAACTTTAATAGCGTTAGTTTTATTCTCTAAATCATCACAAGCACCAAAGGCATCTGGAGAACCATTTGACGCTGGTAAGAGATAATAAAAAGGTAAAGAGTGATTAACTCTTTACCTTTTTTATTATCTCAAGAAGTATTAATTATGTGTATTTTATTCTTTATACTTATTAAGGATTTATAATTTTTATTCCGTGAATATAATACTAAACAGTTAAAGATTTATTGACATACTAGTATGCAAGTTATATTATTTATTTAGAAAGTAAATTTTAGGAGGGGTATATATGGAAATGATATTGCGTTGGTTTGGACCAAATCAAGACAGTGTTCAACTAGAACAAATTAGGCAAATTCCAGGGGTTACAGGTGTTGTTACTTCATTATATAATAAGTTACCTGGTGAAGTTTGGAGTCAAGATGAAATTAAAGATATGAAATATCTTGTTGAAAAGGCAGGATTAAAAATTAGTGCTATAGAAAGTGTAAATATTCATGACTCAATTAAAATAGGAAGAGATGATAGAGAAATATATATTGATAATTACATTAAAAGTCTTGAGAATATTGCTAAAGAAGATATTCATATTGTATGTTATAATTTTATGCCTGTATTTGATTGGACAAGAAGTGATTTAGCTAAAAAAAGACCAGACGGCTCAACAGTATTAGCATATGATCAGGAGGTAATTGATAAGATAAATCCAACTGAAATGTTCGATTCTTTGACAGGTAAATCTAATGGATATATGTTACCAGGATGGGAACCAGAACGTATGAATAAGATAAAAGAATTATTTGATGCTTATAAGGATGTTGATGAAACTAAATTGTTTGATAATTTAGTTTATTTTTTAAAAAGGATAATGCCTACTTGTGAGAAATATAATATTTATATGGCTATACATCCCGATGACCCTGCTTGGCCAGTTTTTGGATTATCTAGAATTATTTCTAGTAAAGAAAAAATAATGAAATTAATGAATGCGGTAGATACAAAATATAATGGAGTAACTCTATGTACAGGATCTTTAGGATCGAACCCAGAAAATGATATTATCGATATTATACATTCTCTAGAGGGAAGAATTCCGTTTGCACATGTAAGAAATTTAAAATATAACAGCTATAGAAATTTTGAGGAGGCTGCACACCTTTCAAGTGATGGATCTATGGATATGTATAAGATTATGAAAGCATTGGATGATATAAATTTTAATGGTGTTATTCGTCCAGATCATGGTAGAGCAGTTTGGGGGGAAGTATCTATGCCTGGTTACGGATTATATGATAGGGCTATGGGTGCTTGTTACTTAAATGGTTTGTGGGAAGCAATTCAAAAAGAAAAATTACAACATCAATAGAAAAGAAGGATATTGATATGAAAAAAATATTATTCTTTGGGGAACCACTTATAAGAATAACTCCTGTGGATTATGGTAAACTAGGAGATAATGTTATGGCAACTTTAAATTATGGTGGGTCAGAGGTTAATGTAGCCAAAGCTTTGCAGGGATTTGGTATTGAAACTAAAATTTTAACTGGATTACCCAATGACGCTTTGGGAGATGGGTTAATCGAGTATTTAAATATGTTTAATATTGATACAAGAAATATTTTCAGGGTTGGTAATCGTATAGGACTTTATTATTTAGAAGAAGGATATGGCTTGAAAAATAATAATATTTATTATGATAGAAAAAATACTAGTATAAACGATATTCAGTTGGAACAAATTGATGTAAATAGCCTATTCGAAAATATCACTCATTTTCACTTTAGTGGAATTACAGCATCTATTTCACAGCAGGTTAGAGTAATTTTAGAATTTTTAATTATGGAAGCAAAAAAAAGAAATATAGTTATAAGCATGGATCTTAATTTAAGAAGAAAAATGATATCCATTAAAGATGCTAAAATTAAGTTTTCAGAATTTGTTGAAGATGTTGATTATTGTTTTGGCATTGAGCCTTTACTTACGTATGATGAAGATTTTGAAATGTTTAACAAAGAAAATGCAACTGTTTATGATATAAAAAGAAGAATGGAAATATTGAAAGAAAAATTTAAGTTAAAAGGTATTTTCCATACAGATCGTAAGATTGATATAAATCAATTAAATAGTTATAAGGCATATTGTTTGATTGATGATTTTTATGAATCTAAATTGTTAACAACGCCAATCTTAGACAGAGTTGGGAGTGGAGATGCTTTTGTAGCAGGTGCTCTATATGGTCTAATAAATGAGATGAATCCTAATGATACAATAAATTTAGGTGTGGCAAGCGCTACATATAAGTGTTGTATTAGGGGAGATAATATGTATGAAAAAATTTTCGATGTGAAAGCGCTGTTAGATAGTCAAGAGTATCTTATAAGATGAGTAAAAAGCTATATAAATAGAGGAGATATTATGGATATTTTAAAAAAAATACAAGAATATAGAATAGTTCCAGTTGTAAGACTTGATAATGTCGAAGATGCAATCCCCTTAGCAAAAGCTTTATGTAATGCAGGTTTACCTATTGCAGAAATTACTTTTAGAACAGAAGCGGCATGTGAGTGTATGATTAAAATGCTTAAAAAGTTTCCGGATATGATTGTTGGAGCTGGAACAATTATTAATGTTAAGCAAGCAAAAAAAGCTATTGAATCAGGGGCAAAGTTTATTGTTTCACCTGGATTTGATGAAAACGTTATTAGATTTTGTCAAGATAATGGAATAATTACAATACCAGGGTGTTCAAATGCAACAGATATACAGAGAGCAACTAACCTAGGGATAAAAGTGATTAAATTTTTTCCAGCTGAAGCCTCTGGTGGACTAAAGGCAATTAAAGCTCTATCAGCTCCATTTTATGAAATGATGTTCATGCCAACAGGTGGAATAACTGAAGATAATTTATTAGAATACTTGGATTATGATAAAGTAATTGCTTGTGGTGGGTCGTGGATGGTTAATGAGAATTTGTTAAAATATAAAAAGTTTGAGGAAATTGAAAGTTTATCACATAAGGCAATGATGAAAGCATCAATCTTTGGAATTAAAGAATTATTATTTTAAAAGACTTTATTTAGAAAAAACAATAAGCGACTGTTTTGAAATATATTATTAGACTTAAGAAGTTTATCATGGAATCTTTTTAATTAAACTTTTATATAAGCGGAGGAATTTATGAAATTAAATGAAGAAGGTTTGAAAAATAAACGATTATGGGTGGATAAAAATTATAAGCTTCCTGAATATGAGAGGGAGAAGGTTATTAAAAAAACAAAAGAATCACCTGAATGGATTCATTTTGGAGCAGGAAATATATTTAGAGCTTTCCAAGCAAATGTTGTTCAAAATCTACTAAACAAAAATATTTTAGATAAAGGGTTAATTGTTGCAGAAGGCTATGATTACGAGATTATTAGCAAAATGTATAAATCCCACGATAATTATAGTATTTTAATGACTCTAAAATCAGATGGAACTTTGGAAAAAACAGTTATAGGTAGTGTTACTGAAGCACTTGAGTTAGATACTGAGAATAAAGAAGATTTCAAAAGATTAAAAGAAATTTTTTCTAACCCTTCTTTAAAGATGGTGAGTTTTACAATAACGGAAAAGGGATATTTATTGGTTGATGCAAAAAATATGCTTTTACCTTTAGTTCAAGAAGATATGATTAATGGTCCTACAAATCCTAAAAGTTATATTGGAAAAGTTACTGCATTATTATATGAGCGTTTTAAAAGTGGACAACTTCCAATAGCGATGGTAAGTATGGATAACTGTTCTCACAATGGAGACAAATTGTATCAAGCTATATCAGCCTTTGCAATTGCATGGACAGAGAATAAAGTTGTTGAAAAAGAGTTTGTTAAATATGTTAATGATAAAAATAAGGTTTCTTTTCCATGGACAATGATTGATAAAATTACACCTAGGCCAAATGAATTAGTGCATGAAATTCTTAAAAGAGATTCAATTGAAGATATTGAACAAATAATAACTTCTAAAAAAACATATGTTGCTCCATTTGTTAATGCTGAAGAATCTGAATATCTTGTAATTGAAGATAATTTCCCAAATGGGAAAATAAATTTAGAGCAAGGTGGAGTTATATATACTGATCGTTGTACCGTAGATAAGGTGGAAAAAATGAAAGTTTGTACATGCCTGAATCCTTTGCATACAACACTTGCAATTTTCGGATGTTTATTAGGTTATAATTTGATTTATGATGAAATGAAAAACCCTATACTTAGAAAATTAGTTGAAAATATTGGGTATATTGAAGGACTTCCAGTTGTTGTAGATCCTGAAATTATAAACCCTAAGGACTTTATTAATGAAGTCTTAAATGTACGAATTCCTAATCCTTTTTTACCTGATACACCTCAACGTATAGCAACTGATACATCACAGAAATTAGCTATAAGATTTGGCGAAACAATAAAAGCATATAAAGGGAAGGGGATGCCAATTAATAATTTGTTATATATACCTCTAGTATTTGCAGGATGGCTAAGATACTTAATGGGAATTGATGATAACGGAAATTCATTTACCTTAAGTCCAGATCCGCTGTTAGATGTGCTTTATCCGCATATCTCAGGGATAACTATCAGTGAAGATGAATTAGATATTCATGAAAAAATTAAGCCTATATTAGAGAATAAATTAATTTTTGGAGTAGATTTATACGAAGTTGGGTTAGGAGATTTAGTTGAAAGATATTTTAAAGAAATGATAAGTGATACTGGTGCTGTTCAAACAACATTAGAAAGATATTTGGTATAAATACGAGTAGTTGTTTTTAGAAATATTGCTTAAGTTTTTTGAAGGTGATTACTATAAAGCTTAGATTTAATGAGATACCAATATGGGGGGAAGTGTATGGATCAATTTATGAATGAAGATTTTTTATTAAATTCTGATGTGGCAAAAAAATTATATCATAATTATATAGAAGATATGCCAATTGTTGATTATCATTGCCATTTAGACTCAAAAGAAATAGCAGAAGATAAAAGATTTCAAAATATAACAGAGCTTTGGTTAGGTGGAGATCATTATAAATGGCGATTAATGCGTGCTAATGGTGTAGAAGAAAAATATATAACTGGAAATGCAAGTGATAGAGAGAAATTTCAAAAGTGGGCAGAAACTCTTGAAAAAGCAATTGGTAATCCATTATATCATTGGAGTCATTTAGAATTGAAAAGATATTTTGACTATGATGGATGTTTAAATAAAGAAACTGCTGAGGAGGTTTGGACTTTATGTAATAAAAAATTACAAGAAAGTTCAATGAGTGTAAAAAGCATAATTAAAAATAGTAATGTTAGAATTATATGCACAACTGATGACCCGATTGACAGCCTAATTTGGCATAAAAGGATTTTAGAAGATGAGGGCTTTGGCGTTCAAGTTATACCAGCATGGCGTCCAGATAAAGCAATGGATATAGAGAAAGATGATTATTTAGATTATATTGATAAACTATCTAATGTTACTAAAATTGCAATTAAATCCTTTGATGATTTAAAGGTTGCTTTAAAAAAGCAAATGGAATATTTTAATAGTATGGGGTGTAAAACTAGTGATCATGGATTAAGTTATGTAATGTTTAAAAAAGTAGATTATAAAACTGCTGAAAATATATTTCAAAGGAGATTATCAGGAGAAAAGATATCTAAGGAAGAGCAACATCAATTTAAAACAGCATTTTTATTGTTTTCTGGTAAGGAGTATCATAAATTAAATTGGGTAATGCAACTGCATTTTGGAGTAAGACGAGATAATAATGAGATATCATATAAAAATTTGGGACCCAATACAGGCTTTGATTGTATTGATAATGTTTTTCCAGCAGATGAATTAATAAAATTTTTAGATGAATTAAATTGTGCAAATGAATTACCAAAAACAATTTTATATAGCTTAAATCCCAATGATAATGCAATAATTGATTCTTTGGCTGGATGTTTTCAAGAAGAAGGTATAAAAAGTAAGGTGCAGCATGGTGCAGCATGGTGGTTTAATGATCATAAAATAGGTATAGAACAGCAAATGATATCTTTAGCAAATTTCGGACTATTAGCTAACTTCGTGGGGATGTTAACTGATTCAAGAAGTTTTCTTTCATATACACGTCATGAATATTTTAGAAGAATTTTGTGTAATTTATTGGGAGACTGGGTTGTAAAAGGTGAGTATCCTAATGATATAAATAGAATTGCTAATATTGCAAAAGATATTTCCTATAGAAATGCTATAGAATATTTTAATTTTAAATTAGAGAATAAATAATTAGCATTTATCTATAATTTTTAACTTATTATTAAAAAGACAATTTTACTAAATGGTAAGATTGTCTTTTTTATATAACGTATTTTATATAGGCGTATTTACGAAATATTCAGGATGAAGTTTTTTTAGTTCAATTTCGTGGATTCTAAATTTTTCTAAATGAGATTTAATAATTTCTAAAGCCTTATCTTTATTTGAATTTTTTATAGCATTAAGTAGTTGTACATGTTCTTCATAAGTATTAGTATCCTTTAACATATATGCGCTCATATTTCTAACACGGTCAAAATGCGCGCTCATACTTTTCATAAGATTATAGCATTGAGATTTATTACATAGATTAAATAATTCTTTATGAAAAGAATTATCTAATTCTAAAAGTTTTTCAGGATTATTTTGATTCATATAGAATTTTTGTAAATTAAGATTTTCATCTAATTTCTCAAAGTTTATTGATTTGCAATTGTTACAAGCATACTCAACAATAGCTGTTTCTAAGGCTAAACGCATGAAGTTAGCTTCTTCAACAAGATTATAATCAACTAATGATACTTTACTTCCTCTTTGAGGTAGAATTTCTACTAATTTGATTCTGAAAAGTTCAATCATTGCTTCTCTTACAGGGGTTCTTGAGAGACCTAGCTGTGAAGATAATTCATTTTCACTAACCATTGTTCCAGGTTTTAAATCTAAAGAAATAATGTTATTTAATATGACTCTATAAGCATACTCTCTAGAAGTTTCTTGAGGTAGCTTTTCTGATATATGCATATAAATGGTCCTCCAATTGTTAACTAGTATTATAAAATTACTTAAAATAATTAATGTTAACATTATAATATTAACATATTTAATTTGCAAAATAAAAAGTGTTTATTATTTTTGATTGGGTTTAGTATATTAAGTTTAGATTTATGATTTTTTAAAGCTAATAGTATATTAAATATTTATTATATATCAAATATAAAGGTCATATAAATATAGTGGGTTTAAAACATAAGATGGAATTTTAAATATTGATAATTTAGAGGAGGGGTATATGAACGAAGAATAATAAAGTTTCATGGTAATCTAGGAATTATATTATTATTTATAAGGGGTGATTTTTTATGACAAATCAAGAAATTGCAAAGCAACTAATAGAACTAGTTGGTGGAAAAGACAATATAAAATCAGTTAATAATTGTATGACACGATGCAGATTAGAACTTGAGAATATTGAAATGGTTGATATTGCAAAAATAAAAAAATCTGATGGTGCCTTAGGGGCTGTTATGTCAAATGGACAAGTTCAGGTTATATATGGACCTGGAAAGGCAGCTAAAGTAGCAGAAGAAGTAAGAAAAATAACAGGAATATCAATGTTAATTGGTGATGAGGCTGTAAAAGCTACAAAAGCTAATTTGAAAAGTAAAAATAATACGCCAGTAAAAAATGCTTTAAGAAAATTAGGAAATATATTTATTCCTTTAATTCCTCTATTTGTAGCATGCGGGCTTGTTCTAGCTGTAAACAATATATGTAATGTTCAATTTGGAGATTCATATAAGACAACATCAGCAGGTCAAATTATAGGATTAATAGGAAATGGAGTATTTTCAATATTGTCTATCTTAGTTGGTGTAAATGCAGCTAAAGAGTTTGGTTCACAAATGCCAATGATGGGTGGAGTTTTAGGAGGAATACTATCATCTTCAGCATTAGCGAATATAACTTTATTTGGAAAAGTTTTAACTCCAGGTAGAGGTGGAATTATTTCTGTTATATTAGTTGTATTATTATCTGTATTTATTGAAAAGGCTTGTAGAAGATTTGTTCCAGATGTATTAGATTTATTTATAACTCCTTTAATAACATTATCATTATCAGTTTTAGCAGCATTATTTATTTTACAACCAGTTGGTGGATTTATTTCGGATGGAATTGGGTTTATAGTAGCTCAAACAATATCTTCTGATAATACTATAGTTTCTGTTCTTTCAGGAGCAGTTTCAGGGGCATTATTCTTACCATTAGTTATGACAGGAATGCATCAAGCGTTAACACCTATACATGCTGACTTAATAGCAAATGCAGGATATACAGTACTGCTACCGATACTTGCAACAGCAGGTATGGCACAGGTTGGTGCCACTATTGCTGTAGTAGTTAAAACTAAAAATCAAAGATTAAAGAAAACCGCTCAAAATGGATTGATTCCAGGTTTTTTAGGAATAGGAGAGCCATTAATTTATGGTGTTACATTACCATTAGGTAAGCCATTTTTAGGAGCATGTTTAGGTGCCGGAGTTGGTGGGGCTGTAATGGCCTTTTTAAAAGTTGGATCTGTAGCTATAGGGGTTTCAGGTTTACCTTTAGCTTTACTAATAGCAGATGGTAAAATGCTAGTTTTCTTAATAGGTGTATTAGTCTCTTATGTAGCGGGATATTTCTTTACTGCGTTACTAGGTTTTGATGATCCAATAGATTAATAAATAACTTTAGTTTTAAACTCATTCTACATATATATGCAGAATGAGTTTTTTCTTTTAAATTAGAACTAGTAATAGTAAAAATATGGATTAATTAGTATAATAGATATATTAGCAATAAGCAAACTAAATAAGGGGGAATTAAGATGAAAAAGGTCAAAATTGCTTTAATGGGGCTAGGCAATGTTGGACGCGGCGTCTGGATGATATTAAATTCAAACAAAGAAGAAATTATGAAAAGATCAGGTTACGAGGTAGAGGTAGCAAAAATATTAGTTAGAGATTTAGAAAAAGATAGATCTATAGATATACCTAAAGAACTTCTAACAACAGATTTTAATGAAATTATTAATGATGATTCAATTAAAATTGTAGTAGAAGTAATGGGTGGAATTGAACCAGCTAGAGAATATATGATAGAATCTATGAAAAGAAAAAAACATATTGTTACGGCAAATAAAATGCTTTTAGCTACTGGTGGGGATGAGCTTTTTGAAAAAGCTGATAGTGAAGGTGTTATGTTTAACTATGAAGCTAGCGTTGCAGGTGGAATTCCAATAATAAATGGAATAAATGAGAGCTTAACAGCTAATAAAGTAGAAAGGCTATATGGAGTAGTAAATGGAACAACTAATTATATATTAACAAAAATGGAATTTGATAATTTAAGTTTTGATGAAGCTTTACATCAGGCTCAAGAAATGGGATATGCTGAAGCAGATCCAACATCAGATATTGAAGGATTTGATTCTCAATATAAATTAGCCATATTATCCTCTCTTGCATTTGGAACTAAAATAGAAGTTGAAAATGTATATAGAGAAGGAATAACAAATATTGAATCAATAGATATACAGTATGCTAGGGAATTCAAAAAGGTAATAAAATTATTGGCTATAGTTAAAGATAATGATGGAAGGCTTGAACTAAGAGTGCATCCAACGATGATACCACAAAATCATCCCTTAGCAAATGTTTACGATTCTTTTAATGCAATTTTTATAAAAGGAAATGCTGTAGGAGACTTAATGTTTTATGGTAGAGGTGCTGGAGACTTACCAACAGGAAGTGCAGTAGTATCTGATATTGTATCAATATTAAGAAGTAATATCGATATAGACAACCTAAATCCAGTAGTGAAAAATAATTTGTGGGATAAAGAAATCGGGAGTATAAGAGAGATAACAAGTAAATATTATATAAGGCTAACAGTAGAAGATAGACCAGGTGTTTTAGGTGAAATAACTTCAGTATTTGGTGGGATGAATGTCAGCTTACTTTCAGTTATACAAAAAGGAATAGATAATGATAATGAAAATAAGGTTACTTTAGTTTTAGTTACACATTATACTAAGGAAGAAAATATAATTGAATCTATAGATAGTATATGCAAATTGAACTCTGTGTATAAGATTAATAATTTAATAAGAATAGAAGAATTTAATTAATAATTATAGAATTTAGGAGAGAAAATATATTAGTTAATATATTTTATAATCTCCTTTATTTTTTTATTTATAAATAGATAATAATTACTTCTATATAATAAGTTGTACTGATAGTATTTAAGGATTATAATAGTAGAAAATAATAAAAACAAGAGGTAAACATATGAGTAATATAAAATCAATTAATAATGAGCAAGCTCAAAAGTTAATTAAAGATAAAAAAGATTTATTAATATTAGATGTAAGAAGACCAAATGAATTTAAGGAATCAAAGATAATAAATTCTATAAATATACCTGTAGATGAACTAGAGTGGGAACTAGATGAGATAGAAGAATATAAAGATAAGCCTATTTTAGTTTATTGCAAGGTAGGAATGAGAAGTAGTGTTGCTTGCTCTATATTAGAGGAAGAAGGATTTAGTAACTTATATAATTTAAGAGGAGGGATTTTAGATTATACAGGAGAAATCGAGTAGTATAGATTATAATTGCATTAAAAGAAGATAATATGGTTATTATCAGATGTTATGTAAATTTATACGGAAAAATAAATACATAAAGGGCTATATAAAAATAAAAAGTTATATAGTATAATATATGATATAATTGTAAATAATAAATAATGTAAAAAGATTGACACGATAAAAAAAGAATGATAGAATAAGTAATGGATTTAAGAAGAAACTGCCGTTTCTCACCTTACGGCAATGCTTAGTAGGGTAATGTAGTTTGTAATAATTTCTAGTTATTTTAACTAGTTTTTTATAAGTACTAGAGGGCGGCATAATATGTCCTCTATTTTTGTTGTGTTTGTATTTAAAATTTTGGAGGTGACTTGGTATAAGTAAGGATTTTACTTGTAATGAAAATATAAGAGTTAAGGAAGTTAGAGTGATTGATTCAGAAGGAAATCAATTAGGTGTACTTCAAACAAAGGAAGCTCAAAGAATTGCTGATGAGAAAGAATTAGATTTAGTTATGATTTCTCCAAATGCTAATCCACCAGTATGTAAAATAATGGATTTAGGTAAGTATATTTATGAGCAATCAAAGAAAGAAAAAGAAGCTAAGAAAAAGCAAAAAGTAACTACTCTTAAAGAAATAAGATGTAGTCTTACAATTGAAGAAAATGATATTGCAATAAAAGCAAAGAATGCTAGAAAGTTTTTATTAGACGGGGATAAAGTTAAAATCACTGTTAGATTTAAAGGAAGAGAAGCACAATTAGGACATATTGGACAAAAAATATTAGATAACTTTGTTTCTAAATTAGAAGACGTTTGTGTTGTTGAAAAGCCTGCTAAGCATGAAGGTAGAAATATGACAATGGTTTTAGGCCCTAAAAAAGCGTAACTTGAGAGGAGATAAGTATCATGCCAAAAATGAAAACCCACAGAGGTGCAGCAAAGAGATTTAAGAAAACTGGAACTGGAAAATTAAAAAGAGCTAAGGCTTTTAAGAGTCATATATTAACAAAGAAAAGTTCTAAGAGAAAGAGAAACTTAAGAAAAAGTGCTTATGTTTCAACTACTCAAGAAAAAGCAATGAAGAAATTATTACCATACCTATAATATAGAGGTTTTTAGGAGGATTAAACATGGCTAGAGTTAAAAGAGCGGTAAATGCTCGTAAGAATCATAAAAAAGTATTAAAGCTTGCAAAAGGTTACTACGGTGGAAAAAGCAGATTATTTAAAACTGCTAATGAATCAGTAATAAGAGCTTTAAGAAATGCTTATGTTGGAAGAAGATTAAAGAAAAGAGATTTTAGAAGACTTTGGATAGCAAGAATTAATGCTGCTTCAAGAATGAATGGACTTTCATATTCAAAATTCATGAACGGAATTAAATTAGCTGGAATTGATATGAACAGAAAAATGTTATCAGAAATAGCTATAAACGATCCAAAAGCTTTTGCAGATTTAGTTGAATTAGCAAAAAGCTCAATTAAATAGTTTATACTATTAAAAAACACCTTAAAATTTTTATTTTAAGGTGTTTTTTTATTATAATAATGATAGTTATTAATTTAATGAATCAAAATGGAAAATTTGGGAAGAATATAAAAGTAAATTTGCATCATAAAATTAAATAAAAAGTATAATTAACAAAATTTAAATATTAATTATATAATAGATATAAGATTTGCAAACTTTTAAAAAAGAGGGGATCAACATGAAAATAGGATTGGTATTGTCTGGAGGGGGAGGAAAAGGAGCATATGAGCTTGGGGTTTGGAAGGCATTAAATGAACTTAGGATTGATAAATACATAGAAGTATTCTCTGGAACATCAATTGGAGCTTTTAATGCAGTATTATTTGCACAAAATAATATGAAAGATGCAGAAGCACTATGGGAGGAAGTAACTATAGATAAGCTTATTCCTATTAGTAAATTTGAATTACTTAAAAAAGGAGTTGGACTTATACTTGGTGGAAAAAATCTAAATATAGCCAAAAAATATATGAGTCAAAAGATAGAAGAAGGCGCAGTTTCAAAAGATGGAGCAAAAGAGATAATAAATAAGTATTTAGATATAAGCTTAATGAAAAGTAATAACAAGATTTGCTATGCTGCTTGTACTGAATTACCAGACTTTAAAGTGAAATATTTTAAAATAAATGATTTTACAGAAGATATAGGAAAAGAAATTGTTATAGCATCAGCATCTTTACCTTTAATATATGAACCAACCGAATTGTTTGGATGTAAATATATAGATGGAGGTATTTCGGATAATACACCTATCCAGCCTGTTTATGGCGAAGGTTGCGATATAATAATTGTAGTAATGTTGTCAAAAGAAGCAAGGATTGATAGATCATTATATCCAAATACAAAGATTATAGAAATATATCCAAGGAATTTAAATGAAAGTGTGATAAATGGAACTTTGAATTTAGATGATTCAGCAAAGAAGAATAGGATAAAAGAAGGATATGAAGATACAATATCACTTTTAGAGCCTATAATGAAGATGACTGAATTTAAGAATAGGATAGAAGAAGAAAGAGCTTTTCCAAAGTTATTTAAAATATATAATTTTTTAAAAGATCTATTTAAATCTAATAAAGAAGATGATATAAGCATAAGTTCATAAACTAAAAAACTGAGATTATTACTCTCAGTTTTTTTCAATACATCAAATTAGAATATTTGCTATTATATTCATAAGCTAATCCTTCATATATGAACTCTTTATGAGTTATATTAAGTAAATCACTTGGTTTTGTTAACCCAGGAATTTTATCAGAGTCATAAATATTACTTTTTATTAAAAGATGTGATATAAACTCAGAACAAAAATAGTGATTATTTCTTTTAATTGGTTTTTGAATAGCAACACCTATTAATCCTAATAAGCTATACTTATATTTTTTTTGTTCTTTTAAAAAGCTTTCTAATTCTTCATTTAATAATTTATATTGTTCATCATCTATGCTAATCTTATAAATAACACATTTACTATTTTCAAATCTTTTATAAACACCATCTTTTAAGTCTTCTTCAACTAATCCTCCTATAAAAGGAATTTGAGGGAAAACTCGTCCAAATGAATACATTTTTTTGAATGAATTATCAAAGCTTAAGGAAACATGTACATATGGATCTTTTGTATAATAATTAATACATTTTGAAAGTAGTGTTCCAGTATTTGAAAAGACTAAATAAATATCTCTATTTTTCATTTTGTAAAATCATCCCCCGAATAAATATTAAATAATAAGCAAAATAAAAGCGTAAAATAAGTTGGTTAAATAAATATATATAAATTATATAGTATAAAGCTTAATTTATCCTTAAGAAAATATAAAAATATATAAAGTTTATTGTAATTATTAATAAATAATAAGCTAAGGTTTAAAAATTGCTAATAAAACTTGTTAGAAAGTAAATATGATACAATAAATATAATAATATTTGCTAAAATAATATAAACTAGAAATATATCAAAGAGCAAGTTATTATAATTTATAAATGGGATTTTTACAACAGGATTTTAAGGCGAGAGGTGATTATGTGAAAAAGAATGCAATGCAAAGAGAGTTTAAAAAGTTAAAATCGCAGATTAATCAAATAGAGGAAATAGCTCATAACTCGAAAGTAGGTGCTTTAATTGAACAAGAATCTTCTTTAAGGAAAAAGATAAGACTTCTTAAAGATATGGAAAGTGAAGGATTTAAGGATTTTTCAAGTATAAATGAAAGATATGAGGAGCTTTTAGAGTATATATCTAAGCGATTATTAGATGATTATAATAAAAAGAATAATACAGATTTTGATTTCTACCAAGTAATAAGGGGAAATTATAATAGCTTTATAAATTCAGGGTTTATGTCTGTATTAACAAGACAGCATATTCCTAAGTTAATTTCTAAGGAGTTTGAAGAAAACTTCCCAGACAATCCCAAAGATGAATATAGGTTAGCAAGAAATATTAAGAGAAAGATATATATACACTTAGGTGAAACCAATACTGGTAAAACTTATACGGCGATGGAAAGATTAAAAGTAGCAAAAAATGGAGTTTATTTATCTCCTCTTAGAATTCTTGCATTAGAAAACTATGAAAAATTAAATAATAGTGGAGTTATTTGTAACTTGTTAACAGGAGAGGAAGAAATATTAAAAGAAGGAGCTACTCATACATCTTGTACAATAGAAAAAGTAGATTTAAAAAAAGAATATGATATAGCTATTATAGATGAAATTCAAATGATAGATGATTCGCAAAGAGGAGCTGCTTGGACAAGAGCCTTACTTGGACTTAGATGTGATGAAATTCATATTTGTGGTGCATTGAATGCAAAGAGAATAGTTGAAAAGATAATCAAAGATTGTAATGATGATTATGAATTTAAAGAATATAAAAGAAGTATTCCATTAGAAATTCAAGAAAGTAATTTTAATTACAATCATGCAGAAGAAGGAGATGCAATAGTTGTATTTTCTAAGAAAAAAGTATTACAAATAGCAGAGCAATATTCAGATATGGGAATAAAAGCTAGTATAATATATGGAGATTTACCACCAGAGGTAAGAAGAAAACAATATGATATGTTTATTAATAAGGAAAATAAAGTTCTTATAACAACAGATGCTATAGGAATGGGAGTTAATTTACCTATAAAAAGAATAATATTTTTAGATATACAAAAATTTGATGGAGAGGAAATTAGGTATCTTACTTCACAAGAAGTAAAACAAGTTGCAGGCAGAGCAGGAAGAAAAGGAATTTATGAAGTTGGCTATGTTGCTACAGTAAGAGATAATCAAAAGTTTATAAAAGAAAAGCTTGAAGAAAATGATAAAATAATAAATGCAGCTGTTTTAGGACCATCAGAAGCTATTTTAAACATTAAAAATCTTCCACTAAATGAAAAACTAGCTTTATGGGCAACAAGAGAAGAATCAATAGATTATTATAGAAAAATGGATATAAATGAATATTTAATTATATTAGATAGTATTAAAAAATATAAATTGAAGGAAGAAATACAATGGGAATTATTAAAAATACCATTCGATATATCAAAAGATGAGCTTATGAATTCATTTTTAGATTATGTTGAGGAATTATTTGTGTTGAAAAATAAAGTAATAAGTAGACCTCAATGTTTTAGGGGAAATTTAGATGAGCTTGAATGCTATTATCAAAGGATAAATATGTACTATTCATTTTGCAAGGTATTTAATTTAGAATTTGATTTCAAATGGATTCATGAGGAAAGACTTAAGGTAAGTGAAGATATTAATGAAATATTGATAAGGATTTAAGTACTAAGAAGATAGATGAGAAAAAATTTCAACTATCTTCTTTTTATGTTTAAATTAAGTTGCTATCTTATTCCTTCTTAATAATAAATATAAAGATAATAAAAGACAAATCAATTCTGAAATTAAAGTTGCAATCCATATTCCAGTATCACCAAAATAAAATGATAAGGAAAATAAAGATAAGGAAATAAAAATAAGTCCTCTGGATATAGATATCATAGTTGCTTTAAATGCTTCCTCTATAGAAGTAAAATATCCAGAAATTAATACATTAAAGCCAAGAACTAAAAATGCGCAAGAAAATAAACGAAATGCTGAAATTGAATATGTAAATAAAGATGATGAAGAATTCTTTATAAATATATAAACAATTTCTTTAGCAAAAACCATGCAAATTATAAATATTGCAGCAGATGATATAGAAATAGCTTTTATGCTCATTTTTATTAATTTTTTTATTGTTTTAAATTCCTCTTTTCCATAATAATAACTACACAATGGTTGTATTCCTTGTGTTATTGCTATCATAGTCATTATTACTAAAGTATTTACGTAACAAATTATACTATATGTAACGATTCCATTTTCTCCTATATATTTCAATATAGTTTGATTAAAAAGAAGTATAACAATACCAGAAGTAAGTTCTGTTATTGCATCTGGAAATCCAATAGATAATATTCTTTTTAGGTATTTTACTTTAAACTTGAATTTAGTTAAACTTAGTTTAGATTTTTTACTCATAAAATGTGATAAAAAGAATATAAAAGATACTCCTTGAGAAATAATAGTCGCATATGCAGCACCCTTAATACCAAAATCTAAGACAATAACAAATAAAAAGTCCAATATTATATTAGTAAACGCAGAAATAATCATACCTATTATTGCAAGATAAGGATAGCCATCAGCTTTTGTTAATACTTCTAAACAATAAGAAATTATGAAAAATCCATTGAAGCTTATAATTATTTTTAAATAATCTTTTACTAGATTGAGAGTATTTTCAGTAGCGCCTAGGAAAAAAGATATCTTATCTAAATTTAATAAGCATATTAAAGTTATAAGTAGTGATACAGTAAGCATACAAAATAAATTAAAAGAAAAAAACTCATTAGCTTTTTTAATATTATTTTTTCCAATATAAATAGAAATTATGGTGGAAACTCCAGTTGAAAATAACATAGAAATTGCAAATATAAAGTTTATAAAAGGCATTGCTATATTCACTGCTGCAAGGGCAGTTTCTCCAACACCTCTACTAACAAAAATACCATCTACCATTGTATATAATGAAAATATCCACATTGCAGTAACTGATGGAACTAAGTACTTAAAAAATTGTCTTTTTAAAGATAGATTGCTATCCATTTGACTCTCCTTTACTGTCTAATTATGATATAATATATAAACTAACATAAAGATTATATCTTTAATTAAATAATATTACAAATTGCTAGCATTTAATTAAGATTAGTCTTAGAATAGCTTAAGGAAGTAAAATAAAACTTTTAATGTTGAAAGGAAGATATAAATGGTATATAAATTCAAATTTGATGAAAAAGAATATACTTTAGGAGAAGATAATTTAGAATACTTTGCAAATGATGAAAATGAAGAACTAGAGGAAATTGATGCAGAAAAGGTATTGGAACTACTTTCAAATAGTGATGAAGTAGATTTTCAAAATGCATATTATGAAAGTTGTTGCAGTAATTGCAAAGCTGGAAAGGAAGAAAAAAAGAAGGTTTTTGACTTTTTAGAGTTCTATTTTTATGCATATGGAAAAGATAATAAATTTGTGACAAGTAGTATCGATAATGAATACGGAAAAAAATCTTTCACTAGATTAAATAGAGAAGGAATAGTTGATAAAAGTTATTTAGTTACAGTTATAGTTTGTAAAAATTGTGGGACATATTCTGTGGAAATCGAAGAATTTGAGCTTTAATATATAAAGTAAAATATTTGATGTATTAAATTTTATTTAGGGTATAAAATACTTTTGAAAGGATGTGTTTTATATGCCAAAGAATGAGAAAGATATAAATCCTTTGCAAAAAGGTACAAGAAGACAAAAGTTACATAAGAATCAAGATAATGTAGGCAATGATGAAAATAGAGCTGAATACACAGATTTTGATGGCAATCCAATAAAATAGTTTAACTTTAAGATGGGTAAGATTAATCTTACCTATCTTTTTTATGTTCGAAAATCATACAAAGTTAATCTTCTAAAAATATTACATAAAGTTATTATTTTATGATGAATGAAAAATTTTATTTAATACTTAAAAATAAATTAAAATTGGGATTAATTGGGCATGAAGGGCGATAAATGTGATACTATAAAGTTAGATATTCATATAAAGGTATAATTCATAAATAAATATATAAATTAAAGTATCATTATAAAATAATTTCTAAATTGAAAGGAGTAGGTAATGATTAAGAAAATAGATTTAATAATTGGAATATTCATAGTTATATATTCTATAAGTATTAATTTAATCTTTGGGAAGATTAGTTTCAGTGAAGTATTTTTAGGAATTGGAATTATTCTAATTATTTATCACTATACAAAAGAAAAAATGAAACAATTTATTAATAGAAGAAAAAGTATTAAAGGAATGTTTAATATTATAAGGTACTTTATAACAATTATATTATTAATTTTTATTATAATAGAAAGTGCAATAGTTATATTCCCTAAAAATAATAAAATCTATTCAGATTATGTTATAGTTCTCGGAGCTGGTATTAAAGGAGAAAAGCCTAGTCTTACATTAATGCAAAGGTTAGATAAAGCTATTGAGTATGTTAATAATCAAGATAAAGAAGTTCAAATAATAGTTTCTGGAGGACAAGGAAGAGGGGAAGATATATCAGAAGCACAAGCAATGAAAAAGTATTTGGTGGATAATGGGATAAAAGAAGAATCAATAATAATGGAAGATAAATCTACAAGTACAAACGAAAATTTAATATTTTCAAAAGAAGTATTGGAAGATTGTACAAAGAAGAATATAGTAGATATAAATGTAAAGATAATAACATCAGATTTTCATGCATTTAGAAGTAACATGATAGCTAAAAAGTTAGGATATAGTAATATCAGCTTTTATACAAATAGCACGCTTCCAGTCCTAATTCCTGTTATGTATTCTAGAGAATTTTTAGCTATAATAAAGTCATATTTGATAGATATAAAAAAATAAATTTTGTAAAAATATCTAAAGGTAAATCTCGGTTTTTGTAGAATAATAGAGGTAGAATATTAATATGATTCTTAGAGTAATTTTTATATCACCTTTAATAAAATATTAATACAAACATAAAGAGTTAGGCTTAAGGGGGAAACGTTAATGGCTAAAGTTACAGAGTGCTCAATAATAATTAAAGATGATTTTAACAACGTATTTGTTGTTCAAAGAAAGACTAAAAAAAATGAACCAAAACTTTGGTATAGTGTTGGTAAAAAAGTAAGAGGAAAAGAATCAGAAGAAAAATGTGTTTCAAGAGCTGTAAAAGAAGATTTAAAATCTATAATATTTAATTTAGAAAGAATAGGGGAAGTTTTAAATAAAGAGAGAGATGAGTTGTGTGCAGTTTACAAAGGAGAACTTAAAGAGAGAGTAACATATGGAAATGATATAGTTGATGGTAAATGGTTAAGCATAAATGAAGTCGATGACTGTGATTTAGCACCAGGAGAAAAAGAAAAAATTTTAATGTATATTAATATATAAAATTTGATGAAAAATTGAGCTATGTTGATTAATATAGCTCTTATTTTTAATGTAACGAAAGTATAACTTTAGTATTGCATAAAATTAGAGCTATTGACATCATAAAGTTAAATAATTATCATATAAATAGAAAGGTGAATATTGGTTCATTTGTTTAGAGAAGATCTTTATTCATATGTTGAAATATTCATTTAAAATAAGTAGTTATTATCTAACAAAAAAGAGAAATCTGATTTGAAAGAGAATAGTAAATAGTATACTAATAATAAAAATTATAAAATTAAGTTGCAAGCTTAGTTTATTTTGTTTTGCTCTAAACTACTGTAATTTTTATTATTAATATAATAAGCCTATTTTCTTTGTATTTAAGAAAATAGGCTCTTTTTAATATATAAGAAAATATGAAACTTAAACTTTAAAGAATGTAATTATACAATGTTTTAGTATACCAATCTTGAGGAAATATATTAATTTATTATGTAAAGATCTGTATGTAAAATGAATTATTGTTAATCTAGCATGATAATGTTAAAGTAGCAATAAAAAATAGGGGGATAAGATATGAAGATAGGTGTAATAAGTGCAATATTAGAAGAACCAAGTAAGTGTAATGCTGAATTTAATGAAGTTGTTGCAAGTTTTAGAGGAAACATTAGGGGAAGGATGGGAATACCATTAGAAGATGGCATATCAATTATATCTATAGTTGTTACAGGTGATTTAAATGAAATTAATAGTTTAACAGGAAAGCTTGGAAACATTGAAGGAGTTACAGTTAAAACAGCAATTAGTAAAAAAGAGATGTAATAAGAAAAATAATTATAAGTACATAGCTAAACATAAATTTATTGCAAATAGTGATATAAATATCATTTGGAGGAGTGTATATGCAAGTTAAAAGTATTATAGACAAGCTTTATAACTTTAACAATGCTAGTGGAGAGGAGTTATTATTTTTATTAGATAATTTAAGTGAAGATGATAAGGTTTATCTAGTACAGAAAGCACATGAAACTAGAATGAAAACTTATGGAGATAAAGTCTATATGAGGGGACTTATTGAATTTACAAACTTTTGTAAAAAAAACTGTGTATATTGCGGCATAAGAAGAAGTAATAAAGATGCTGATAGATATAGACTTACAATGGAAGATATTATGGAATGCGTGGATATTGGAGATAGACTTGGATATAAAACTTATGTACTTCAAGGTGGAGAAGATGACTACTTTACTGATGAAAGAATGGTAGAAATAATAAAGATGATAAAAAATAAATATCCAAACAATGCTATAACCTTATCGTTAGGGGAAAGAAGCTATGATTCATATAAAAAAATGTATGAAGCAGGAGCTGATAGATATTTATTAAGACATGAAACAGCTACTAAAGAACTTTATGAAAAATTACATCCAGGAGCTAGCTTTGAAGAAAGAAGACAGTGCTTAAGAAATTTAAAAGAAATAGGATATCAAATAGGAGCAGGCTTTATGGTTGAGCTTCCAGAACAAACAAATAAAGATTTAGTTAACGATTTATTATTTGTTAAAGAGCTAGAACCACACATGTGTGGAATTGGGCCGTTTATACCTCATAAGGATACTCCACTAAAGGATGAAAAGGCAGGAACTGTTGAGAAAACTACTACAATGCTAGCTTTAGTAAGACTTTTATTACCAAATGTTTTATTACCTTCTACTACAGCTCTTGGAAGTATTGATCCAACAGGTAGAGAAAAGGGAATTAAAGCAGGAGGGAATGTGGTTATGCCAAATCTCTCGCCAACAAGTGTCAGAGAAAAGTATTCACTTTATGATGGCAAAATATGTACTGGAGATGAGGCAGCAGAATGCAGAAAATGCATAGAGGGGAGGATAAATAAAGCTGGATTTAAGGTTGAGGTAACAAGAGGAGATAATGTAGCATGGAGAAAAGAAAATGCTAATAAATTTACTAAAGTTATCGATAATAGAATCCAATGCGAAAATATACAAATAATTAAATTGAATAAATAATTTATAGATTATAGGGGTGTTTTATATGTTTATTGATCATGAGTATATTGAAAGAATTTTAGAAGAAGCAAAGGGAGCAACAAGTAAGGATATAAAGGCTGTTTTAGAAAAGGCTAAAAAAAGAGCGGGATTATCTTATGAAGATATAGCAGTTCTTCTTCAAGTAGAGGATAAAGAAGATTTAAAAGAAATATACAAATTAGCAGGGGAAATTAAGGATTCAATTTATGGTAAAAGAGTAGTAATTTTTGCACCGTTATATGTTAGCGATTATTGCGTAAATAATTGTGTTTATTGTGGATATAAAAGAAGTAATGACTTTGGAAGAAGAAAATTAACTATGGAAGAAGTAGCTGAAGAAGTTAAAATATTAGAAAAAATGGGACATAAGAGATTAGCATTAGAACTTGGGGAAGATCCAGTTAATGCACCAATAGACTACGTATTAGAATGCTTAGATACTATTTACAAAACTCAAAATGATAATGGAGAAATTAGAAGAGTTAATGTTAATATAGCTGCAACAACTGTAGAAGAATATAAAAGACTAAAAGAAGCTAAAATAGGTACTTATATATTATTCCAAGAGACATACCATAAACCAACTTATGATAAAATGCATCCAAAATCATTAAAAGGAGATTATAATTACCATTTAACTGCATTTGATAGAGCAATGGAAGCAGGAATAGATGATGTAGGAGCAGGAGTATTATTTGGACTAGCTGATCCTAAATTTGAAGTAATAGGACTTATGATGCATAATAGACACTTAGAAGAAAAATATGGAGTTGGATTCCATACAATTTCAATGCCAAGATTAAAGCCAGCTTCAGGGGTAACACTACAAGAGTTCCCTAATTTAGTAGATGATGAAATGTTTAAAAAGTTAGTTGCAATTATAAGAATAGCTGTACCATTTACAGGAATTATAATGTCAACAAGAGAAACAGCAGAAATGAGAAGAGAGCTATTAAGATGTGGTGTATCTCAAATCAGTGCAGGTTCAAGTACTGGAGTTGGGGGATATAAGGAAAGGGAAGAGGGTACAGAAACTCTTCAATTTAAGACATCAGATGATAGAACTCCATTAGAAGTAATAAAATCTGTTTTAGATGATGGATATATACCAAGCTATTGTACAGCATGCTATAGAAGAGGAAGAACTGGTGAAAGGTTTATGAAGCTTGCAAAGAGTGGTGAAATTCAAAATGTGTGTGAGCCTAATGCAATGACAACTCTTTTAGAATTTGCTATAGATTATGGTGATAAGGAAATATTAGAAAAAGCTGAAGCTGTTATAAAAACTGAGAGAGAAAGAATAAAGAGAGATGACATAAAAGAGCTTTTAGATAAAAACTTAGAAAGACTTAGAGCTGGAGAAAGAGATTTATATCTATAGGAGGATAACTGTATGAATTCAACACCAAATGCTAATAGAAAACATATAGCTGTTTTTGGAAAGACAAATGCAGGAAAGTCATCTTTGATAAATAGATTTTTAGGACAAGAAGTTTCGCTTGTATCTGAAAAAGAAGGAACAACTACAGATCCAGTACAAAAAGCTATGGAGCTTATACCAGTTGGACCAGTTTTAATTATAGATACAGCTGGATTTGGAGACAAAAGTGAACTTGGAGAAGTAAGAGTTAAAAGAACTCTAGATATACTTAAAAGAACTGATGTAGCAATTTATCTTTTTGATATTAATGATATTGATTTAGAAGAATTTAAAGAAGCTAAAAGAAATTTTAAAAAATATAATATACCTTATGTAGTTGTTATAAATAAATCTGATAGTGTTAATGAAAATATCTTAGAAGAATTACAAACTAAATTTAAAGATTCGATATTTTTATCCTCAAATACAGGTGAAGGAATTGAATTACTAAAGGAGAAACTTATAGAAATTTTAAAAGAAGAAGAGGAAGAACTACCGATAGTAGGAGATTTACTTCCTTATAATAGTAAAGTTATATTGGTTGTACCGATAGATTCAGAAGCTCCTAAAGGAAGAATAATTTTACCTCAAGTACAATGTATAAGAGATTGCTTAGATCACGGTATAAAGAGCTACGTTGTAAGAGATACAGAGCTTGAAAGTGCACTTGAAGAATTAAAGGATGTAGATTTAGTAATAACAGATTCTCAAGCATTTAAAGAAGTTGATAAAATTGTTCCTAAAAATATTAAGCTTACAAGTTTTTCAATGCTATTTGCAAGACAAAAGGGAGATTTCGAAGAGTTTATAAAAGGTGCTTTAAAAATCAAAGATTTAAATAAGAACTCAAGAATTTTATTTGCAGAAAGCTGTACTCATAATGTTTCACATGAAGATATTGGAAGAGTTAAAATTCCTAAGCTATTAAACAAATATGTTGGTGCTGATTTAACATATGATTATAGTATTTTCCATGACTTCCCTGAAGATATAGATAAATATGATTTGATAATTCATTGCGGAGCATGTATGATAAATAGAAAAACTGTAATTAATAGAGTAAAGCAATGTAAGGAAAAAAATGTTCCAATAACTAATTATGGTATTGTATTAGCATATTTAAATGGAATATTAGAAAGAAGCCTGTCTTTGTTTAATATTAAAAATGATGATATAATGTAGAAGCTTAAATTAACAAAGGAAAAAAGGGGGATATAATCATGAAAGAATTAGTTGTAGAATCAAATAGATGTTATATGTGTAAAAATCCAAAATGCCAAGCAAATTGTCCAATTAATACTCCTGTACCAGAAATAATAGGGTTATTTAAAGAGGGACAAATAGCAAAAGCAGGTGAAATACTATTTAAGAATAACCCCTTATCTTTAGTATGTTCTATAGTTTGTCCTCACGAGGATCAATGTAAAGGAAACTGCATTAGAGGAATTAAGGATGAACCAGTAAGCTTTTGTGATATTGAAAGACACATATCTAAATATTATTTAGAAAATATAAGGCTTGAAAAAGAAAATGAACTAGATGAAAGAGTGGCAATAATTGGGGGAGGTCCTGCAGGAATAACAATTGCATTTATATTGGCGCAAAAAGGATATAAAGTTACTATATTTGACTCACATGACAAGATTGGTGGAGTATTAAGATATGGTATTCCAGAATTTAGATTGCCAAAGAGTATTATAGATCATTATGAAGAAAGATTAATTGAACTCGGAGTTAAAATAAGGCCAAATACATTAGTTGGACCTGTATTAACTTTAGATAAACTTTTTTATGATGGATATAAAGCAATATTTATTGGTACTGGTGTATGGAACCCAAAAACTCTAGATATAAAGGGCGAAAGCTTAGGGAATGTACATTATGCAATTGACTATTTAAAATCACCTGAAGTATATAACTTAGGAAAGAAAGTATGCATAATAGGAGCTGGAGATGTTGCGATGGATGCAGCAAGAACAGCAAAGAGAAATGGAGCTAATGAAGTATATATACTATATAGAAAAGGTATGGAAAATGTACCTGCTACAAAAGCTGAATTAGAAGGAGCAATTTCAGATGGTATTAAATTTGAATTATTTAAGTCTCCTTTAGAATTAACAGAAGATGGAGTAAAATATATAGAAACAGAAAATGTTGTAGGTGAAGATGGAAGGATAAGTACTGTAACGGTCGAAGGTAAAGAAGGATTATTTGAATGTGATTCAATAATAATAGCTGTTAGTCAATCACCTAAAAACAATATTGTTTCAAATACAACAGGGCTTGAAACAAATAAATGGGGACTTCTATTAACTGATGAAGTTGGACATACAACAAGAGATGGAGTTTTTGCATCAGGAGATGTAGTTACTGGAGCTAAAACTGTAGTTAGGGCAGCATCACATGCTAAGATAGTTGCAGAAGAAATAGAAAAATATATATTGAAAAATAAATAATAAAATATTTTAAATTAGAGGCTATAGATTTATAGTCTCTAATTTTTGTGAGATTTTAGAAAAAGTTGTTTGTTATGAAAAATATATTATATGATATTTTTACATATATATACTATTGTATTAATAACTATTAGTTAAATTATTATTATAAAAAGAAAAGAAAATATTTAATTCTCTGAATTTTCATATATAATATAAGTATGAAAAGGATTTACAAGTTAGGCGGAGGATTTTATGGGAGCGATGGTGGAATTATTAAATGAAGTATGTAAAGAAACTAATGTGAAAATGAGGTTATTAGATGCTAATAATAATGAGATATATGGTAATTTACCTACAACGGAATCTAAGGTGATGAGAAAAATATCTGTTAATAATAAAGCATATAAAATTATATTAGAACAAGATGATATAAAGATAATACCTATGGTTGAATATATATTAAATAAATGTATTAAAAAAGAAAATATAATAAAGGAATTATTAGAAGCAAGAAAACAATGGGATGTTTTAAATGAATCTGTAATAACTAAATCAAATAAAATGTTATTAATTGAGACTAATAAAGAAGATGAAGCATTAGAAATAGTAAGAGATACATATGTAGGAAATGATATTTATGTTGGAGAGATATATGACAGAATAATAGTTATAGGAAATTTAGAGGACGAAAAAGATCATGCCTTTTCATTAAAAGAAACGATAATACAAACTTTAGGAGTAAATGCAAAAATAAGTATAAGTGATTTAGATTATACTTTTCATGGATTTAAAAGGGCATATAGTGGAGCTGTACAAGCTCTTGAGATAGGTAGAAAATTTAAAATTAAGCCTGAAATATATTGCCTTAAAGATATGTATTTGGAGAAAGCTATATTTAATTTATCAAGTGAATATTCAAATGATTTAAAAGAAGAGTATAAAGATATATTTAAAGGCTTTAATCATGAATTAACACAAACTTTAGAGGAAATATTAAAATGTGATTTATCATTAACAAAAGCAGCTAAAAATTTATATATTCATAGAAATACACTGATGTATAGAATTGAAAAAATTAAGAAAGAAACCGGGTTTGATGTACGTAACTTTAAGGAAGCTACTTTTCTTTATATTTTATATATGAATAGTAAAAGAATTTAAATAAAAATATTCTATTAATAATTTGAGTTTAAAATTTAAAAATGAGCCATAATAATTAAAATTAAATACATTATTATGGCTTATTTTTATAATTGTTTATATTGATATACAATAGTTACATGTAAATAAATAAACCTAAGAGTCCTGTTAATGTTATAATCGTTAATGGATTAAACTTGTATTTTCTAAGTAAAAAAAGTGAAATAGAAAAAATTATGATAGCAACTAAGTTAATGTTATTTAAATTTCCGCTTAAAGTAGTTCTTCCTAAAAATGCAATTAAAATTATAGAGGAAGCAGATGATGCAATAAGACCAATTGAAGTTGAACGAAGACCTTTTAAAACATTTGCAATTTCTTCAATATCCTTATGCTTTTTAAAAAAGTTAAATAAGAAAATGGAAATAATCACACCAGTAATTACGCACGCAAAGGTAGCTAATATTGCACCAAAAATTCCTGCTATTCTTAGACCAACAAAAGTTGAAGCATTAATTGATAGTGGGCCAGGGGTCATTTGAGATATAGTAATAATATCAGTAAATTCTTGAATAGTAAGCCAACCATATTTATTTACCATTTGGTCTTGAATTAGAGGCATTATAGCATAGCCTCCGCCAATACTAAAGGAACCTATTTGCCAAAAGCTTAAAAATAAGGTGATAAGGATGTTAATCATTTCTAAGTCCTCCTAATTTTTTCTTCCTAACATATACTTGAGTAAGGCTAACTATTACTCCAAAAATAATAATAGCTAGTACATTTATATTAAAGAAGAAGCTAGCTATAAATGAAAACGGTACTAGAAAAGATAATAATAAATTTTTTTCTTTAAACACATCATGGCTCATATCAATAACTAGGTCTACAATTGTAGCCGCAACACCAGCTTCCATTCCTTTAAGAATTGCAGAAATAACTATATTACTTCTAAAAGCTTCGTAGAAGAAAGAAATAACGGATAATATTAACAATGGAGGTAAAACTGTACCTATACATGTTATGATAGTTCCTTTTATTCCTAAAAGATTGTAACCTATTAATGAAGATAAATTAACAGCAATGGCTCCAGGATTTGATTGAGCTATTGCTGCCATATCAAGCAATTCTTCGTTATTTATTAATTTCATATCTTCGACTAAATATTTTCTTAATAAAGGAATAATTACGTATCCTCCACCAAAACTAAAACAACTCACTAAAAATGTCACTTTAAAAAGTGAAAAATATAGCTTAAACTCTTTAATTTTCATGTCATGCACTCCTTATAATTTACTCTTATGCATATAAGTATATAGCATAGACACAGGATAAGTATAATAGTATAATTTTATATAATATATAAACATTTAGTAATGAATTAGGAGGGAAAATGAAGATTAGGCATTTACGTATTTTTAAAGCAGTATGTGAAGAGGAAAGTGTCACTAAAGCATCTGAAAAATTGTTTATGACACAGCCAGCAGTTTCCCATGCTATAAGTGAGTTAGAGGATTATTTAGGAGTATCCCTATTTGATAGAATTTCAAGAAAAGTTTATTTAAATGAGACGGGTAAACTATTTCTTACCAAAGTTACAAAGCTATTAGACTTATACGATGATTTAGATAAAAATATTAAATAATTAGAAGATAATGCTGTTATTAAGATAGGTTCATGTATGACTATTGCAAATTTTATTTTACCTACTATAATAGAAAAATTTCAAGGTGTATGTAAATCTACTCCAACTAAAATTATAGTTGATAATGCAAGAAGTATCGAAAATATGTTATGTAAGAATGAAATTGATTTGGGTTTAATAGAGGGTGTTGTTTATAACGAAGAACTTGAAAGAATTCCATTTTCTTCTTATGAATTAGTAGTTGTTTGTTCTAATAAACATAAATTTGTAAAAGAAAACTCTATAATGTTAAATGAATTAGTAAAGGAAAAGTTATTATTAAGAGAAAAGGGAAGTTCTATTAGAGATATTTTTGATAGTGCTTTACTATTACATGATATAAGAGTTAATCCTAGTTGGACAAGTGTAAACTCTCAAGTTTTAATAGAGGCTGCAAAGAAAAATTTGGGAATAACAGTATTACCTAAAGTATTAGTTGAAAATGAAATTGATCTAGGAAATCTTATTGAAGTCAATGTTAATGAACTTAACTTATCTAATGTAAATAATATTGTTTTTTATAAAGGAAAAGTACAAACTAATAGTTTTAAGGAATTGGTTAATATAATAAAAAATATAGTTTAGTAAACTTAATATAGGTGCATAATAAATCTTTTTTCATATTATAAGTATATATTAAGAAGGTATTTGAGTTTGGGGTGATTTATATATTTAATATGTTATGGAGAGATGAAAAATATAGCATTGATGTAATAATAGACTCTATAGGAAAAATTGATAATAAAGTGCGAATATGTGATTTTTTTGATAATGTTACGTTAAAAAGACCTGATGCTATTAAACTTATTATTTTTACAATAGAAGGAGAACCTATATTTATAACTATAATTTATAATGGAAATTTTATAAAATTAATTGATGATTCAACTAAGACTAATTCAAAACATTATAATGAGTATACTGGGAATAAATATTTAAAAGAAGCTCAAGGAGAAATGATTACTTATAGTTTATACCAAGATGAAGAGTTTATAAGAAAAATGTTTTCTTATAGAAATTAAAATAGTCTATAGGTTTATTTTTAATAATCCTATAGACTATTTTTATAATTTATTTCTTAATTATATGTCTAAGAAAAGCATTAATAAGCATTGTCTATAAATTCAAACTTACTTACATCAAATAATCCTTTATCAGTTATTTTTAGTTCTGGGATAACTGGTAATGATAAGAAAGATAAAGTTAAAAATGGATTGAAATTTATATCTGGAGCAACTTGCTTTATAGCTAAATGTAGTTTGGCTAAATCATCAACAACTTCTTGAGATGTTCTTGAAGTTATTAACCCAGCGATTTCTAGTTGAATTGATGCTAATACCTTTTTATCTTTAACAACTATAATTCCACCATTTATTTTTTTTAGTTCTTCAACTGCAAATAATATATCTTCATCAGATGTTCCACATGTTATTAAATTATGAGAATCATGAGCAACAGTTGTAGCAATTGCTCCATATTTTAGGTTTAATCCTTTTATTACTCCAAGGCCAATATTGCCTGTATTTTTATGTCTTTCAATCACAGCTATTTTTAACAAATCTAAATTTACATCTGATTGAAATGATTTTGTATCTTTTAAGGTACTTATATCAACTTTTACATGATTACTTTCAAGCTTATTTGGATTAATTTTAATTACATTAAGTTTTGTTTTTCCTTCTATATCTATTTCTAAATCTTGAAAAGTAATTTTTGGCGTATTGATGTTATTTAATTTAGGAAAATCATATTGGGTAGCAGATGCATCACATACCAAGGTGTTTTCTTGTACTACTAGTGTTCCGTTTTTATAAACTGAGTTAATCTTAAAATTAGATAAATCATCTAATATTAAAAAGTCCGCTACATACCCTGGTGCAATTGCTCCTTTGTATTTAAGGTTATAGCATTCTGAAGGATTTAATGTACACATTTGAATAGCTGTTTCAGGGGCTAGACCATAAGAAATAGCCATTTTGATAGAGTTATCAATACTTCCATTTTCTATTAAATCATCTATATGCTTATCATCTGTGCAAAAACAAATTCTCCTACTATTAGAAATAGAAGCAGCCTTTATTAATTCTTTTAGGTTTTTTGCGACAGATCCTTCTCTAATGTGAACATACATGCCTCTTCTTAATCTTTCAATAACTTCTTCAGCTAAATGCGATTCATGATCTGTAACTATATTTGCAGTTGAATAAACGTTAAGCATATCATTTGTAAATCCAGCACAATGACCATCAATTATTAAACCATTTGATTTTGCATCCCAAAGTTTATTAATCATATCATCAGAACAATTTATAACTTCAGGGAAATTCATAACTTCGGCAAGTCCTAATACATTAGATTCATTATATAATTGATGCAAATCATCACTTCCTAATATTGCTCCAGAAGTTTCAAAAGAAGTAGCTGGAACGCATGAAGGAAGCATAAAGTAATAATCAAATGGAGTAGCTTTAGAAAGATCCATAATCAGTTTTATACCTTTGTCTCCTAGTACATTAGCAATTTCATGAGGGTCAATAACTATAGATGTGATTCCATGCAATAATGCAGCTTTATAGTATTCTCGTGGAGTTACTAGTGACGATTCGATATGAGCATGGGCATCTATAAGACCAGGGCAAATAAATTTGCCAGTACCATCAATTTCAACTGTGCCATTATAATCACCAAAGCCAACAATAACTCCATTTTTTATAGCTACATTATTTATAAAAGAACTGTTTTGAAATACATCAACAATAGTTATATTATTAATAACTAAGTCACATATTTCTGCTTTACTTGAAGCCTTAATTTGAGATATAAAATCTTTTTTATTCATAAATCCACCTCTGAGTATATTTAAATATAATAATAAACAACCTCACCTGGATTAAAACTTCTTAGTTATACTATTTACGGTAGTATAGTAGAGACGCCCAAACCATATTATCAGGCTTATAGGAAGGTTATTTTTATCTATTATATGAAATACCAGACAAGCTGTCAAAGGAAAAGTTATATTAATATAATATTATTTATAGTTAAATAAAGAACTAAAGAACTTTTAAACTTTTACAATTTATGATTTAATATTTTTATAAGGAGGGGGTATATTTGCCAATCAAAATTCCAAGAGATCTTCCAGCATATAATGTTTTATCTAATGAAAATATATTTGTAATGAATATTGAAAGAGCAGAAACACAAGATGTAAGACCTTTAAAAATAGCAATTTTAAATTTAATGCCAATAAAGATTCAGGCTGAAAATCAATTGCTTAGATATCTATCTAATACTCCAATACAAGTAGAAATAACATTGATACAAACCAAAACATATATGTCTCAAAATACTCCTATTGAGCATTTAAAAAAGTTTTATAATTATTTTGATGAAGTAAAAAATGATAAGTTTGATGGGTTAATAATAACTGGGGCACCTGTTGAAACTATGGAATTTGAAGATGTATCATATTGGGATGAACTAAGAGAAATAATGGAGTGGAGTAAAATGAATGTTTTTTCTACATTACACATATGTTGGGGAGCTCAAGCTGCATTATATTACCATTACAATATAAATAAAAAGCCTTTAGAAAAGAAAATATTTGGAGTATTTCCTCACAAGATTAATAAAATCAGTGAGGATTTAACACGAGGGTTAGATGATATTTTTTATGCACCTCATTCAAGGCATACTACTACATCAAAGGAAGATATAAATAGAGTTAAGGAGCTAGAAATATTATCAGAGTCAGAAGAAGCTGGAGCATTTATTATTGCAACAAGAGATAAAAGACAAATATTTATTACTGGTCATTTAGAATACGATAGAGATACACTAAAAAATGAGTATTTAAGAGATTGTAATAAAGGAATAAAAATAGATATCCCTAAAAATTATTTTCCTAAAGATAATATAAAAGAAACTCCTATAGTAAGATGGAGAGGAAGTGCTAATATAGTTTTTGCTAATTGGTTAAACTATTGCATATATCAAAACACTCCATTTAAACTTGAAAATATAAAGTGATTATTTATACAAAATATAAAATTACTTTGCCTTTATGATTTAAATTTCTATTAATTCATAAGGGCACTTTTTGTTATATATAGTAATATAATAAATTAGAAAGGCATGTATGGAGGATTTTATGAAAGATAGGGCAATTATATTTGGATCTTCAGATAACTTTCTAATATACTTTATTAAATATGTTATTTTAAAGAATATTGAAACTTACCTAGTACTTATGAAGAATGAAGAAATAGATATAATAAAAGATATAGAAAAGGAAGTTACGATAATAAGATTTGATGGAAACATAGAGCATTTAAAATTACTTTTAAAATCTATAGAACCTAAGGTAATATATAATTTATATGATCTAAGCTTAGAAGATAAATATGAAATAAAAGATATTATAAGTAGTAATTACTTAAATATTATTCTAATTTTAGAAGCACTTACAACGTCAACAGATACAAAGCTTATTAATTTAGTAAGTAAAAGTAAGGTTAATGAAGAAGGAAATCCACTAAATTTATATTCAGCAGTTCAGAAATCTTTAGAAAGTATTATTCTTTATTATAAAAATATATATAATATAAATACTTCCATAGTATATAAAACTGGAGATGTAAAATTAGATTTAGAGAAATTATATAGTTTTTAAAATGATAAAGCTAATAATGCTTAAAAGTATTATTAGCTTTATCATTTTTATTAATTTAATTATGGTTGAAATTATTAATGATAGAATATATTATATAATTAATATTAATTAATAATTTATATTGCTATTTGGAGGTGTAATATGAAAAAGTATTTTAATTTTGCAATCTTTTATTTAGTCTTGGGGTTAGCCATGGGAGTATTCTACAGGGAGTTTACAAAGCTTAATGGATTTGAAGGAAGAACTGTATTATCAGTTGTACATACTCATGCAATAGTATTAGGATTTATTTTCTTTATTTTAGTGTTACTTTTAGAAAAAAATTTTGGATTATCAAAGATAAAACATTTTAGTAAATGGATGATATTTTATAATGTATCATTAATATATGTTTTAGGAACTTTCACAGCTAGAGGAATAATGCAAGTATTAGGAACTGATTTTGCTGGATTAAGCCATATAGCTGGTCTTGGACATGCTATGATTGGGATTGCAATGATCTGGTTCGTAGTTACAGTTAATAAATCAATAAAAGAATAATATTTTATAATAAATATAATAAAACTTGATAAAAATAAAGGGGGAATAATTACTCCTTTATTTTTTGCACTTTTATAAAATTTGATATATAGTTTAAATATAATTATTTTAATTATAGGAATGGTGCGTACATATGAAAGAGTTAATAAAATATCAATTAGGCAAAATGGAGATATTCAATAAATTAGATAAGGCTACAATAAATGCATTATCTGAATTAGGAGAAAGTAAGTGCTATTTAAAAGGCAGTCATATATTTAGAGATAAAGATGAAATTAATAAAGTTTATATAGTATATAGTGGAAAAGTTGCTCTTTATAAATTAAACGAGTCAGCCCAAAAAAAGATAATATTTATATTAGGTAAGGAGTCTATACTAAATGCAGTAGTTTTAGATGATTTACCAGCTTCTATAAACTGTGAAGTATTTGAAAAAGCTGAGGTTTTATCATTTGATAGAATGAGGTTCCAAGAAATTATGATGAGCGACTTTGAACTAACAAAGATAGTAATATCATCCTTAAGTATAAAAGTAAGAAGGTTATATAGACAGCTAAAAAATTCTACTCCTATAAAGGTTGAAAAAAGAGTTGCGGCAAAGCTATGGAAGTTATCTAAGGATTATGGAATAGAAGTTCAAGATGGAACTATTATAGACTTAAATATAAGTGTAACTTATTTAGCAGATATGTTTGGAGCACCACGAGAAACAATTTCTAGAGCTTTAAAAATACTTCAAGAAAATGATTTAATAATATATGAAAAGAAAAAGATAAAAGTAAAAGATAAAGATAAATTATCTAAATTTTTTAAAGGAATATGATAATAAAAATAAAAACTGTGATGAAAGTCACGGTTTTTATTTTTATTAGCATTTATAATTTAAGCATAGAGATTGTGATAATAATAACAATCATAAGGGGAGAAAAATGATGTTTAATGAAGAATTTAATAAGGTTGCGTCTGCTGCTAAATCTAAGGTTGAACTTTTAAAAAATAATAAACTTGGATATTTTATTAGCTCAATGTTAGCAGGTATCTATGTTGGATTAGGTATTATGTTAATTTTCACAATTGGAGGGTTGCTTAGTTCGGCAAATTCGCCTGTAACAAAAATTGTTATGGGATTATCATTTGGGGTTGCCTTAAGTCTAGTGATATTTGCAGGCTCTGAATTATTTACAGGAAATAATTTCATAATGGCAGTTGGATCATTAAATAAGACTGTTTCTTGGCTAGATACCATTAAGGTTTGGATAGTAAGTTTTATTGGAAACTTAACAGGTTCAATACTTGCAGGATCATTGTTTTTTATGGCTGGTTTAGCAAATGGACCAGTTGGGGAATTTATAGCAAAAACTAGTGCTACTAAAATGTCTTTGCCAGCAAGTGATTTATTTTTTAGAGGAATATTATGTAATATGTTAGTTTGTTTAGCTGTATGGTGTAGCTTTAAATGCAAAGAAGAAGTATCCAAGCTAATAATTATATTCTGGTGTTTATTTGTTTTTATAACAGCAGGTTTTGAACATAGCGTTGCAAATATGACTCTATTAACTATAGGATTGCTATCACCAGCTGGAGCTGCTGTAAGTATAGGTGGATATGCCTATAACATTATAATGGTAACATTAGGTAATATGGTTGGAGGAATTGTATTTATGGCAATACCTTATTACATAATATCTAGAAAGAAAAAAGTAAACTAAGAGGTGTTTAAGATGGGATATAAGCTTAAAGTAGAAGAATTTAATAATGGATTAAAAGAGCTATCAAAAAAATATAAGATATATGCACCAAAAGTTTTCGAAGGAAAGGGAACTTTTTCGGATACTGATATAGTTAGATATGGTGAAATATCAAAAATTGAGGAAATAGAATTCGATAAAAAATCACAGTTTTCATATAAAGAAGTTTTACTACCAATAACACAAACAGTATTTTTCTTTACAGAAGATGAAATAAAAGAACCAAACGTTGATGAAAAGTCAATACTAATATTCCTAAGAAGTTGTGATATGCATTCATTAAAAAGAATTGATGATATTTATTTAAGAAATAAATTTGAAGATCCATATTATAAGAAACTAAGAGAAAAAGCTAAGTTTGTTTTAATGGGCTGCGAAAAAAACTTTGAAAACTGCTTCTGTGTAAGTATGGAAACAAATAAAACTAATGAATATAATGCATATGTTAAACAATCTGGTGAAGAAGTATTTTTAGATATAAAAGATGAAGAATTAGAAGGTATATTCACTAAATTAAATAATGAATCAATAGATGTAAGTCCAGATTTTGTTGAAAGTAATGATGTTAAAGTTAATATACCAAATAATTTAGAATTAAAAGTTATGAATTCAAAGGTATGGGATGAATATTCAGAAAGATGTATAGCTTGTGGTAGATGTAATTTCGTCTGTCCGACTTGTACATGCTTTACAATGCAAGATATATTCTACAAAGATAATGGAAAAGCAGGGGAAAGAAGAAGAGTTTGGGCTTCATGCCAAGTAGATGGATATACAGATATGGCTGGAGGACATAGCTTTAGAAAAGAAAAAGGACAAAGAATGAGATTTAAAGTTCTTCATAAGGTTTATGATTACAAAAAGAGATGGGGATATCATATGTGTGTAGGTTGCGGAAGATGTGACGATGCATGTCCAGAATATATATCATTCTCAAGTTGTGTTAATAAATTAGAAAAGGCTATGGAAGAGGTGAAGTAATATGAATACAAACGAGTATATACCATTTATATCAGAAATATTAGAAGTTATTAAGCATACAGAAATAGAATATACTTTTAGAATGGCTTTTAAGGGAGATGTAAAACCAGGACAATTCTTTGAAGTATCACTTCCAAAGTATGGGGAAGCTCCTATATCAGTAAGTGGAATAGGTGAAAATTATGTTGATTTAACTATAAGAAGAGTAGGTAAAGTAACAGATGAAATATTCAATAATTATGTTGGAGACAAGCTATTCTTAAGAGGTCCATACGGAAATGGATTTGATATTAACAACTATAAAGGTAAAGAAGTAGTTGTTGTTGCTGGAGGAACAGGATTATCACCAGTTAAGGGAATTGTAGATTACTTCTCAGAAAATAAAGATGACTCAAAAGGATTCACACTTATTTCGGGATTTAAATCTCCAGAAGATATTCTTTTCAAAGAAGATATAAAGGCTTGGGAAAAGAATATGAATCTTATAATAACAGTAGATGGAGCAAAAGAAGGTTACGAAGGAAAAGTTGGACTTGTAACAAAATATGTTCCAGAGCTTGATATAAAAGATAAAGAAAATGTACAAGTAGTTGTTGTTGGACCACCTATGATGATGAAATTTACTGTATTAGAGTTCTTAAAACTTGGCATTAAGGAAGAAAACATATGGATTTCTCAAGAAAGAAAAATGTGTTGTGGAATAGGAAAATGTGGACACTGTAGAATAGACGATACATATATTTGTTTAGATGGACCTGTATTTAATTATTCAAAAGGAAAAGAGTTAATAGATTAGGAGGAGACACTATGGATATCAATACTAAAAAGCTGAAAAAAAATGCCTTTAGAGTTACAAAAAGAAGAGGAATAACAGCTTCAAGAATAAGAGTTCCAGGTGGATTCTTAAAGGCTGAATACTTAGGATTAATTCAAGAAATTGCGGATAAATATGGTGATGGAACAGTTCATTTAACAACAAGACAAGGATTTGAAATCCCAGGCATAGATATGAACGACATAGATGAGGTTAACATTCTCCTTCAACCTATAATAGAAGGATTAGAAATAAATCAAGAAATCCCAGGAAAGGGATATACAGCAGCTGGAACAAGAAACGTATCAGCATGTATAGGTAATAAAGTCTGTCCATACGCAAATTATAATACTACTAATTTTGCTAAGAAGATAGAAAAAGCTATATTCCCTAATGATTTACATTTTAAAATAGCATTAACAGGATGTCCGAATGACTGTATCAAAGCTAGAATGCACGACTTTGGAATAATAGGAATGACAGAGCCACAATTTGATAGAGATAAGTGTATATCATGTGGTGCATGTGTTAGAGCATGTAAGAAAAAATCAACAGGAGCATTACATCCAGAAAACTATAGACCAGTAAGAAATCATAGTAAATGTATAGGTTGTGGAGAATGTGTTATAAACTGTCCAACAGGAGCATGGACAAGAAGTAAAGAAAAATATTATAGATTAGCTATAATGGGTAGAACAGGAAAGAAAAATCCAAGATTAGCTGAAGACTTTATTGTATGGGTAGATGAAGAAAGCATAATAAAAATAATATTAAATACTTATAAGTATGTTGAACAATATATTGCTAAAGATGCTCCAGGTGGAAAAGAGCATATTGGATATATTGTAGATAGAACAGGATTTATGGAATTTAAAAAGTGGGCTCTTGAAGGAGTAGAACTTTCAGATAAAGCTATTCTAAAAGATAATATCTATTGGAGTGGAATAAGATACTAATATAGGTAAATACTTATAAATAAAATTAGTATAAAGTATTAGACAAAATACTAGTTAAATATGTAAAATTAATATGGTAAAACTTCTAAGACCGCTATTTTTAGCGGTCTTAAACTTTAATTTAAGTAAAATACATATGAAATGTGCAAAAAAATTTGTAATAAGAGTATAATAGGGTTATTATAAAAATAAACGAAGTAATAAAGATAATTTAGGAGTAAAATTATGATTCAGCTTTTAGGGATTAAAAAGAATACAGGAGTAGAAATAAGAGAAAAGTTAGCTTTGTCTCAAAAAAAGAGAGAAGGATATACAAAAGAGCTACTTCAATATTTCGATGAGGTTGTTATTCTGAGCACTTGTAATAGAACAGAAATTTATTTTAATGGTTCTTTAAATGGAGAAGAAGGATTAAAAAAGATTTTTGAAGTGCTAAATTGGAATATTAATTTAAGAGATTATTGTTTCTACTTAGATGAAAAGGAAACAGTAAAACATTTGATGGAAGTGGTTTGTGGATTCCACTCAAAGATATTAGGAGAAGATCAAATACTTGGACAAATAAAAGATGCATATCATTTGGCAGATGAACTAAAATCAGTTAAACATGATTTGCAAAGATTATTTCAAGAAGCAATAACTTGCGGCAAAAAATTTAGAACTGAAGGGAAATTATATGAAATTCCAGTTTCTTCTGCATCAATAGCTATTAATGAAGCAATAAAAAATAATGCAAAGAAAATTATGGTTATAGGATATGGAGAAGTAGGAAAACTAGTAGTTAAATATGCTCTTTCTAATGATATAGAAGAATTGAATATTGTAGTTAGAAGAGTTGAAAGTGTTAATGATATTGATGATAAAAGAGTTAACATAATGACTTATGAAGATGGAAGAAATATAATAAATGATATGGAATGTGTGGTTTCTTGCACTTCTGCTCCACACTTAATTATAGAGAAAAAACATATAAAAGAGAGTGGAAATAAGCTAATAATATTTGATTTAGCTTTGCCAAGAGATGTTGATGAAAAAGTTAAAGAATATACAAGGATAGATCTTTATGATATTGATGATATAAGTTCAATGGATGATGAAAATAAAAAACTTAGAAAAGAAAGAATGCTACAGTTTAAAAATATTATAAATGAATATATAGAAGGCTATTTTAATTGGAAGAACATAAGAGATGTAGCGTATGTTATCAAAGATATGAAAAAAAATAGTTCTAGAGTTATAAAAGAAAGGCAAACTACATTAAAGAATAAATGTAATGATAAAAAAGATATAGAAATTGCAGAAAAACTTATAAAGAGTACGTCAGATTACTATGTTAATAGGGCAATAGAAGTATTAAAAGAAGAACAATTAAAGGGGCAAGGAGAAGAATGTATAAAGATACTAGAAAAGATATTCCTAAAGAATCTTTAAATTATACTTATATTTCTATAATGTCTAAGAAATTAAGAGTTGGTATAGTTGGTGGAGGAAATGTTGGCTATATAAAAGGAAAAAACTTTTTACATAAGGGATGCATTGTTGATGTTTTATCTTTAAATTTTATTGATAAATTTTCAAATTTAAAAGATATTAATTTAATTAAAGGAGAATATAATAAGGACTTTATTAGAGATAAGCATTTAATAATAATAGCAACAGATGATTACAATAAGAATTTAGAAATAAAAAAAGATTGTGATGATGAGTATAAAATATACATATTTGCTTCTGAATATTCAAATGGAATGGCAGTAGCACCAGTTCAAAGAGAGTTGAAAAATATAAGCTTTTCAGTAAATACCAAGAATGGAAATCCAAAGGGTTCATTAATGATAGCAGAAAAAATATTGGATTTACTAAAGAATTATGATGACTTTATTGGTTACTCATCTCTTATTAGGGAACAAGCAAAATCTTTAAGAGAAAACAAAAATGATATAATTAAATTTATATGTAGTGAAGATTTCAAATACATATATGAAAAAGGAAAAGACAAAATAGTAATAGATATGTTTTTTGGAAAAGAAGTATCTAATAAAATATATAAAAATTTATAGGAGATATTTTATGGAACTAATTATTGCAACTAGAAAAAGTAAATTAGCACAAGTTCAAGCAGATAAAGTAATTGAACTTATTAAAGAAAGAAATAATATAAGTGCTAAAAAATTATTGGTAGTTACAGAAGGTGATAGAAGACTTGATGTAACATTAGATAAAATAGGCGGAAAAGGTCTTTTTGTTAAAGAAATAGAATATTCACTTTTAAATAGAAAAGCGCATGCAGCCGTGCATAGTATGAAAGATGTGCCTTTTGAATTACCAGAAGGTTTTGAGCTAGTAGCTATTCCTGAAAGAGATGATATTAGAGATATATTTGTATCAAGCAATGGTATTCATTTTAAGGATTTAAAAGCTGGTGCTGTTATTGGAACAAGTAGTATAAGAAGAGCTTCAATGCTAAAAGAGTTAAGAAGTGATTTAAATATTGTTCCAATAAGAGGAAATGTCCAAACAAGATTAGAAAAGATGAAAAACGAAAATATGGATGGAATAATTTTAGCAGCAGCAGGAGTAAAGCGATTAGGTTTAGAAGATATAATAACTGATTATTTTGATCCCAAACAATTTTTACCAGCAATAGGCCAAGGTGCTTTAGGAATAGAAGCATTAAAAAATGGTGAATTCAACAATTATTTAAGAAGATTAGATAATAAAGAAGTTAGAGTTTCAGTAGAAGCAGAAAGAAGCTTTATGAAAAAACTAAATGGAGGGTGCCATAGCGTAATTGGTGTCTACTCAGAAATAAAAAATAATGATTTATATATGATAGGTACCTTTGATGTAGGAGGAAAAATTGTTAAAAAAGATATCTTAGGTAATAAAAGTGAAAATATAGAACTAGGATTTAAATTAGCAGAAAAGATTTTGAAAGGATAATTAAAATGAGCAAAGTTTATATAATTGGTACTGGACCAGGAGATGAAGAATTATTAACATTAAAGGCAGTAGAAGTTTTAAAAGATTGTACTGCCGTTTTATATGATAGATTAGTTTCAAATAATATACTTAACTATTTAAAAGAAGATTGTGAAATATATTATTGTGGTAAAGAACCAGGATGTCATTATAAAACACAAGAAGAAATAAATGAAACATTAGTAAAACTTGCTAAAGAGGGGCATATTGTAGGAAGAATAAAAGGGGGAGACCCTTATGTTTTTGGAAGAGGTGGAGAAGAAGTACTTTCTTTAATTGAAGAGGATATAGAGTTTGAAGTAGTTCCAGGAGTGACTTCACCAATATCAGTATTAAATTATGCAGGTATTCCTATAACACAAAGGGAAATGGCACAAAGCTTTCATATAGTTACAGGTATGACTGCAGGAACATTAAATATAAATTGGGAAGCGATAGCTAAAGAAAAAGGTACTTTAGTCTTCATGATGGGGCTAAATAATTTAAGGGATATCATTGAAAGATTAATAAATAATGGTAAAGATGTAAATACTAAAGTAGCTGTAGTAATGAGAGGAACTTCTTCAAAGCAAAAGAAGGTAGTTGGAACACTAGAAGATATTGAGAAAAAAGTAATAGAAGCTAAATTAAAATCACCTTGTATAATTGTTATGGGGGATGTTGTTGAACTTAATGATAAGCTAAATTGGTATGAGAAGAAACCTCTTTTTGGTCTTAATATATGTGTAACGAGATCAAGAGAGCAATCATCTAACTTGAAGAAGAAGCTTAGAAATTTAGGTGCAGAGATAACAGAAATAAACTCTATAAAAATACAAGAAACTAAAGATAATTTAGATTTAGTTAAAGATAAATTGAGCAATTATGATCATATAATCTTAACTTCAGTAAATGGTGTTAATATGCTTTTTGATTATATTATAGAAAAGAAAGTAGATATAAGAAATATTAAAGCAAAATTTTCAGTAGTCGGCAAAGCAACGAGAAAAGCTTTGGAAGCAAGAGGAGTTCAAGCCTTTATAATGGGAAGAGAATTTGTTGGTGAAGGTTTATTTAAGGCTTTAGAGCCACATTTAATTAAAGGAGAAAAGGTATTAATCCCTTGTTCCTCTAGTAGTAGAGAATATTTAAAAGAAGAAATTGAAAAGTTAGGTTTATATGTCGATAGGGTACATACATATGACACAGTTTGTGGTGACGTAAGAAATAAAAGAGCATTTGAAGAAGTAGATTTTATATTATACACTAGTCCTAGTACTGTAAATAATATGATAAATATGTTTAGTATAGAAGAAATTAAATGTAAGTTTAATATAGCTATAGGGCCTCAAACATATAAGACTTTAAAATCAAATTCTATAGAAGGACATATGTGTAAAAAGCATTCTGAAGATGGATTTATAGATGAAATAGTAGAAATATATAGTAAATATAGAGAAAGTAAAGGTGAATAAAATGATAAACAGGGGAAGAAGATTAAGAGCAAATACAGCAATAAGAGATTTAGTAAGAGAAAATACATTAAGTACGAATGATTTAATTCTCCCTATTTTTGTTGTTGAAGGAGAAAATAAAAAAGAAGAAATTTCGTCAATGAAAGGTAACTATCATTGGTCAATAGATAGATTACATGAAGTAATAGATGAAGTAGAAAGCCTTAACATAAAAGGTGTAATTATATTTGGATTACCAAATGAAAAAGATGAATGTGGATCAGAGAGCTTTAATGACAATGGAATAGTACAACAAGCTGTAAGAAAAGTAAGAGAACTTTCAAAAAACTTATATGTAATTACAGATGTTTGTATGTGTCAATATACAAGTCATGGACATTGTGGAATATTAAATGGAAGTGAAGTAGATAATGATAAAACATTAGAAGTACTAGGTAAAATAGCTTTATCCCATGCAAAGGCTGGAGCTCACATGGTTGCACCATCAGATATGATGGATGGAAGAATTGCGCATATAAGAAAAGTATTAGATGAAAATGGATATGAAAATGTAGCTATAATGAGTTATGCTGCTAAATATTCATCATTTTTCTATGGACCATTTAGAGAAGCTGCTCATTCTGCACCGCAGTTTGGAGATAGAAAAACGTATCAAATGGACCCTGCAAATTCAGATGAAGCAATAAGGGAAATAGAGTGGGACATAAACGAAGGTGCAGATATAGTCATTGTCAAACCAGCAATGTCATACTTAGATATAATAAGAAGAGCAAAGGATAAAATAAATGTACCAATTTGTGCTTATAATGTTAGTGGAGAATTTGCGATGGTAAAATCTGCAGCTGAAGCAGGACTTATTAATGAAAAAGGAGTAGTTTTAGAAATGCTTCTTTCAATGAAAAGAGCAGGTTCAGATATGATAATAACTTATTATGCATTAGAAGTAGCAAAATGGTTAAAGGAGGATTAATTTTATGAGAAATCAAGTTATTTTTCATGAATCAAAAAAGTATATGCCAGGTGGAGTTAATTCTCCAGTTAGATCATATAGAAATACTGGAATGGAGCCTCCAATTATAAAAGGTGGAAAAGGGGCAATAATAATAGATGAAGAAGGTAAGGAATATATAGATTTTGTTCTTGCATGGGGACCTATGATATTAGGACATTCCGATAAAGATGTTGTAAATGCTATAAAAGAAACTTCAGAAAGTGCAATTGCATTTGGAGCTCCAACTGAATTAGAACTAATAATGTCTAAATTCTTATGCAAAAATTTAGAAAACATAGATATGATAAGAATGGTTAATTCAGGTACTGAAGCTACTATGAGTGCAATAAAATTAGCAAGAGGATATACTAAAAAGAATAAGATAATAAAATTTGCTGGATGCTATCATGGACATTTTGATGGATTTTTAGTTGAGGCGGGATCAGGAGTATTAACAAATGGAATACCAGGATCACTAGGAGTACCTACTGATAGTATAAAAAATACCCTTATAGCAGTATATAATGATAAAGAAAGCATTAAATCTCTATTCGATAAATATGGAGATGATATTGCAGGGGTAATTATAGAACCAGTAGCAGGAAATATGGGAGTAATAAAAGCAGAAGAAGATTTTATGAATCTTTTAAGAGAACTTTGTGATAAATATAAAGCACTATTAATATTTGATGAAGTTATGAGTGGATTTAGAGTATCTTTTGAAGGAGCTCAAAAATTATTTAAAGCAAAACCTGATTTAGTAACATATGCAAAAATAATGGGAGGGGGACTTCCTTGTGGAGCATATGGAGGTAAAAAGGAAATAATGGAATGTTTATCTCCAATAGGTGAAGTATATCAAGCTGGAACTATGTCTGGAAATCCTATTGTAATGGCAGCAGGAATTGCAACTTTAAAGAAATTAAAAAAACATAAAGAAGAGTATTATGAAAAAATAAATCATCTAGGATCAATGCTAGAAAAAGGTTTATTAGAAATTGCTAAAGAAAAACGTATTCCAATGACAATTAACAGACAGGGCGGAATGTTTACTATATTTTTTACAGATTTAAAAGAAGTTAAAAAATATGATGATGTAAAAACATGCAATGAAAATATGTTTAAAAAGTATTTTAACCATATGATATCAAATGGAATTAATATACCACCATCACAATATGAAGCTTTATTTTTAAGTGTTGCTCACACAGAAGAGCATATAAATAAATTTTTAAATGTTTTTAGAGAGTTTAATATAGAATAGAGAGGTGCATATGTCAAAAGCAATTATTATTGTTTCTTTTGGAACAGCTAACTTAGAAGGATTGCAAGAGTTAGAAGAATTTGAAGCAGAAATAAAAGAAAGTGTAAATGGAAAATACCATGTTTGCAAGGCTTTTACTTCAAGTGTGTTATCAAATATATTATTTAATAAATATGGGAAGGTAGTTCCAAGACTAGAAGAAGTATTATTTAACTTAAGCAATGATAGATATAAAGAAGTATATATTCAGCCGTTACATGTTATTGAAGGTAGTGAGTATTCTAATATAGAAAAAATAATTAAAGAATATCATTATTCTTTTTCTAAAATTACTTTAGGAAATGTTCTTATGAGTAACAAAGATGAGCAGTTAAAAGAATCATGCAATTTAATAGTTAATGCAATAGAGGAGAATTTATTAAAGACAGATAATATAGTACTAGTAGGACATGGTTCTAAAACTATAAATACAAATGCATATAATACTTTGAAAGATGTTTTTATAGAGCATGGATATAAAAATGTATATATAGGTACATTAGAAGGTGAAATAAAAAAAGAAGATGTTATCAAAAAATTATTAAATGATAATACAAAAAATGTAATATTAGCTCCAATACTTATGTTACCTGGTAATCATATAAAAAAGGACATTTTCGGAGAAATTAACTCGTGGAAAGCTTCAATAAAAGAAAACAATATAAATGTTACCAGTAGTAAGAAAGCGTTATTAGAGTATGAAGAAATAAGAGAATATTACATAAATAAAATTAAAAAAGAAATTAAATAAAAGCTTCAATATAGTAATAGAAAAACAAAGTTTTCGTTGCAAAACTTTGTTTTTCGTTGTAAAATATCTTAGTAAAAAAATGTATTGTATTGTGTTAATACTTGTTAAAAAAATAACAATATTGTGGGGTGTATCATGTACAGTAAAGAAATTCATAATTTAGCCCATTCAGCAGAGGTTAAAAGTGCATTACTAAGAAGAAGTAAGGGGAGATACTTAGTTAGTGCAATGCTTGGAAGCTTATTTGTAAGCTTAGGAATTATGCTTATTTATACTATTGGCGGTATTATGCATCATAATGGTATAGAAACATATAAAATACTAATGGGAGCATCTTTTGGTGTAGCACTTAGTTTAGTATTAATGGCAGGTGGAGATTTATTTACAAGTAATGCTATGATAATGACTATGGGTGCCTTAGAAAAAACAGTAACTTGGGTTGACGCCATAAAAGTATGGTTTGCAAGTTGGATTGGAAATATTTTAGGTGGGGTGCTTGGTGCAATATTATTTGTACAGGCTGGTTTAACTAATGGAAAAAGCGAATACATAGGAGAGTTTATTGTAAATAATGCTTATACTAAAATAAATGCACCAGCAGGACAGCTTATATTAAAAGGTATTTTATGTAACATATTAGTTTGCTTAGCAGTTTGGATGTGTTATAAGTTAAAAGAAGAAACAGCTAAAATATTAATGATATTCTGGTGCTTATTTACCTTTATAACAGCTGGATTTGAACATAGTGTAGCTAACATGGGATTTTTAGCTATGGGATATTTAATTGATCCAGCTACAATAACTTTAGCGGGATATTCATATAACATAATTTTAGTATCACTAGGAAACTTTATAGGTGGGGTGTTATTTTTAGCATTGCCATACTATTATATTACTAGTGGAAATAAGGAAGAAGAATAATTTATTAAAATTATATTTTCTAAACTGACTTTTCAATTTAATATTATTGTAAAAAAATCATAATATTATTAATAATTATTTAATAAAAAGAAGAAAAGGGTAGATTAATATCTGCCCTTATTTTAATTCATAAGAATGTATAAAGATAGCTAAGTAAAAAATAACTTAGCTATTAATTAGTTTTTAAAAACTATCTGTATATAAATTAAACTTCAAATACCCATCCTTCAGGGCCTTCAATATCTCCAAATTGAATTCCACAAAGAATTCTATAAAGCTCTTTTGTAACAGGCCCAACATCAGTTTCACTATGGAATACATGAAGTTTATCTTTGTATTCTATTCCACCTATTGGAGTTATAACAGCAGCGGTACCACAAGCACCAGCTTCTTTAAATTCATCAATATTATCGATATAAACATCTCTTTCAAATACAGGCATTTTTAAATACTCTCTAGCTATATCCATAAGGGAATATTTAGTTATGCTTGGAAGGATTGATGGTGATTTTGGAGTAATAAATTCATTGTTTTTTGTTATTCCAAAGAAATTAGCAGCACCAACTTCTTCAATTTTTGTGTGAGTTGCAGGGTCTAAATAAATACAATCTGCAAAGCCTCTATCAGCAGCTATTTTATGAGGATGTAATGAAGCAGCATAGTTTCCACCAACTTTTTGTCCGCCAGTTCCATAAGGAGCAGCTCTATCGTAATCTGCTATCATAAAGTTACATGGTGTTAAGCCTTCCTTAAAGTAAGGACCTACAGGTACTGCAAATACGCAGAAAATATATTCAGGAGCAGCCTTAACCCCTATATTATCTCCAATGCCTATCATAAATGGTCTTAAATATAATGTAGCGCCAGTACCATATGGTGGAACATAATGCTCATTAGCTTTAACTACTTGCTTACAAGCATCTATGAACTTTTCAACTGGTATTTCAGGCATAAGTAATTTAGAAGTACTTTCATTCATTCTATATGCATTTCTATCGACTCTAAATAATTGAATTTTACCATCTTTTCTTCTGTAAGCTTTTAGGCCTTCGAAGCACTGTTGCCCATAATGAAGAGCTGTAGATGCCTCACTTATGTTTAACATATTATCTTCTGTTAATTTACCTTCGTCCCATTTTCCATCTTTCCAAACTGATACATATCTATAATCAGTTTTAATATAGTTAAAGCCAAGATTGCTCCAATCGATATTAACATCTTTACTCATATCTATTACCTCCCTCATGGTTTCTATATTATTCTAATTGTACCATTACTTAAGAAATTAATAAATGTCTATTAATTAATAAAATATATTAAAAGGATTACATATTGAAATTGTAGGAAAAAAAAGGTATATTTAGATTGTAGGATATCTAAAACTTTATGGAGATGCTGAAATTTGTTTTAGATATCCTATGTAAATTTGATAAGCTCATATTTATTATTAGTTTTTAAAAAAATTATATACAAAATAGTAAGAAAGGACGTGTAGTAAAATGCAAAAAGAAATTATTTCAACTAGTAAGGCACCTTCAGCTATTGGACCTTACTCACAAGGTATTAAAATAGGGGAGATGGTATTTACATCAGGACAAATTCCAGTTAATCCAGTAACAGGTGAAGTTGTAACGGAAATAAAAGCTGCAACTAAACAATCTTTAGAAAATGTAAAGGCAGTTTTAGAGGAAGCTGGAAGTAGCTTAGAAAAAGTAGTTAAGGTTGTAGTTTTCATAAAAGATATGAATGACTTTGGACAAGTAAATGAAGTTTATGCAGAGTATTTTAAAGAGAATCCTCCTGCTAGAAGTTGTGTTGAAGTAGCAAGATTACCAAAAGATTGTGTAATAGAAATAGAAGCAGTAGCAACTGTATAATAAATTGTAAACATAAAGGCTGCGATAACTAGATATGTTCCATAAGCTAAATAGCTTAGCAAAGAAGTACTAGGCTTGTAAGAGCTACTAGACCAAGAGTTTTGGTTAAACTCGCTACGCTCAAACAAACCAACAACACTAAGGCCTAGTAGTTCTTCCCACGCCAAGTACTTCTAATTGCTCGCTATATGCTTATTCCACATATTCTATTTATCTTCGCCAACTTATATTTATCATTTATAATAATGGTAAAAGGGAAAAAGTAAAAGATTTGAGGCAAAAATCTTTTAGGTATTTTGAATATAAGGTGCTTTGAACTAATTTAAATTTAGTTTTGCAGAGCAAAACATCTTTAATTTTTAACTATTAACTCTTCACTCTATTTCAGTGAGATTGTTCCAATAGCGTTTTGGCATCATTCTTTTTTGTAATTTTGGATTGATTCGTTCATTTATTGTAGTGGATTTAAAGTAGCTTTTCCAAAGATCTTGAAAATTATCATTATAGTTTTTAAGATTATTATAAATTTCTATATCCATTTCTTTTATTTCCCAGGAAGTTTTATCATAAACTGAAGCAATATTTCTTTTTATGTCGTGTATTATCCAATATTCATTACTAAATCGTTCTTGAAAGTGTGGAGAAATAATTTCTAAAATGTTGCTATCAGGTTCAATTGAAGAATATAAAAATTTATTTTTTACAGAAATAAAGCGTACAAATCCAGTAAATCTATGACCTTCTAAAGTGACTCGTCTATCAATTAAATCTAGTTCTCTTACTTCATCAAAATGTAAGTACTTATGAATATCACTTCCAATTTTAAATGCAATTTTCAAATATTTAAAACATAAAAGTCCTTTGTTTTTATAATTAGATAAATATAATTTATAAATTTTATTTAATGCCAAATGATCAATCTTTGATACAATAGCATTTTTTACTTTAGAATATTTATTTAAGTTTGTATTTATGTATTTAACTTCTGAAAGGAGATCTATTTCTATTTCATATTTTGTACAAATTGATGCTATTTGAGTTTTACAATAAAAGCTATCATAAATTGCAGTTAAAAATCCTTCAAAAGAATCTTCATATACTATTTTCAACAAAAAAACCACCACCCTTAAAATTCTCCAGTTATAGAAGTTACTTTATCTGTAGGTATAATTATTTTCTTTGGTTCAGGCAATAAAATTCCACTTGAACTTTTAGGATAAATATTATCAAAGAAATTAAGTTGTTCTGCATTTTCATTTTCTAATTTAGGTTTATCCATATAAAGCAACCTAGTTCTTATTTTTTCTTCATCAAAAGAAACATCCCCATAGTACTTACCTTTGCAAGTAATAAAATACTTTGCTCTTTTTAGAACTATTCCAAGCTTTTTTAAATCCTCGAATGTTAAGGAATGAACTTTTCTTGTAATTAATATCCTTCTTGCAGAACGAACTCCTATTCCTGGTATTCTAAGAAGGGTGTCATAGGAAGCTTTATTTATTTCTACAGGAAAATTATCTATATTAGATAATGCCCAAGAAGTTTTAGGATCAAAATTTAAGTCAAAGTTATCATTTTCATCTTTTAAAAGTTCTTTAGCTTTAAAGCCATAAAATCTTAATAGCCAATCTGCTTGATATAATCTATGTTCTCTAACTAATGGGGGATGGATAATATCAGGAAGTAATTTATCATTTTTTATTACTGGAACATAAGCAGAATAATAAACTCTTTTTAAGTTAAAACGATTATACAAATTCTCAGATAAGTTTAATATCTTATAATCACTTTCAGGGGTTGCTCCAACTATAAGTTGAGTGCTTTGACCACCTGGAACAAAAAGTGGTGTTGATTTTATATTTTTAGTTAAATCTTTATTTTCTAAAATAGAATTTTTTATAGTAGTCATAGGAGATAATATATTTTCTTTGCTTTTTTGTGGAGCAAGTAGTTTTAAACTAGATGCCGAAGGAAGTTCTATATTAACACTCATTCTATCTACATATTTTCCAGCTTCTTTTATTAAGGCTTCATCAGCACCAGGAATAGCTTTTAAATGAATATAGCCATTAAACTTTTCTTCAACTCTTAATTTCTTTACAACACTTAATAATAATTCCATTGTGTAATTTGGTGTTTTAAAAATTGCTGAGCTTAAGAATAATCCTTCAATATAATTTCTTTTATAAAAGTTAATTGTAAGGGATACAACTTCATCAGGAGTAAACATAGCTCTAGGAACATCCTTTGTAGATGCATTTACACAATACTTGCAATTATATATACAGTAATTTGTTAAAAGTATTTTTAAAAGAGAAATACATCTGCCATCAGGAGCAAAGCTATGACAAATCCCACTACTTTCAGCATTTCCTATCCCATTATTTAAGTTTTTTCTTTTTGAACCAGAAGAAGAACAAGATACGTCATATTTTGCAGCTGCTGAAAGAATATTAAGTTTTTCATCTATATTCATAAATATCACCCTTCTTAAAAAAGTATTTTTAATAATTATATCGAACAAATGTTCTTATTTCAATATATAATAAAAATTTCATTTATTATGAATAAGCAAAGCTAAAGTGGGATAATATAGAAAATGATGAATTCAACGGAGGGATAAATATGTTTACTATTATGGCAATAAAAATAGAACCTAGGGTATCTATTGCACCAACAGTTCAAGAAGTGTTAACAAAATATGGATGTATTATCCAAACTAGATTAGGTTTACATGAAGCAAGCAAAACTTCTTGCGCAAATTCAGGACTTGTAATTTTAAATTTAATTCATGATGAAAAAGAAGAAATAAATAATTTAAAAGAAGAATTAAATGGAATACAGGGTGTAACAGCAAAATTAATTGAAGTATAATTCTGCTAAAGTATTAGCTACTTACAAGTAGTTAATACTTTTTTGCTTAAATATTGAAATAAAAGTATTATTATTGTATAAATACTAATATTATAATAATATAAACAATACTTGGATATTTTTAACTTGCAATTAATAAAATTACCTTTATAATTATTATTGCAAAATAATAACTATTACATAATGGAAGGATGAAATTAAATGAAAAAATCTATAAAAATTTCTGCATTAATATGCAGTATGATTTTTATTTTTGCTTTATTTACTGGATGTAAAAAAAGTGATAAAAAGACTATAAACGTATTAAATTATGGTGAAAATATAGCGGAAGGAATAATAGAAGAATTTGAAGAAAAATATAATGTAAAAGTTAATTACAAGACTTTTGATGACATGGAAACTATGTATATAGAAGTATCTTCAGGAAAAACAAAGTGGGATGCTATTTTAGTAGCAGATTATATGGCAGATAGAATGATACAAGAAGGATTACTTCAAAAAATTGATAAAGATAAGATTCCAAATTTAAAAGAAATGAATGAAAGTGATATGGGACAGCCTTATGATCCTAATAATGATTATACAGTGCCTTATATGAATGGAACAATTGGAATAATATATAACAAAGATTTAGTTAATGAAACAGTTGATAGCTGGGATATAATGTGGAATGAAAAATATAAAAAGCAAATATTTGTTTTAGATGCTCAAAGAGATGCTATAGGAATGGCTCTTAAAAAGCTTGGTTATTCATTAAATACAACAAATGAAAAAGAACTTGAAGAAGCTAAGAATTTATTAATAGAACAAAAGCCATTAGTGTTAAAATATGGCGCTGATGAAGTTAAAGATTTAATGACTTCAGGAGAAGCTTCAATTGCGATGATATGGTCAGGGGAAGGATTAACTTTAGCTGATGAAAATGAGAACTTAGAATATGTAATACCAAAGGAAGGAGCAAATTACTGGTTGGATTCATGGGCAATTCCAGCAAATGCAAATGATAAGGAAACTGCAGAAGAATTCATAAACTTTGTAAGTGGCAAGGAGAATGCATATAAAATAGCAGAAGAAATAGGATACACTACTCCAAATAAATTAGCTATGGAAGAGCAACCAGAAGAAGTTAAAAACAATGAAGGTGCATATATGACTAAAGAAGTTATGGAAAGATGCGAAGTTTATAAATATTTACCACAAGAAAAGTTAAGACTATATGAAGATGTTTGGAATGCAGTTAAAGCTGCAAAGTAAGTAGATTTTATAAATTTAATTTAATTATAGTAAAGAAAATGTGATATTAAAAAAGTGTTCTTAAAAAAATATTAATATTGTATTAAGTCAATAGAATAAAGTTTATAGTAATAGTATAATATTAGTAACATCTATTAAAGTTGTAGGAGTTGAGTATATTATGGATAAGATTATAGATTTTAATGAGCTAAAAAATAAAGTTAATGATAAAGATATAGATAAATTTGAATCGTATATATATTCCTTATATTATGATATGTCTTCTGGAAAATTAAACATGGCAGACTTCACAAAAAAGATGATGGAGTATATGGAGGAAAATAACATATCACAAGATAAGTTTTTGAAAATGCAAACTAAGTTAATGGAGAGATATGGATTTGATGCTTCTGCTATAGAAGAACAAATAAAATCACTAGGACTTAACAATGTTATACCAGGCTCAGGAGATATTGAAAAAGTAAGAAAAACAATGAGTTTTCAAGAAAAATATAAGGACAGGATTAAAGTAACAACTGTTAATAATTATTTTATAAAAAATGATAAAAATAATGTAGGAATATTAACAGAAGGAGAAAATGTTATTTTAAAAAGTTTTGGTAAAATTGATTTAACCGATTTAGAATTAAATGATTTTTTATGCTCTTATAAGAAAGTTATTGATGATAATACATTAAAAATATCTATTTGCGAAGACGTAAAAGAATATGAATACTAAAATTGTTTTAAAAAATCTATTTATTTTGTAGAATTATAGTTTATAATAAATAAGGTGTGATTATAATCATACCTTATTTTTGTGTAATATATTAATTGAAAATGAAGAAGTAAAAATTTAAATTTAAAAATAGACTTAATAACCAGGAGGATAATTAATGAGCGTTTTAACAGTTAAAGATATGAGTCATGGCTTTGGAGATAGAGCTATTTTTGAAGATGTATCCTTTAGATTATTAAAGGGGGAGCACGTTGGTTTAATTGGAGCTAATGGTGAAGGAAAATCAACATTTATGAATATAGTTACAGATAAACTTATGCCTGATGAAGGAAAGGTTATTTGGTCAAATAATGTTAGAGTTGGATATATGGATCAACATGCAGCTTTAGTAAAAGGACAAAGTATAAGAGATGCACTAAGAGATGCATTTAAGTACTTATTTGATTTAGAAACAGAAATGAATTCTCTTTATGAAAAAATGGGAGATTGTACTCCAGAAGAACTAGAAAAGATGCTTGAAAGAACAGCAGTAATTCAAGATTTACTAGATCATAATGGATTTTACATAATCGATGCAAAGGTAGAGGAAGTAGCAAAGGGACTTGGACTTTTAGATTTAGGTTTAGACAAAGATGTTGATGATTTATCAGGTGGACAAAGAACAAAAATCTTACTTGGAAAGTTATTACTTCAAAATCCAGATATATTACTTCTAGATGAGCCTACTAACTACTTAGACGAAGAGCATATAGAGTGGTTAAAGAGATATTTAAATAATTATGAAAATGCATTTATATTAATTTCTCATGATATACCATTTTTAAATTCAGTGGTTAACTTAATTTATCATGTTGAAGAAAGAAAATTAACAAGATATGTTGGAGACTATTATGAGTTTAAGAGACTATATGATGAAAATAAAAAGAGATTAGAAGCAGCATATGAAAAACAACAAAAAGAAATATCTAGACTAGAAGACTTCGTTGCTAGAAATAAAGCAAATGTCGCTACTGCTAATATGGCTAAATCAAGACAAAAGAAGCTTGATAAAATGGAAGTAATAGAACTTTCAAAAGAAAAACCAAAACCAGAATTCAACTTTAAAATAGCAAGAACAGCTGGGAAAACAATATTTGAAACTGAAGATTTAGTTATAGGATATGATTCACCACTTACAAAGCCATTAAATCTTTATATGGAAAGAGGACAAAAAATAGCTTTAGTTGGAGCAAATGGACTTGGTAAATCAACATTACTTAAAAGCTTATTAGGAATACAACAGCCACTATCAGGAAAAGTTCATAGAGGAGACTACCAACATATAGGTTATTTTGAACAAGAAGATAGAAGTGGAAATACAAACACATGTATAGAAGAAGTGTGGCAAGAGTTTCCAAGCAAAACACAATACGAAATAAGAGCGGCCCTTGCTAAATGTGGTTTAACAACAAAGCAATTAGAATCAAAAATAATGGTTTTATCAGGTGGAGAAGCTGCAAAGGTTAGATTATGTAAAATATTAAATACAGAAACTAATATACTAATCCTAGATGAGCCTACAAATCACTTAGATGTAGATGCAAAAGATGAATTAAAGAGGGCATTAAAAGAATACAAAGGATCAATTTTACTTGTATCACACGAACCAGAGTTTTATAGAGATGTTGTGACAGAAATATGGAACTGTGAAGAATGGACTACTAAAATTTGTTAATTTTTAAAGTGATGCTTAAATATAGATTTATTTTATAGAATAGAACAAAACAGTAATAGTACTAATAAGTATTATTACTGTTTTTTATTATTTCGATGGATTTAGATTCGATATATAATATTGGGATAAATTTGTTCAAAATTACGAACTAACTTCTATCTTCTTATATATAGGAGGTTAAAATATTATAATAGATCGAAAGATTGATTTACTTCATACAAAGTCAGTATGTGATTATGGTGGCGTTTTATATTGAGTATTAAAATAAAGAAAATAGTTCACAAAAATCATTAAGTAGGGTTTCCAATTGGTGACCTTACTTATAAAAAATTATACAGAATCATTTTTTATCTTGAATACACTTTATTGAAACAATACAATATAGTAAAAACGGAGGTAATAGAAATGAAACAAAACAAATATGATGATAAAAATTTTTTTGATAAATACAGTAATATGGATCGTTCGAAAAATGGACTTAAAGGTGCTGGAGAGTGGCATGAGCTTAAAAAAATGTTTCCGGATTTTGAAGGTAAAAAAGTTTTAGATTTAGGCTGTGGTTTTGGATGGCATTGCCGATTTGCAATAGAAAATGGTGCAAAGTCAGTTATTGGAGTTGATATTTCAGAAAAGATGTTAAATGAAGCAAGTAACAAAACAGAATCAGAAAATATTCAGTATATATGCATGCCAATAGAGGATATTGATTTTCCTGACAATTCATTTGATGTTATTATAAGTTCATTGGCTCTTCATTACATTCAATCATTTGAGGATATTTTAAGTAAAATAAGTAAGTGTATTTCAAAAGGTGGAGATTTTATTTTTTCTGTAGAACATCCTATTTTTACTGCACAAGGGACACAGGATTGGTATTATGATGACAAAGGTAATATTCTACATTGGCCAGTTGACCAATATTTTACAGAAGGTCTTCGTAATGCAAGTTTTTTAGGCGAAGAAGTTATAAAATATCATAGAACATTGACAACATACTTAAGCAGCCTTATAAAAGCGGGATTTGAAATAACAGGAATTGTTGAACCAAAACCAGCAGAGAACTTACTATACACTATTCCTGGAATGTTTGATGAATTACGCAGACCAATGATGTTACTTGTATCTGCAAGAAAAAAGTAATTATAGAATAATTGCTATAAAATACACATCCAACGTAGTTTTTATTTGCTACTAAAATTGTTTAATCCAGTTAAATGAATTTAGTTAAAACTAAGAAGTAAAAGAGAATAGGATAGGTGAAATTCATTTGGAATTTCTTAGATTATAAGAAGAGTAAGTATAAAAGATAACTTCTTTTTAGTTAGAAATTATAAGATTAAATGCTTTAGAGAGTTTAGAAATTGATTGTAATATAAATATTAAAAAGATATAAGAAATCAATATATAAGTAAAGAAGCTAAGGTAACAAAATCTAGAATTACCCAAAAGAAGTGAAAATATGACGTAGAGATAAGAAATATTATAATAATATTAGGAAATAGATTTTGAATGGTGATATGGGCACATGAAATTAGTATGGAAGTGTTAAAAAAGGTATGAGGGGAAATCTCATACCTTTTAATTAATAATTAATGCCAGCTTCTTTTATATTATTAATATCACTTTGAGAACATGGAGTAATTGCATAAGTCATTTTGCAATTTGGACATACAGTTACAAATGTTTCCATTATGATATCTTCTCCACATGAACATTTTATTGGATAAGGAGTATTTAATTTTAAATTTGCTTTCCCTTTTTCTCTAAGTCTATCAACAATGGATTTTCCATCTTTTTTTGTTCCACAACCACAACTCATAATTTTACCTCCTAAAGTTTTTTACTTAATGTTATTACATATACAATTATATATAAATTATTAATTTAGTATGTAACTATGGTTACCAATTAATATTTTAAGATGATGCTTATTTATAATTTATCATTATGTGATAAAATTACTGTAAAGGGGATGAAAATAATGAAGTTTAACAGTTTAATACCAGAATTATCCGTTATTAATATAGAAGAATCTAAGAAATTCTATATAGATATTTTAGGTTTCAACTTAGAATATGAAAGAGTAGAAGATAAATTTGCTTTTTTATCACTGGAGGATATACAAATTATGATAGAAGAGGTAAATGGCTATTGGAATACAGGTGAATTAGTGTACCCATTTGGAAGAGGAATAAATTTTGAGATGAAAGTATCCAATGTTGAGGAGCTAAGAGATAATCTAGTTAAAAATAATATAGAATTATTTAGAGATATAACTATAAGTGAATATGAATCTAATGGGAGAATAATATTACAAAAAGAATTTCTTGTACAAGATATAAATGGATATTTATTAAGATTTTGTATGCATAATTAGTTTAGTAAAAATATTACTTAAAAGAAGGATTATTATTAAAGCTGTAAATATATTTAATTTATTTAAAGTTCACATATATGTATATTAATGGGTTGTCCCACTGCTGTTTAGTGAGACAACCTTTTATTTATTTCAACTATTAGGGCTTGGATTATAAGAATAAAATTAATATAAATAATATACAATTATTGAATAGTAATTAACTTGATAATATATTTTATAACTGCTAATATAGTAATATTAATTAATTAATAATTATTAGTTAATAATAAGTTGTTAACGCTAATTAAGAGGATAATATAAATTTGAAGATTTAACTAAGGAGGATTTATTAATGGAACGTTTAAAAGATAAAGTAGCTATTATTACGGGTGGAGCACGTGGAATGGGGGCGTCACATGTAAGATTATTTGTAAGTGAAGGTGCAAAAGTTGTATTTACTGACTTAAATGAAGAAGAAGGTAGAATATTAGAACAAGAATTAGGTAGTAATACAAAGTTTATTAAACATGATGTTACTGATGCTTCAGGTTGGGAGAAAGTTGTAGAGGAAACTGAAAAAATATTTGGACCAGCTAATATTTTAGTTAATAATGCTGGAATAACTATGAATAAATCTATTTTAGAAATGACTGAAGCAGAATATAGAAAAATTGTAGATATAAATCAAGTGTCTGTTTTTCTTGGAATTAAGGCATTAGCTCCTTCTATGAAGAAAACAGAATCAGCTTCAATAATTAATATTTCATCTATGAATGGAATGGTAGGGGGAGCAATTGGTTATACAGACACTAAGTTTGCAGTTCGTGGAATGACAAAGGCAGCAGCACTTCAATTATCACCATTTGGAATTAGAGTTAACTCAGTGCATCCTGGAGTAATAGAAACACCAATGCTTACTGAAGGAGAATCATATGAAATAATTAAGAATTTTGCTAAACAAATTCCAATGAGAAGAATGGCTAAACCAGAAGAAGTTTCAAATTTAGTTCTTTATCTTGCTTCAGATGAATCAAGATATTCAACAGGATCTGAATTCATTATAGATGGTGGATTAACTGCAATGTAGATTAAGTATAGGGTATCTAAGGAACTATGTAATTATTTACCATAATATATCCATATAGATTACATATTTAATTGTATGAATTGATAAATAAGACAAGCAAATTAGTAACTATTAATATGTTTATAAAATTTTATATATGATAAATAAGAAAAGCTTAGTGTTACATCACTAGGCTTTTCTAAATATAATAAAAAACCTTACAGTAAGAGTAAGGTTTTGGTTGCGGGAGCAGGACTTGAACCTACGACCTTTGGGTTATGAGCCCAACGAGCTGCCAACTGCTCCATCCCGCGATATTAAATTTACATATTAGCTTTGCTAACTTGTATCCTTAGTATATGCTTAATAAAGGTTAATGTCAAAATGATATAACATAATATTATGGCATATGATGACAAGAGATATCTTAGAGTGTCATATGGTATCAAATGCTACGAAATAAGAAGAAGTTATATTAAAATCTAATGTCTTTAATGGAACTCAACAATTATATAGTAATATCATATGGAGAAGATATAATTGTTAGTTCAAAATTGCAAGAATTGTCTGATGATAAAATTGTAATGAGAAGGGGCACATTTTATTAGTATAATTTTATGAATAAATAAATTTACTAGAGATTTATTTAGGAATAACTTAAAAAAGAAGTTACTGCTGATATGGGAAGACAGTCATATGCAAAGAGGTATTAGAACTTGATAATGAGGTTATTTATCTTTTTTAGGCTTTTTACTTATATAGAATAGTATATAGGAAGGAATTACCTTTTTATTAGTTTATAGATATTGATATAATAAGTGTTAATCAAAAGATAGGGGATATATTATATAAAAAATAATATGGAGAGAAGAGATATGGAAAATTATAAGATTTTAGGTGTAGATGAAAATGCATCAATGGAAGAAATAAAAATAGCATATGAAAATAAAGTCAATAAGTTGAAAGAAGAAGTTAGAGATGAGAAAAGAACCAAGGCTTTTATAGAGGTATTTGATAAAGCTTATGAAGAAATAAAACAGGAAAGAGAAAAAAATCAATATAAAGAAAATTTCGTTAATGACTCTAATAATAACAGTTTAAATGAAGGTTTTCAAAATAATTTTAAAAGAGATAATTGGGCTGATAACAATAATTTTGAGTATGATGATGACCAAGAAGAAACTAAGAAGAAAAGCAAAAAATCGTCTTCTAATAATTCATCAATGAAGAAGCAAAAAAGTAATAAAAAGAATTCTTCAAATGATAAAGATAAGGAAAATAATAAAGATAAGTATAAAAGACAAAGTTCTAAAAAAGATGTAAATAAACAAAAAAGTGAAATAGATACAGTAAGTAGAGTAATTATAATTTTATTTAAAATAATAGCATTGCCTATAATAGCCATATTATCTATAATAATATTTTTATGTAAGATAATTAATTTAATATCTTGGATTGCAACTAAGGTTATCATAATAGCAGCAATTGCAGTTGCTTCTATACATGGCTATCAAGTTTATATTGGACAACCTATGTATTATGAGGTATTTGTAATATGTGCTGTGGCATTTGTAGTTTCTTTATTTTTACCAAGTATACTAAAAATAGTTCCATCAATATTAGATAAAATAAATGATAAATTAAAAGATTTTGTTTTTAACTAATAAAAAATAAGTTTTGTATAAATTTGATTTAAAAATTAATTTATTACCATAAGAAATATGTTGACATTCTTTAGAGAATCAATATATAATTGTCTCAAGAAAACTAGTCCTTTAAATTTAGTCCAGAGAGACTGATAAGGTCGATATGATACGGCAGATAGAATAATTAGGTTATATAGAGTTAATTTATATATCTAATTTTAAGCGTTAACGACCTTTCTATATAATAGAGAGGTCGTTTTTTATTAAATATAAGTACTGGTTTTCCTTAAATATAATATTTAGGGGGATACAAATGGAACAAAAGATATTATTAGAAGAAGTTATTAATGAAAATCATGATTATGAATTAGATCATGTGCACAAAAAAGATAAAAAGGGATTCTTTTCAATGTTTGTGGTTATGCTTGGATTTACATTTTTCTCTGCAAGTATGCTTACAGGAGGAAACTTAGGAACAGGATTACCGTTGAAGGATTTCTTTATAGCAGTACTTATAGGAAATTTAATATTAGCGTGTTATACAGGATTATTAGCATATATAGGAGCAGACACAGGTCTTTCAATGCATTTACTTGCTAGATATTCTTTTGGTGAAAAAGGATCATATTTAGCATCTTTTATAACGAGTATTACACAAATAGGTTGGTTTGGTGTTGGAATAGCAATGTTTGCAATACCAGTAGCAAATAGATTTAATATAAACTTATACTTATTAGTTGGAATAACAGGATTATTAATGACAGCAACTGCTTATTTTGGAATGAAATCTTTAACGATTTTAAGTTCAATTGCAGTACCAGCAATAGCTATATTGGGTAGTACATCAGCAGTAATGGCAACAAATTCAGTAGGTGGAGTTCAAGGCTTAATGAACATAGAGCCAAGCAGTAAGATGGCATTAGTAACAGCAGTAACATTATGTGTTGGATCATTTATAAGTGGAGGAACAGCTACTCCAGATTTTGCGAGATTCTCAAAAAATAAAAAAGTAGCAGTATCAACAACTGTAGTAGCATTTTTCATAGGAAATTCATTAATGTTCTTATTTGGAGCAGTAGGGGCAATGGTTACAGGTAACTCAGATATAGCAGATGTTATGTTTTCACAAGGATTAATTTTACCTGCGATATTAGTTTTAGGATTAAATATATGGACAACTAATGATAATGCAATTTATACAGCAGGACTTGGACTTTCAAATATAACTAAATTACCTAAAAAGAAGTTAGTAATTATTAGTGGGTTAATAGGAACAGTAGGAGCAATATGGTTAAATAATAACTTTACAGCATTCTTAACTTTCTTAAACTCAATGTTACCTCCAGTAGGTGGAATAATAATAGCTGATTACTTCTTTATAAAGAAAAGAAAGTATGATAATATACAAGAGACAAAATTCCAAGATATAAACTGGATTGCTATAGTAGCATTCTTAGCAGGGTTTATCGTTGCAAATGTTGTGCAAGTAGGAGTTATAGCATTAAATGCAATAATAACAACAATGTTAGTTTATGTGATAGGAACAAAAATAACTAATAAATAAGGTGAGGATAAAATATGTTAATTAGAAAAGTAAGACTTTTAGATAGAGAAGGATTATTTGACATAAGAATAGTAGATGGAAAGTTTACAGAGATAGATGAAAATTTAGAAGTATTAGAAAATGAAGAAGTAATAGAAGGAAATGGAGCATTAGCTTCAGCTCCTTTTATAGAGCCACATATTCACTTAGATACTACTCTTACAGCTGGAGAGCCAGAATGGAATAAAAGTGGAACTCTTTTTGAAGGAATTGAAAGATGGTCTCAAAGAAAGGAATTTTTAACTAAGGAAGACGTTAAAAATAGAGCTAAAAAAGCTATAGAATGGCAAGTAGCTAATGGAATTCAATTTATAAGAACTCATGTAGATGTTACTGATGATAGCTTAGTTGCATTAAAGGCAATGGTAGAAGTTAGAGAAGAAGTAAAAGATTATGTTACATTACAAATAGTAGCTTTTCCACAAGAAGGAATACTTTCATATCCAAATGGATTAGAATTAGTGGAAGAAGCTTTAAAATTAGGTGCAGATGTAATAGGGGCAATACCTCACTTTGAATTTACAAGAGAATATGGAGTAGAATCTATTAATAAGATTTTTGAATTAGCTAAAAAATATGATGTATTAGTAGATGTTCACTGTGATGAAATAGATGATGAGCAATCAAGGTTTTTAGAAGTTGTTGCTACAAGAGCTTTAGAAACAGGTTTAAAGAATAAGGTAACTGCTAGCCATACTACAGCTATGGGATCATACAATAATGCATATACATATAAGTTATTTAGATTATTAAAGATGTCAGGAATAAATTTTGTTTCAAATCCTCTAGTAAACACTCATCTTCAAGGAAGATTTGATACATATCCAAAGAGAAGAGGTATTACAAGAGTTAAGGAGCTTAATGAAGCAGGTATTAATGTATGCTTTGGACATGATGATATATTTGACCCGTGGTATCCAATGGGAACAGGAAATATGCTAGAAGTAGTGCACTTTGGGTTACATGTATGTCAAATGATGGGTTACGACGATATAAATGAATCATTAAAGTTTATATCAAGCAATAGTGCAAGAACTTTAAATATTGAAGATAAATATGGAATAGAAGTGGGAAAACCAGGCAATTTAATTTTACTAAATGCTGAAAGTGGTTATGATGCTGTTAGAAGAAGAGCAGAAGTTTTATATTCCATAAGAGAAGGAAGAGTTATTGCTAAAACTACTCCTAGTAAATCGTTTGTAAATATGAGTGAAGAAAAGGAAATTAATTTTAAAAGATAATTTATATAGAGGATTTATGCTTACAATTATTGGCATAAATCCTCTATTTTTTTGTAAATAAAAGAAAAAACGAATAAGTGAGAGGTATAGCAGGATAATTCTTTATTAGAAGGAAATAATAGATATTAAAGTTAATAGTAATTATATGGGTTCCTATACATTAAATTACAATGGTGATATAATTTAAACATTAGTATTTATTATATAATTATTGGATTTCAATAATAAGTATAATATGATTACTTATTTAAAGGAAAGAATTGATGTTAGAAAATATAATAATGATAGAGAAATATTAAAAAATGAAATATTAAAGAAAGAAATATTAAAGAGAGAAAAGGTACCTTTTTATGGTACAGTGGAATCTCATATAATATCACAAAAAGTTACTTTGAAATAAGGATTTTATCAATTATTTGCAGGAGTGAAAATAAGAAAAATATGTGAAGGTAATTAAATTAAATAAATATTATATTAAAGGAGTTGGTAAATATGTTTATAATGCAAGACATAATGCAAAAAGTTGTTGTTAAGAACCTAACTAATGATATTATAACTAATATAAAATTAACACATGATGGTGAGTGGAATGGTAATCATAAAGAAGTGATAAAAAAACTTAAAAGTAATGAATCTAGAGAAGTATCATTATATACACAGAAAGTAAATAACAGGTGTAATCTAATTCTAACTTATACCTATAAAGATATAAGTAATACCGTTGTTGCTTATGATAAATTAAGTGGAAAAGATTTAAGATTAATTACCCTCGAAATTAAAGAAATAGATGAAAAAATTGTGGTTAATACAACATTAAATAATGAGTTGTGGACATAATATTGGAAAACAATAAAAAACAGAAATTTTTAATTTCTGTTTTTTATTATTTATGGTATTATTACAAATAATTTCTTTAAATAAGTTTATTAAAAAAAATCTTTAAGGAAGAATATAATTATATACTATTTTGAAAGGATGATTTATATGAATAAAGATGAATTAATATATTATAAAAATAAACTTAATCAAGAGAAAAAGAGAATTAATGATCTAATTGAGCAATTAGATGATAATGGAATGACTAGATTTAATGCAGAGGTTGCAAGTGAATTATCATTTTATGATAATCATCCTTCTGATATAGCTAGTGAAACCTTTGAAGTTGAAAAAGGTAGAGCACTAGAAGCTAATGAAAGGGCATTACTAGATAAGATAGATGATGCTTTAAAAGCCATTGATGAAGGAAGTTATGGTAAATGTCAGAACTGTGGAAAAGAGATAGATAAGGAGAGGTTAGAGTTTTTACCTTATGCATTAAATTGTATTGACTGTCAAGATGTTGTTAGTACAATAAAAACTTATAATTCTAATCAAAGAGTAGTAGAAGAAACTGTAATTGGAAATCCATTTGGTCATAAATCAAGATACGGGGATAAAGATGAAATAGGATTTGATGAAGAAGATAGTTATCAATCTGTTGGAAGGTTTAATGAAATAAGAAATGCACCACAATATGAATATGATTACGATGATAATACTTATGTTGAAGAAATTGAGAAAATAAGTAATGAGCAATATAAGAATCAATTACCTGATTAAATTTTACTGAAAACACCAAAATTTTAAATTTATTGCATATATAATTATATGAAAATATTACATATGAAAGTATTTTAAGTTGTTAATTTTACTAACTTTTAAAGGGGCTCGCGAAACGCGAGCCCCTTTGAAAATAAAAGTATTTATCCGATAATGAGATTTAATCTTTAATAAAACTATATTTAATTCTATAAAGGAGTAAAGTCCTTTGGGTTAGTTATAAAAATAGCTTTTTAATTGATTATGATTTAATAGAGATTTAAAATAAATATATAAATCAAAATATGCAAATAAGAGGGTTAAAATGGAAAAGATTAAGGATATTTTAATAAATGGATATATGATAAGCTATTTTAAAACCTAAATATAAAAATAGTACAAGAGTTTATAACTTGTACTATTTTTATAAATAAGTGTATAACAATTTGCTATTCTTTTAAAGAAATTGCTTTTCCGATAGTTCCACCAAGCTTTTTCCAAAAGTAATTATGTTCCTCAACAGCTTTCGAAAAATCGTTATTTTCCCATCTAGAAAGCACTTCTAACATGTAATCTTTATCTTCATAATCAACTCTTTCTATTAAGCTTTTTAATGATGCAATATATTTAGGGTCCATAGATATTCTTCCCCAAATTTGATTATCTTCTGCAATTATTTTTGTATTACTCATTCTATGAAGTATATCATAAACTTTTTCAATAGGATAATATTCATCAGCCTTGATTTCAATACTTGTTTCTTTAGAAATTTCTTTATTTATTTTTTCAATTTCAGATATATTTGATTTAGCATTTATGTTACCAGATGAACGTTCTTTATAATAAAAAAATGATGATATAGCTATAATTACTAAGATTAAAATAATTGTTATGGTAATCATAGCTTTATTTTTAAATAATTTAGATATATTAATAACCTCCTTAAATATACTTTATATTCATTATAATCCATAATTTGTATAATTTAAATATAAAGATATAAATATAATAAAAAATAGTAAATATAGGTTATTTATAAAGAATATATGTATATAATAAAATTAATATGTACAATAAATTAAGTTTATATATAATTAATTATTAACAAAATAAAAGATAGTAGATAGTTAGAGGAGGGAGTCTATTGAAAAATACTACAGATAAGATTTGTCCAATTTGTGGAGAAACTATGAAGGAATTTGATTATGCATATGATAATAATCAATATGGAAAGAAATATTTTAAATGTGAAGAATGCGGTCATAAAGAAAACACAATGAATTAATTTTGATACCACTAGGATGAAGACTAGTGGTATTTTACTGTCTTACAATAATGTAAGGTAAATGAAAGGAATATAAATAGATAGAAATATAAATCATAGGTACAATAGTTTTATGAAATTAGGGAGGTTAAGTTAATGAAGATATTTAGTTCTTTTACATTAAAAATTATAGCTATTGTTACAATGCTTATGGATCATATATATACATATTTAGGTGGAGCTTATGATATCCCAATTTGGTTTGGCTATTTAGGAAAGCTTTCAGCTCCTATATTTTTCTATCTTATAATAGAGGGATTCTTTCATACTAAAAGTAGAATGAAATATTTAGGTCGTTTATCTCTATTTGGATTGATAATGATAGGACTAGATAATTTATTAGGAATAAGTAATAATATATTTTTATCTTTAGCTCTTTCAATTTTGATTTTGTTAGTATTAGAGTATGGCAAGGCAGTGAATAATAAAAAGGCTTACATTGTAACAACAATTATAGTAATATTTTTAGGTGTTGCATATATGTTTACGGAATCATCTTTTTATGGATTTTTCATGACATTAATATTTTATTTCTTCAGAAATAGAAAAGGTTTATTATCAATTTCGTACATAGCTTTTTCTATTTTGCCTGTTATTACAGCATTTTTTGGACAAGATGCATATGAGCAACTTATGCTGTTTGATTACCAATGGATGATGGTATTTTCATTACCATTAATTTTATTATACAATGGTAAGTTGGGATTAAAAAATAAATTTACAAAATGGATGTTTTATATGTTCTATCCTGTACATTTGATAGTGATTCAAATTATATCTAGAATTGCGTGATATAATAATTAGGTAAAAGAATAGCCAAAAAGAAAAGACGAAAGTAGAAAAGTGTAAATAATGTGGTTATACCAATAAAGTTTTAGAATTATTAAATTAATATTATTGATTAATACTATAAAATAAAAAGAGATATATTTAATATACCTCTTTTTATTTTTTTATTCGAATATATAAGTTAATTTATTGAGAACAATATTTTAACATAGATATTTAAAATAGCAATATTATTAAAAAAAATTACCAATTTTACTAAATTATTAAATTGTATTATATATTAAAATATAATTGTAAATGTATACAAAAGGTGGAGGGGATATTATGAGAAAAAAATCAATTAATAAAAGTATTGCTTTTATAATAGCAGCTGCAGTTGCAGTTGGTCAAATTCCAGTATCGGCTTTAGCTGAAACAACTAATACTACGCAAGTAGGCAACATCAAACAGGTAAATGACTCCTTTGTGTACAATCAAGAGTATAGTGACTATGATAGTAACTCTTGGACAAGACTTGCAGGGGATGGTGAAATTAAAGAAGTTTTTGATTTTACTGAAGGGGGTTCAAAAGGTGCTTTAACAATAAAAAGAGATGATAGTAAGGGTAATAACTTGGTTTTCATTGAAGATCAATCTCCAGATTTAAAAGATTTTGAAGCAGAAACAAGATTTAAGTTTGAAGCTAAAGAGGGGGAATTACCAGGAAGGTTTGGTCTTGTATTTAGAGGGAAAGGTGTTAATAGTTATGGCTTTGTAGGATACAATACAGGAACAGGATGGTTAATAGAATCACCTACCGCTTGGAAAGATGATATAGCAGGTCCCAAATTAGAAAGTGGACAATGGGTTACTATGAAAGTGAAAGTTAAGAGAAATACTTTAACATTGACGGTTAATGGGCAAGAAATATTTAATGATATTGTATCAATAAATAATTTTCCACAAGAAGCAGGAAAATTTGGGTTTAGAACTTGGTTTGATAGTAAAGATATAACAGTTGACTATTTAAAAATTAAGACACTTGATGATGAAGTTAAAAATGATATAACAAGTGTAAAACCAATAGATATTGAAACTTTAGTTAAAGCTAAGCCACAGTTACCTTATACAACTACTGTAACATATGAAGATGGAACAACTGCTGAAGAGGTAGTTATTTGGGATTATGTTGATCCAAGTAGTTATGAAAGTGCTGGGAACTTTACAGTTCAAGGAACAATAAGGGGTGCATCAGAAGAAGCTCCTAAAGCAATTGCAAATATAACTGTAAGAGAGAAAATATCTTACTCAGCAGATTTTGATACATCAGAAACAAGTGGGGACTGGAAAGTATTAAAACCAATAGGGATAGCAGTAACTGTATCAGATGGATCTGTGAAGATTCCAATGAATAGAGTTTCTTTAGCATATGATAACAAGTCTCCTAATATTAAGAATTTTACTTATGAGACAGACTTTAGTGTAAATAATGATACTGGAAGAATTGGATTAGGGTTTAGAGTTCAAGATGTAAATAATTGGGGAGCATTATGTTACGATTCAGGTTCATGGGTATGGAAATCTGCTAAAAATGGACAAGAGAGTTGGGGAGCATTTCCAGGTTCAACTAAACTTGAAGCAAATAAAAATTATAAATTAAAATTGAAAGTTGAAGATAATACTATTACTTTATGGATAAATAATGAATTATTAGGAAGTACAACAACAGGAAGTATACCTAGTAATGCAGGTAAAATAGGTCTAGTAGGATGGTTTGGTAATAAAACCGTAACATTAGATAATATAAAAGTTGAAGAAATTACCACAGAAATTGAAGAAGAGTTACCAGAGGTTCAAGTTCAGAGTATAGAATCAGATAAAATAAAAGTTAATTTAGATAATACCTTTCCAAGAATAGTAGATTATGTGTGGAAAGGAGATAATTCAAAGTTAATAGGTCAAGAAGATAGATATAATAAAATTCAAATAAATAATGAAAAATATTCTCCAAAGGTTTCATTCAATATTGAGAATAATGTAGCTACGTATACTTTGGCTATTGACGAAATAGGAGTTACATTAACTATGCAAGTATCTGTAAATGATAACAAGATAAGAATGGAGATAACAGATATAAAAGAAAATGGTGACTTTAAAGTAAAGAAAATATACTTACCTAATAATAGTTTTGCAACAGTTAAGAGTAATGAAGGTGGAGCAATAGCAGGAGTTTTATCTACAGGAGCATGGCATCAAATAACTGATGAGATAAGTACAGTTGAAGATTTAGAACCATCATTAAAAAATAAAACATATGCATTTATAAATAACGATAATTTTGCTATAACAATGAATAATAATGTAATTGAATATTCAAGTAGAATAATACTAGATACTCAAAATAAAAATGGATATAAGTCTACTGCAATGGGAACAGGAGAATGGACTTATAGAGAGGTGTTAGACTCAGAAGTAGAAATTTATGCCGAAGATACATTATGGACAGAAGTCATGATAACAAAGGATATGAATTCAGATGAAACAATAGATTGGCAAGATGCAGCTATAGAATATAGAAATAATGTTGAAGCACCTATGGGAGGAGATATGATTAAAGATAGCCTTTCCTATATAGCGTTCAATATTGGATATACTCAAAGTCCATTTTTAAGAACTTTAGATACTGTAAAGAAATTATATAATTATACAGATGGATTTGGACAAATGGTACTTGAAAAAGGATATCAAGCTGAAGGACATGATGATTCTATCCCAGATTATGGCGGACATATAGGGATTAGACAAGGAGGCGTTGAAGATTTTAATACATTAATAAATGAAGGTGCTAAGTATAATGCAAAATTTGGTGTCCATATAAATGCAACAGAGTATCAACTAGATGCTTTTAAGTATCCAGATGGAATAGTAAATGAAAAGGCACCTGGTTGGGGATGGCTTGATCAATCTTACTATGTTGATCAAAGAGCTGATATTGTAACTGGTAAGTTGTTTGAAAGATTAGATGAATTAAAAAAAGATGTACCAGATTTAGGATGGGTTTATGTTGATGTTTATACAGGAAATGGATGGAATGCTCATCAACTTGGAGAAAAACTTAATGATATAGGTTATCCAGTAGCTACTGAATTTCATAGTCCTTTAGAAGAACATGTAATTTGGAATCACTGGGGTTCAGATCCAGCATATCCAAATCAAGGTGGAACAAGTGATATTTTAAGATTTATAAGAAATAGTACTAAGGATGGTTTCTTATCAAATCCGTTATTAAAGGGAAGTAAGCATTTATTATCAAGTGGATGGGGAAATAATCACTCAATAGAAGGAGTGAATGGAGTAGAAAGGTTCTATAATCAAGTTTTACCAACTAAGTATATGCAACATTTCGATATAATGAAAATGACAGAAGATGAAGTTATTTTTAATGAAGGACTAAGGGCAGTAAGAGAAGGAAATGATATAAATTACTATAAAGAGGGTAGGTTAGTTGCAACAACTCCAGAAGATACAATTAATTCAATTGGAGAAGGAAAGACTACTTTATTTTTACCTTGGGATCCAGTTGAAGAAGATGAGAAAATTTATCATTGGAATCCAATGGGTACTACTTCGGAGTGGGAACTACCTGAAAGTTGGGGGAATTTAAAGAATGTTGAGATTTATGAATTATCTGATTTAGGTAGAACTAAAGTTAAAAGTATAAATGTTGTCAATGGAAAAGTAACTTTAGATGTTAAACAAAATACTCCATATATAGTAACTAAGGGAGAAGTTTCAGAAGATAGAATAGATTCATGGGGTGAAGGCAGTAAAATAAATGATCCTGGATTTGATTCTCAAAGTTGGAATTACTGGACTAAAGAATCAGAAAATGGTGAAACAGATCATATAACTTTTGTTAATGAAACTGAAAATAGAAGAAAAGGAAATGATATAGTTTCTATTGGAGAAAAGCAAGGGAAAATAAGCCAAGAAATAAGTGGATTAGAAACTGGAAAAACTTATTCAATTTCTGCTTGGGTAAAGAATAGTGGTAATAGAGAAGTTCTTTTAGGTGTAGACGTAGGGGATGAGAGTTTTAATAACACTATTAATCGAGGTGGAAGAGTAAGACAAGGAGAAGGTGTTAAATGGTTAGATGATACTTACGTTAGAATGGAAGTAGAATTTACAGTGCCTAAAAATATAGATAAAGCCATTATTTATATAGAAGCAGGGGAAGGTGAAAATCTAGTATTAATTGACGATTTTAGAATTTGGCAGCATCCTGGTCATACAAATAAAGATGGATATGTATTCTATGAAGATTTTGAAAATGTTGATGAAGGAATAACACCATTCTTCTTAGCACCAGACAGAGGAACTTCGAATAGAACTCACTTAGCAGAAAAAGATTTATATGGAAGACAAAAAATGAGCTGGGTTATTAATGGAAGATTCTCATTAAAGAGTAATCAACAACAAGGCGAAGTAGGGGAAATGATAGTAACAGATTCATCAACATTAAAGTTAGAGCCTAATACTAAATATGAGCTTGGATTCTTATATTCACTTGCAGATGCAGCACCTGGATATTCTATTAATGTTAAATCGTTATCACAAGGAACATTATTAAATATCCCATTAGAGGATACTGGTGTTGAAACAGGAGAATATATTAATGCTAAGCCAATAGTAAAGGAATTTACTACTGGAGATGTAAATGATTACTATATATCTTTAGATAAAGGTAATGGATTTAAAGAGATTATTTTAGATGATATTTATGTCTCAGAAATTAAAGAAGAATCTGATTCAGTAATAAAGAATGTAAATCTAAATACAAGTGTAAATGAATTGCCAGTAGATTTATCTGTTGATTTTGATGTCAATGCACTTATGTCTAATGGAAAAAAAGTAGATTTATCAAAAGCAACAGTTGAATATGTTATTTCAGATGAGAATGTTATTGCAATAGAAAATGGAAAAATTAAGGGATTAAAAGATGGAGAGTCTACTTTAGCAGCTAAAGTAACAGTTGAAGGGAAATCTGTATCCTCTAATGTTGTGACTATAAAAGTTGGGAATGGAGGAGAAACTCCAGAAGCAGTGGATAAAACAGAATTATCTAATTTAATAACTGAGTCAGAAGGATTAAAAGAAAAAGATTATACAGCAAAAAGTTGGGGAATCTTTGTAGATATCTTAGCAGAAGCGAAAGCAATTTTAGCTAAAGAAGATGCAACACAAGAAGAAGTAAATAACATAAAAGCTTCTTTAGAAAAGGCTATTAAAGAATTAGAAAAAGTGGATGATGAAAAACCAGTAGAAGTAAATAAAGAGGAATTAAAGAAATCAATAGTAATAGCAGAAGCTCTAAAGGAAGAAGATTATACAAAGGAGAGTTGGGAGAATTTCATAAGTGTTTTAAAAGATGCTAATGGTATTTTAGTTAAGGAAGATGCTACTCAAGAGGAAGTTAACGACATAACAGATAAATTAACTAAAGCTATTAGTGATTTAAAATCAAGTGAAAATAGTGGTAGTAATTGGGGAAATAATAATAGCGGCGGTACCAATAATAATAGCAACAATAACAGCAATAACAGTAATAACAGCAATAACGGATTACCAGCTACAGGAGGAACTTCACCAGCAGCAGTAGGACTATTTGGAACAATAGTTTCATTATTAGGTGCATTTATGTTAAAAAAGAAAAAACAATAGTATAAAAGTAATTTATTAAGTATAAAGACGTCTTGAAATATAAGCAAAAATATAGTTCAGGACGTCTTTAATTTTAAGGAGGATAAAAATGAAAAGGAAAAAAAGGATAATATCAGCAATACTAACCTTATCAATGCTATTATCTACTGGTAGAACTATATTTGCATTAGATAATAAAGTAAATGACAGCAAAGTTACAAATAATAATAAGTTGAGGTTATGGTATGATGCTCCAGCAGAGGATAGCTATAATGGTTGGGAGAAATGGTCATTACCTATAGGAAATGGACATATGGGGGCAAGTATATTTGGTGGAGTAGAGTATGAAAGAGTACAATTAAATGAAAAAACACTTTGGTCAGGTGGACCAAGTGAAAGTAGACCTAATTATAATGGGGGAAACATAGAATCTAATGCAACCGTTAAAGTTGATGGGGTAGATGTTCCAATAATGAAGGCCATTCAAGATGCATTTGCTAGAGGGGATATAGCTACAGCTAATAGTTTATGCAATAAATTAACAGGAGTTAGTGACGACGCAGGAACAAAAGGATATGGTTATTTTTTAAGTTACGGAAACATGTATTTAGATTTTAAAGATAATATAAAAGCTGACAATGTAAAAAATTATGTGAGAGATTTAGATTTATATACTGCAATTTCAAGCGTTAATTATGATTATAATAATGTTAACTACAGAAGGGAATATTTTATGAGTTATCCTGATAACGTTATGGTTACAAAGCTCTCTGCTAGTGAAAAAGGAAAATTATCTTTAGATGTTAGAGTAGAGCCAGATAATACTAGAGGTGGAGGGCCTAATACAAATAATGGATATAGTAGGACATTTGATAAAACTGCAAAAGATGGATTAATCACTATTTCTGGTGAGTTAGATGATAATCAAATGAAGTTTAGCTCTCAGACTAAAGTGATAAATAGTGGTGGTATAATTACTGATTTAGCAGATGGAAAGGTAAATGTAAAAGATGCTGATGAAGTTATTATAATAACTTCAATAGGAACAGATTATAAAAATGACTATCCTAAATATAGAACAGGAGAATCTGATGAAGATCTAGAGGCTAGAGTTAATAAAAATATTGTAGAGGCAAGCAAAAAGGGATATGATGCTCTTATAGAGTCGCACTTATCAGATTATCAAGGTATATTTTCAAGAGTAGATTTAGATTTAGGTCAAACACCATCAAGTATGACTACTGATAAATTATTGAAGAAATATAATGATGGCACTGCACCAGAAACTGAACAAAGAGATCTTGAGGTTATGTTATTCCAATATGGAAGATATTTATCAATAGCTTCCTCACGTGATGGATCATTACCATCTAATTTACAAGGAATATGGGCAGGGGGAAACAACTCTCCATGGCATTCAGATTATCATATGAATGTTAATCTTCAAATGAACTATTGGCCATCATACTCAACAAATATGGCGGAAACAGCTTTGCCATTAATTGATTATATAGAATCATTAAGAGAACCAGGTCGTGTTACAGCAGAAATTTATGCAAATATAAAAAGTACTGATGAAAATAAAGAAAATGGATTTATGGCTCATACACAAAATACGCCATTTGGATGGACCGCGCCAGGTTGGAGCTTTGACTGGGGGGGTCTCCAGCAGCAGTACCTTGGATTTTACAAAATGTTTGGGAATACTATGAGTACACTGGCGATGTAGAATTTATGAAAACTAAAATTTATCCAATGTTAAAGGAAGAGGCTATTTTATATGAGCAAATGTTAATCGAAGATCCAGAAACAGGTAAATTAGTTTGTTCACCAGCATATTCTCCAGAACATGGACCAAGAACTAATGGGAATACTTATGAACAATCTTTAATTTGGCAAATGTACGAAGATGTTATAACAGCGGCTAAGTTAGTAGATGAAGATCCAGAGAAGATTGAAAAATGGGAAGATATACAAAGAAATTTAAAGGGTCCTATTGAAATTGGTGATAGTGGTCAAATAAAAGAATGGTATGAAGAAACAACATTAGGAAGTATGGGGCAAAAAGGACATAGACATATGTCTCATCTTTTAGGTTTATTCCCAGGGGATTTAATTTCTGTAGAAACTCCGGAGTTACTTCAAGCAGCTATTGTATCACTAAATGATCGTGGCGATCAAAGTACTGGTTGGGCAATGGGACAAAGAATTAATACATGGGCAAGGGTAGGAGATGGAAATCGTGCATACAGTTTAATTCGTACATTATTTAAGCGTGGTATTCTTACAAATCTTTGGGACACCCATGCACCATTCCAAATTGATGGAAACTTTGGTATGACTTCAGGAGTAGCTGAAATGCTTATGCAAAGTAATATGGGATATGTCAATTTTATGGCTGCTATGCCTGATAAATGGATAGATGGTTCTGTATCTGGATTGGTTGCTAGAGGAAATTTTGAAGTTGGTATAGAATGGAAAGATAACCAAGCTACTAAGTTTTCTATAACTTCAAATAATGGTGGAGAATTTATTGGAAAATATGAAAATATAGGATTATCAATTGTTAAAGATTCTAAAGGAAATTTGATTAATTATAGAGCTTTAGAAAATGAAAAAATATCTTTTGATACAGTTAAAGGTGAAACTTATATAATAACTAATATTCCAACTTCAAAATTAGATGCACCAACTAAATTAAGTGCTTATAGAATAAGTGATGAAGTTATTGATCTAGAATGGAATGATGTAGAAGGAGAAAATGTAACTTATAATGTGTATCGTCAAATAGATAAGGGAGATTTAGTACTAGTTGGTAATAATATAGAAGGTACATTTTTAACAGATGAAAATGCTAAGGACATTTTAGGAACATTCAAATATAGTATTTCAGCAGTTATTGATGGAATTGAAACTAAGCTATCAGATGAAGTAGGTGTTAAAGATTTAAGAAACATGGCAGGATATATTGATGATCAAGACCCTCGTATAACTTATGTAGGGAATTGGGGAAACTGGTCTGAATCAGCTAATTATGCAGGTACAGTAAAGTTTTTAGAGAATCCAACTGGAAATGAAACAGCCGAATTAACTTTTGTAGGCACAGGAATAGAAGTGCTTGTAGTAACTAACGCAGATAGAGGTAAATATGAAGTGTTTATAGACGGTGCTAGCAAAGGCGAAGTAGATACTTATAGCCCATCTACAGAAAGAAAAAAGGTTATATATACTATTAATGATTTAAAAAAGGGAAAGCATACAATTAAGCTTAGGGCAACTGCAACAAAAAATCCTAATGCAAGTAGGGCTAAAGTAGAACTAGATGCATTTAAAGTTATAGATAATTTAGCAACAACTGTAACGGGGATTGATATATTCTCGGATTCAGGTATAAAAACATTAAGCAAAGCTAATAGCAGATTACAAATGTTGGCTAATGTTACGCCTATAGATGCATCTAATAAAGAAGTATCATGGAAGGTTACGGATAGTTTAGGAAATGCAACTAATCTTGCGACTATTGATGAAAATGGATTGTTAACTATAAATTCAAAGAATGGAGTAGTTAAGGTTACTGCTATATCTAAAGAAAATGAAGAAATAAAAAATTCAATCGACGTTAAAATTGCTATACCAACATCAATAAGTGAAACTATTGTAGAAGATGCTGTAAACAACAATGGGTGGACAAAAAATTCTCAGTTTATATGGACAGGCACTTGGTCAACATGGGAAGGAGAACCAACTAAACATCATGGTGTTACTAAGACTGAAACAGGGCTTGGAGCTGGGACAATAGGCAGTAGTATTGAGTACACATTTAATGGAACTGGAATAGATGTTTATGTTCACAAGCATACTAATTTTGCTAGTTTTGATATTTCTATTGATGGTGGAGAAAAAGCTAATTATTCTTTAGAAGGAAATGATGAAGGACAATCACTACTTGCATCATTTAAAAACTTACAAAATGGTGAGCATACTATTAAGCTAACTTCTAAAGAGCGTTCTGGTAAATATCAAGTAAATCTGGATTATTTTAAGGTCCTTTCACCTGAAGCAAACTCTCCACTAGATAAAAATGACTTGCAGACAAGTATTGAAAATAATAAAGATAAGGTAGAAAAAGATTATACAGAAGAAACATGGATATTATTTAAAGAAGCATATGTTAATGCGGTAAATATAATGAACAATGATAATTCAAATATTGAAGAAATTAAATCAGCGACCAAAGCATTAAATGACGCATCTTTAGATTTAGAAGAAAAACCTTTAACAACATCTCCAGATATAGTAGATGCAGTACTTAAAGCTATTAGTGAATTGAAATCAAGTGAAAATAGTGGTAGTAATTGAGTAATAATAAACAGCCTATTATGCCAGCTGAAGCTTTGATTGTATCGAAGAGGGAATCAGTTTTTCATTATAATCACCAAGACTCTATGTCAATATATTATTTAACTTTTTAATTTTCTAATAGGGAAGTGTGAAATAAAATTATTAGGTATAGAATAGGAATTGTTAGCATAAGGGGATAGTGGATTCTTTAATTCCAATGAAGCAGATTTATGAGTTTTGAAAGAAAATAGTAGATGATTAGTTACAGAAGTTTATTATAAAATTAATAATTAGAATATAAAAATAGTAGGTTATTTAATTTAATTGATAATACTATCTAAGATAAAGAGAGACGTTAATTTTACTTAGCATCTCTCTTAATATGTTATTGCATAGTATATTTTTGTTTTGTTTGTTGAATTTTTTGAGCATCTACTTGTTCTGTTTGATACCAGCCTTTAGCTTCCATTTTTTTATAAATTTCATGTTGTATTTTTAATGTTTCACATAATAAATCATCAAAGGTTTGATATACATTTTCAGTTGAAGATTCAATTGTTCCATGTAAATATAAATCAGCAGCACCTTTTGTGAGTAATAAAATATTTTCCATTAAATTTTTATCATCCATACTACAACCCTCCTTTTATAATAATGAATATAATTTTCCAAACAATTCTTTATGCTTAGCTTCTAGTTGAGTTACTAGATTTTTTAACTCTGCATCTTGAATTTTTGATGCAGTTTCTTGGCACTTTGTTTGCATGAATTGTACATGTCCTAAGGCATCTTCAATATATAATAATTCTTTTGAAGTCATGATGTATCACCTCCAATTTTATTATTAGTAAAAGGATTTGAATATATTCTTAATAGTTTTTGTAATTTATATTGACATTTACTCATTAAGGGAATAATATAAATTAAAAGAAAAAATCGATGAAAAGAAGAGTAGATATTTAAAGAGTATCTTCAGCGAGTGAAGGATGGTGAGAGCTTCATGAGAAATTGATATCGAAAGACATCTTTGAGATGCTTACTTGAAATTAAGTAGAGTAAGACGTGTTCTAGCGTTAATAGATAGAGATAACTTTTTAATTATTTAATTAAGTTAAATTAGGATGGTACCGTGAACATAGCCTTCGCTCCTATATGGAGTGGAGGCTTTTTTTATTTAAGGTGGGCCCGCTTTAAATGTACTTCTTAAAGTTAAAGTTAATTTTATATTTATAAAGTTAAAAAAGGGTGGCACCGCGAAGTTTTATCGCCCCTTGAGCATACTTTGTTCAAGGGGCTATTTTTTTATCAATAACTAATTAAGATTAATAGGTTTAAACTATAAAAATAATTATAAAATAGTGAAAGGAAAGTAGATATGAAAAGAGTATTAATTAATGATATTCCTAATTTTATAGAAAAAGAAATTAAAATAGAAGGATGGTTATATAGAATAAGAAAGTTAAAATCAATAACTTTTTTGATAATAAGAGATAGATCTGGATTGGTACAATGTGTTATAGAAAATAATAAAATTGATTTAAACTCATTAAAACTTGAATCTGTAGTATCAATCATTGGAATAGCTAAAGATAGTAATAATTCGCTAAATCCATTTGAAATATTAGTTGAAAAATTTCAAATAATAAGTGAAGCACAGGAACTTCCAATAGAAATAAACAAAAAAGAGTTAGATCTAAATTTAGACACTATATTAAACAATAGAGCAATTAGTATAAGACATGAAAAAGTTAATTCTATATTTAAAATACAAAATATAATGGTTCAAAGCTTCAGAGAATTTTTAATAAATAGAGGATTTACAGAAATATTTACACCTAAAATAGTTGCTGAAGGAGCAGAAGGTGGAACAGAAGTGTTTAAATTAGAGTATTTTGAAAAAACTGCTTATCTTGCGCAAAGTCCTCAGTTTTATAAGCAAATGATGGTAGGAGCTGGATTTGAAAGGGTTTTTGAAGTTGCTCATGTATATAGAGCTGAGCAGCATAATACAAGTAGACATTTGAATGAATATATAAGCATGGATTTGGAAATGGGATTTATTGATGATGAGTTTGAAATAATGAACTTAGAGGAAGAATTAATAAAGTTTATATTAAAGACTGTAGAAGAAAAAGGAAGAAAATATTTAGAAATATTAAATGTTAATTTGCCTAAAATAGGAGATAGTATACCGAGAATTGAACTTAATGAGGCAATAGAAATATTAAAAAATGTATATGCTAAGAAAGATTTAAATGGAGATTTAGACCCAGAAGGAGAAAAACTAATATGTAAATATGCACAAGAAAAGTATGGATGTGACTTTATCTTTTTAACAAATTATCCAAGGAGTAAGAGACCGATGTATACAATGCCTTTTGAAGAAAATGGAACTAGAAGTTTTGATTTACTTTTTAAAGGTGTTGAAATAACAACAGGCGGACAGAGAATTAATGACTATAATATGTTGATAAAAAGTATAAAAAGCAAAGGATTAAATCCCAAAAATTATGAAAGCTATACAGATATATTTAAATATGGAATGCCAAAGCATGGAGGATTAGCAATAGGATTAGAAAGAATTACATCTCAATTATTAAATTTAGAAAATGTTAGAGAGGCATCGCTTATTCCTAGGGATAGAACTCGCATAATACCTTAATTAATAAATGAGTTAAAAATAAGGGACTACCTTTTAAGGTAGTCCTGATACTATTTTTCTTTACAAAAGTCTGTAAGATTAGTATTATCTTGTACATCCATTAAAGCTTCACCAAATCTTTGATAGTGCACAACTTCTCTTTCTCTTAGGAATCCTAATATTTTTTTTATTTCAGCATCATCTGTCAAGTTCATTAACCATTCATAAGTTGCTCTAGCTTTTTGTTCAGCTGCCATATTTTCATGCAAATCTGCAATTACATCACCTTTAGCTTGGATATAAGTAGCAGTCCAAGGATTTCCAGTAGCATCAGTGTAGAAAGTAGCTTTTCCATGATCAGCATAATGACCATCCATGCCAGCAGCTTTAATTTGCTCTATTGATGCATTTTCCATAATTTGATGAGCCATTGTAGCTATTATTTCTACGTGAGCCATCTCTTCTGTTCCTATGTCAGTTAATAGTGCTTTAGATTTATTTGTAGGCATTGAATATCTTTGATTTAAATATCTAAGAGCAGCACTAAGTTCTCCATCTGGGCCACCATATTGAGTTATAAGAACCTTAGCCATTTTTAAGTCTGTTGATTTTAAGTTTACAGGGTGTTCTAATGTTTTAACATAATACCACATTAATTTTTTCCTCCTTTCATGTTTTCCCAAGGCCATGGACTATTAACCCAAGCTTCAGGATTTTGGAAGTAAGAAGAACCAAAGTTGGTTAATGGACCATATTGTTTTTCATATTCCCAAATTGTCTTTTTTAGTTCACAAGATATCACTTCATAATCATGTTTTGCTTTTTCACAATCAGGAAAATTATCTAAATATAAATTTAAATCCACAACAAAAAATTGTAATTTTTGTATTTTTTCTAGGTAGTCTTCACGTCTCATTATCTATGTCCTCCTTTAATATATTGAACATCACAATAAGGACTATATAAGTCTTTAAATATTGTTCCAGCAGCAAATGCATCCTCTATATTAAATAAATTTTCATATGGTTGAAGTGCAATAAATGCCTTAGCATATACAGGGGGATTAAAAACCTTATATGATTCACGACAGTTTTTACTTGTATCTGGACAAGATATATCACAATAAATCTTGCTAGGGTCTTTTACACAATCATTACATTTTTCACAATCATCATCTTTACGATAGTACATAAATTAACATCCTTTCATTTATCATCTATATTTATAAACTATGTAGAAAAAAGTAGAAATGTGATAAAAAATAAATAAAAAATAAAAAGGATTTAAAAATAGTTAAATATTTGTAGATATATTAGATGGAAAATAAAGATATTTAATAAATAATGTTGAATATTTTAGAAGTGTGTTCAAGTAAAATTAAGACCAAAATGAGAATTATATTAATTCGTAATTTGCCTAAGAAGAGTAAAGCTTTGAAAAAATATTAAAATTTTTTTTTGATAATTTATATTATTGAAAAAATCATAATTATGAATGAATTTTATTATGACTCTTTTTATTGATTTTAAGGAATGATATGTTATCATCTTATATATAAAATAATTTACAAAAGTTATAAAAATAATATACAGAAGGTGATTAAATGAGAAATGTTGATTATTCAGGATTAACTGGCAAGATAATTACCAAAGAAAGTTTTGAATATGAAGAAAGTAGATTAGCTTGGAATAGAGCTATTGAAAAATATCCATTAGTAATTATATATTGCCATAATGATGAAGATGTTATTAATGCAATACTATGGGCTAGAAAGAATTCTATAGAAATAAGAGTAAGATCTGGAGCACATAGTTATGAAGGATATTCAACTGGTAATGATGTAGCTGTTATAGATATAAGTAAAATGGATGAAATTAATATAGATGAAAATAATGGTTTTGTAAAAATAGGAGGTGGAGTAAGAAATAGAGAAATATATGAATCGCTAGGAAGTAGGAATTATGCATTTCCAGGAGGGGGATGTCCAACTGTAGGTGTAGCAGGTCTAGTACTTGGTGGTGGCTGGGGATATTCAAGCAGATTTCTAGGGTTAGCATGTGATAGTTTACTTGAAGTTGAAATGATAAATTATGAAGGAAAAAAATTAATACTTAATGAACAATCAAATAGTGATTTATTCTGGGCTTGTAAAGGTAGTGGAGGATGTAATTTTGGGATTATAACTTCAATGACTATAAAGTTAAAAGAAAAAATTAAAATGGGCACGTTAATCAATATAAATTATCCTAATATTACTAATGAAGATAATATTAAAGTTATTGAGATTCTTCAAGAATTATATAAAAATTTAGATAGAAGAATGAATTTAAAAACTGCAATATATAATTCAGCTGAAAGAGGAAGAGGAGTTAAACTTACAGGATTATTTTATGGAAGTTCCAATGAAGCAAGAGAAATACTTAAACCTTTAGAAGATATAACAACTTCAATTGAGCTTAAAGTAGAGGATATGAGCATATTAGAATGTAATAGATGGATTCAAGATAGTCATCCTGATTATGAAAAGTATAAGTCAACAGGAAGGTTTGTATATAGAGACTATAATAATAACGAAATAAAAAAACTTATAGAAATAATAGATAATCCAACAGAAGGATCATATTATACTGCAATATCATTTTATGGAGCTGGAGGAGCAATTGCTGATGTAAATAAATTAGATACAGCATATTATTATAGGGATGCTAAGTTTATAATGGGAATTCAATCCGTTTGGGAAAAAGATGAATATGCAGATATAAATAAGGAATGGGTTAAGAGTAACTTTAGAGCAATAGAAAGGCTAACAGAAGGATCTTTTGTTAATTTTCCTTTAGATGAATTAGATAATTACGAAAAAGAATATTATGGAGAAAATATTAAAAGATTAAAAGAGATTAAAAAACAATATGATCCATATAATGTTTTTAATTATCCTCAAGTTATTAAAAGTGAAAAATAGAAATTTACTCAATTAGTTTTATAATTATTTATAGATTATACAAAGTAGGATAGGGGATTATTTATGAAAATTTATTATTTTTCTTCAACTGGGAATAGTTTATATGTCTCAAAGAAAATAAAAGAAGCATTAGATGAATATGTAGAATTAATATCTATGACGAAAGCATTAAGAGATAATGATTTTATTTGTGATGATGATACAGTTGGGTTTATATATCCAATACATTCTGGTTCTTTACCTATAATAACTTTAGAATTATTAAGTAAATTAAAATTAAAGAAAAATTCCTATGTTTTTGCAGTAGGGGTATCTGGTGGAGGAGAAGCAAAAAGTAGCTTTGCCCATATAAATGAAATAATTAAAGATACGAATACTTTATCAAATTTTGTATGTATAAAATATATTTCTAACTATATAAGAGCAGGTAGAAATCCAAGTGAAAAAAGAGCTATTGAAGCAATTGAGAAAAATGAAAAAATTTTAGAAGATTTTATTAATGAAATTAAAGAAAGAAAAATTAAAAAATGCAATTATAAATTTGGATTAAATAAGATCCTTTATTCAATGTGGAAAAATGTGTATAAAAGTAAGGATAAAAATTTTAATGTTAATAGTGACTGTATTGGATGTGAAATTTGTAAGAAGGCATGTCCTGCAGATAATATTATAATGAAAAATAGTATTCCAACTTGGAAAGGTAATTGTACAGACTGTATGGCATGTATAAATTTATGCCCTAAAAAAGCTATAAATATAGGAAAAAGTACAGTAAAGAAAAATAGATATAAGAATCCATATATAGAAATAAATGAACTGATAAGTTAATTAAAGTAAAATATTATATATAGGTGTTGGAAAGTTTTCTAATAATTGAAATGTAGAATGTGAAATTTAAAATTTCTTTAGTTTTAATTGTACATTCTACATTTTTAATTGTGCTAACTCCATATTTATGTAAAGACAATAAGTTTAAAAAGTGATATAATTGAAAAGGATTATTAAATGAGGTGATAAAATGAGTAGTATAGCAGGTAAAGGCTGCGAGAGACTAATTCCTACTGAAGAAAAAAAGCCTTTAGAAGAAATAGAGCGTAGCCTTGTTAAAAAATATAGAAAACATATTTGGACTAAGTTTGTAAGAGCTGTCAAAGATTATAATCTTGTAGAAGAGGGAGATAAGATTGCAGTAGCTATTTCTGGTGGTAAAGATTCGCTACTTATGGCTAAGTGTTTCCAAGAGCTTAAAAAACATGGACAAATGAACTTTGAATTAGAATTTATAGCAATGGATCCAGGATATCATCCACAAATAAAAGAATTACTTATAGAGAATTGTAACCATCTTGGAATACCAGTACATATATATGAGGGAAAAGTTTTCGAAGTTATAGATAAGATGGCAAGAGATTATCCATGTTATCTTTGTGCAAGAATGAGAAGAGGATCTCTTTATAGTAAAGCAAGAGAACTTGGATGTAACAAGTTAGCACTAGGACATCATTACAATGATGTTATAGAAACTACATTATTAAATGTGCTTTATGCAGGTAATTTTAAAACTATGCTTCCTAAATTTAAGGCAGCTAATTTTGAAGATATGGAGCTTATAAGACCGCTTTATTATGTAGAAGAAGAGTATATAAAGAGATTTACTAATAATGCAGGAATTTGGCCATTAAATTGTGCATGTATGGTTGCAGCTGAGAAAATAGGAAATAAGAGATATGAGATAAAAGAATTAATAAAAGAGCTTAAGAAAAATTTTGATGGCGTTGAAAAATCAATATTTAAGGCAGCTGAAAATGTTAATTTAGACTCTATACTTGGTTGGGAAAAAGATGGTATAAAGACAAAGTATTTAGAAGTTTACGATGAAGAATAATTAAAGTTTTATAATAAAGATATTATGTAAGAAAGATTGTCTACATAATATCTTTATTTTTTTATGAAATAATAATTTATTAAATTGAATATAGAATAATTAAAAAATAGATAATGAATACTAATAATATAATGGAGGTGAAAGCTAATGGCTAAGAAACATCAAGAAGCAAGTTGGGAGAAGAATGGATATAAATCTCCAAAGAAAAGTGAAGCTTCTAAAGTACCAGAAGTTAAATAATTAATTAAATAAAGCTTGTATAAGGAGCTGTTGCAGAATGCTATTTAATTTAAGATGTAGAATATAAAATTTAAAATTTCGGTGATATTTCGTACTGAAATATTTAAATTTATATTATTTTAAAAATACTTTCAGTAGTTTTTACCCTCATTCTACATTATAAATTCTGCATTTTTAATCTGGCAACAGCTCCTTAGCTTTTATAAAAAAATAGTTGAAACATATAAAAATAATATAATTAATTACGATAATAAAAAAGTAAATTATTATTCTATATTTATCTTAATAAATATACAAAAAGATGTATAATGTACTTTTTTTATTAAAAGATATATGGTATATTTTATTTAAGATTCCAAATATATAGAAATTGTATATATAAAAAGGAGAAATAGTATGGATAGAGAAAGCATTTTATCTATGGATCCTAATATTCTATTAAGTATGATAAATATGAAATTAAGAGATTTCTACTCTGATTTATCATCATTATGTGAAGATATAGGGGTAACAGAAGAAGAAATAAAAAACAAATTAAGTTCAATAGGATATAAATATGAAAGAGATCAAAATCAATTCAAATAATGGGTAGGAGGAACAATTTATGAAAATGAAAAGCTTGGGTAAGTTAGCGGTAGTTGTAGCTGCTGGAGCTGCTTTAGTTGCAACATTAATAAATGATAATAAAGAAAAATCAAAAGATGAAGCGAAAGTAGAAGAAAATAAATAAGTTTTAAATTATATAATAAATATAAAAATATACTTTGAGAAGGATTTAAATATATGATTAGGGAAAATAGTTATAACATGGATGTTGGTTCCCTTAACGATAAGACTTCGAATAATCTTAAAGATAGACAAAAAGAGTTTTTATTAAATTCAAAAGAATCTTTTATTAGGTCTATTAAAGGACTATTTATTTCTGTAAATAAAGAAGAAGATTTAATAATGCTTTATGGGAACAATAAAGAAATTACAGGATACAAAGATGATTTTAGTATAATAACTTTTGATGAGTGTAGAAGCTACTTTCGCCAAGATTATTTTGATATATTAATTGATGGTATAAAAAATAATTTAGAAGAAATTGAAGTTAGGATGACTAATATTTTAGGGGAAGATATATGGATTAGTGTTAAAGGCCAGTCAAGAAATAGTAATAAAGGCGAATTTTTAGGGTTTGAAGGATATGTTCATAATATAACAAGAGAAAAAGAGGCACATTTAAAGTTAGAGTATATTAGTTATTATGATGAATTAACTGGATTAAATAATAGAAAGCAATTCAAAAATATTATAGAGAAAGAACTTGAGAAGCACATTATTTCAGAATCTAGAGGAGCATTAATAATTATAGATATAGATAATTTTAAGTTTATAAATGACTCTTATGGGCATAAATGCGGAGATATATTTTTGGAGAATTTTTCAGAAGACTTAAAGAAAATATTTAATGATGATCAATTGTTATGTAGATTTGGTGGAGATGAATTCTTAATATTTATTTCATCTATAAGTTACTTAAATGAAATAAATGCTACGGTAAGAAAAATTATGGAAATATTAAAAAATCCATATGACATAAATGGTCATAAAATTTATTCTTCAACAAGTATAGGAGTATCAGTTTTCCCTGATGATGGTGAAAATTTTGAAGTGCTGCTTAAAAATGCTGATGCTGCAATGTATATAGCTAAAAGCAATGGTAAAAATCAATGGCAAATGTTTAATAATAACATATCAAGAGAGATAAATAGAATTTACTCAATTCAAAGAGGTCTTAGAACTGCATTAGATAATAATGAGATGTTTGTTGTGTTTCAGCCTAAAGTGAGGCTTACAGATGATGAAGTAAATGGATTTGAAGCATTACTTAGATGGAAAAGTGATGAAATAGGCTTTGTTAGTCCTGGAGAGTTTATTCCTGTAGCTGAAAATACAAGGCTTATAATACCAATAGGAAAATTTGTATTAAGAGAAGTTTTTGCAAAGGTAAAATATCTATTATTAGAAGGCTATGATAACTTTAAAATAGCAGTTAATTTATCTGAAATACAATTACGAGATGGTGATTTATTAGAATACTTTAATTCTTTGATAGATGAGTTTAATGTCCCTCCTAAGTACATAGAAGTAGAAATAACTGAAAGTATGATAATGAAATCAGTAGATAAGAACATAGAGTGTTTATTACAAATAAAAGAATTAGGTGCTTCCATTGCTTTAGATGATTTTGGAACTGGATATTCTTCCTTGAATCATTTAACTAAGTTGCCAATAGATGTTTTAAAAATTGATAGAAGTTTTGTTATTGATATGTCTGAAAATGACAAAAGTAGGTACATAGTAGAAAATATTATTCAATTGTCACATAAACTTGGCATGACAGTTGTTGCTGAAGGTGTAGAAGAAAAAGAGCAAGTAGATTATTTAAGAAGTATAGAATGTGATACAGTACAAGGTTTTTATTATAGTAAACCTGAGCATTTTGAAAATATAATAAATATGCTAAGTAAATAAAGGATTACCTAGGTAATCCTTTAAGTTTTATTAAGAATATTTAATATTCAAAAAAAGTGAATAAATAAATATAAGTATATTGAAAAAAGATACTACTAAATATATAATTTGAAGATAAATAATATCATAAATAAGGAGGTACATATGAAAAAATCAGTAGATTTAGTGTCAGGAAATATATTTAATGTACTACTAAAATTGTCTGTACCGATTTTAGGCACATCTTTCATACAAATGGCTTACAATATGATAGATATGATGTGGGTAGGCAGAATAGGTAGCGAGTCAGTAGCAGCAGTAGGAACAGCAGGTTTCTTCACTTGGTTTGGAAGCGCACTTGTATTTATATCCAAAATAGGAGCCGAAATAGGTGTTGCTCAAGCAATAGGAAAGAAAGATGTTAAGGAAAGAAATAAATTTATATATAATAGTTTATTTATTAATATAGTAATGGCAATATTATATACGATTATTTTAATAGTTTTTAAAAATCAACTAATAGGATTCTTTAATTTAGGAGATGAAAGCATAATAAAAATGTCTATAGACTACTTAATTGTAGTGTCATTTGGAATGATATTTAGCTTTTTAAATCCATTATTTACAGGTATCTTTAATGCTGCTGGTAGTAGCAAAATTCCTTTTTTGATAAATGCTATTGGACTAGCTTTTAATATAATATTTGACCCAATATTGATATTTGGACTTTGGGGATTCCCAAAGCTTGGAGTGATTGGAGCAGCCCTAGCAACTATTAGTGCACAAGCTATTGTTACTATTATATTTATAATATCATTTATAAAAAATGGATATAGCTTAAGTTTGAAAAATAAGAAGTATTTGGATAAAAGTTATATGTATAGAATATGTAAATTTGGGATTCCAACGGCACTTCAAAATTGCTTGTTTTCAGTTTTTGCTATGATAATTGGAAGAGTAATTGCATCATGGGGGCCAGTAGCAATTGCAGTTCAAAAGGTTGGATCACAAATAGAAGCAATATCATGGATGACAGCAGAAGGTTTTGCAGCAGCATTAACAGCTTTTGTAGGACAAAATTATGGAGCAAATAGATGGGACAGGATATTAAAGGGATATAAAGCAACAATGGTTATGGCAACTTTGGTAGGAATTTTTTCTACTATACTGTTAGTATTTGCAGGAGGAAGCGTTTTTTCAGTATTCATACCTGAAGCTGAAGCAATTTCACAAGGTGCTATATATCTTAAAATCTTAGGATATTCCCAATTATTTATGTGCATAGAAATTACAACAGCAGGAGCATTTTCAGGTCTTGGAAATACAGTTACGCCATCTTGGGTTAGTATATTGTTTACTGGTCTTAGAATACCTCTTGCAATATTATTAAGCAGTATACCTTCACTTGGAATAAACGGAGTTTGGTGGAGTATAAGTTGTACAAGTATAATCAAGGGATTATTATTATTGGGATTATTTATTTTTATGGTAATAGTTCCGAATAGAAAAAAATTCCTTGAAATTGTTGACAATTATGAATAGATAGCATAGTATATTATTAAATTAATAATTAACTAATCCTTTGATGAGGAAGAGTAGCTATTATGTAAGGTTTCAGAGAGCCGAAGATGGTGTGATTTCGGTACTATAACAAATAGTGAATGGGCCTCGGAGGAGTGATACGAAATTTTATTAAAGTAGTTGATCCGTAAGTCCCACGATATAGGGAATAGGGTATATTAGTACCTGATGAGAGAGGCTTTTAAAGCAATTTAGGTGGCAACGCGGATAATATCGTCCTATACATTTTTGTATAGGGCGTTTTTTATTTAAAATTAAAGTAATGTTTAAAGGAGCTGGTAATTATGTTATGAAGTAGAGGGGACAAACTATTTTGATATAAATTTATTTTAAAAAGGAGATTTTGAATATGAATAGAAATATGAATGTAAAAAAAATGATACTAAATGCAATATTAATAGCTATTGGAGCTCTATTACATCAAATAACACCAGCTTTAGGTTTACCTATGCAACCAGATTTTGCGTTAGCAATGTTATTTATAATCATAATAATAAATAATGATTATAAGACTTCTTTAATATCAGGTATTATAATGGGAGTATTAACTGCGCTTACTACAAAATTCCCAGGTGGACAACTACCAAATATTATAGATAAAGTTGTGACAGCAAACGTAATGTATTTTATATTTAAATTAATAGGAAATAGACTAAGCAATAATATAAAAATGCTAATAGCTTTAAGTTTTGGAACTATAGTAAGTGGACTAGTATTTTTAGGATCTGCAAGTTTATTAGTAGGTTTACCAGGATCTTTTGTTAGTCTAATTAGTATTGTTGTTATACCTGCTGCAATAATGAATGTATTCTTAGGCATGATATTATATAAGGCTATTGGAATAGCATTAAAAGCCACAGGTGTACTAATAAGTAAATAAGTTAAATTGTTAATTTAAAACTTTTAATAGGAGCTGTGCTTAGACAGCTCCCAAAAATTATTTCTTTGTTACTTTGTATAACTCTGGAGTATTTTCATCGATAGCTTTAAAAGTATATCCATTATCTTTATAATATTTAATTATAGAAGGTAAAGCTTTAGCGGAATTTTTATTTATATATGTACAGTGCATTAAAATTACAACAGTATCCTTATCTTGACTTTTACATGCTTTCTTTATTATGCATTCAGGAGATGAGTTAGGATTTGCACCATCGCCGCTATCGGTATTCCAGTCATATATTTTAAAATTATTTTCATGTAGTGTATCTACTAATTTTTGTGTTAACTTGTAAGATTGATTATTACATCCAAATGGAAATCTTAAAATATTATATTTTTCTCCTGTAACCTCATATAATGTTTCTTGATCTTGTTTCATTTCTTTTAAAAAACCTTCATTTCCACAATATAATTTATTTCTATTGTGGGAAAAACTATGAAGTCCAATACTATGACCTTCATTTTTCATTCTTAAAATAGTATTTTCTTGTCCTTTAATTTGGCATCCTATAACAAAAAAAGTGGCTGGAACATTTTCTGCTTTTAATGTATCTAAAACTTGAAGTGTAATTTTCCCTCCAGGACCATCATCAAAAGTAAGATATACTACTTTTTCCTGCCTACTCTCGTTAGATGAATCTTCTGTGATTTCTATGGCTTGAGTATTAGTAATAAATGAGAAAGATAATATAATAGCCATATAAATTGTAGATAACTTCTTTCTAAAATTTTTAAATTTCATATTAATATCCTCCTAAAACTTATTATGCTAGTACTAGTATTCCTAAAAATTCAAAGAATACAATATTTATTATATGGAAATTAAAATTTATATTGAAATAATAGTAAGTAGATGATATAATTTTGAAAAAAGAAAATTCATTCTTTAAATTAGTCCAGAGAGGCTCAAAAGAAGTAAAATTATTGTAGGATTATTATAACTTCTCTGGATATTTATAGAGAAGTTTTTTTATTTAAAAATACCTTTTTAAATTAGTCCAGAGAGGCTAGAAAAGGAGAAATAGGAATTTCTCCTTATTAATAAAAATAGGGAGGTCATTAAATGGCACAATATGTAGAGACGAAAGAAACAAATAGTTTAAGTAATGTGAAGAGAGGCTTACTAAAAAGCGTTTTAGGACTTCAACATTTAATAGCAATGTTTGGAGCAACGGTCTTAGTCCCTATAATAACAGGACTTGATCCATCAGTTGCTTTATTTTCAGCTGGAATAGGAACTATTATATTTCATTTATGTACTAAAGGTAAAGTTCCTGTGTTTTTAGGATCTTCATTTGCATTTATTCCGGTAATTGGTGCAGTTGCAACTCAATATGGTGATTTAAGATATGCTCAAGGTGGGATGTTTGTAGCAGGATTAATTTATGCTTTAGTCTCATTTATAGTAAAAAAAATAGGAGTATCTAAGATAAGAAGTATTTTGCCAGCACAAGTTGTTGGCCCGATGATAGTAGTTATAGGTGTAAATCTTATACCAACAGCTTTAGATATGGCAGGAGTAAATTCATTTATGGCTGGAAAAGCAGGTTCAGGAAAAGAATTAATAATAGCAATAATAACATTAGGACTAGCTTTATGCATAAAAAGATTTACTAAAGGGTTTATATCACAGTTATCTATAATAATTGCTGTAATAGTCGGCTATACATTAAGTTTAGTATTAGGACAAGTTGACATAACTGCAATTCAAAATGCAAGTTTTATAGCAGTACCAAAATTTACTTTGCCAAAGTTTGATTCAGGTGCGATAATGATAGTAGTTCCAGTTATACTTGCTGTTTTTATGGAGCATATAGGAGATATAACAACTAATGGTACTATAGTAGGAAAGAATTTTATTGAAGACCCAGGTCTAAATAGAACTTTATTAGGAGATGGTCTTGCTACTATGACAGCATCGCTTATAGGTGGACCTGCTAATACTACATACGGAGAAAACACAGGTGTATTAGCAATAACTAAAAACTATGATCCATCTATATTGAGATTAACAGCAGTTTTTGCAATAATATTAAGTTTTATAGATAAGTTTGGAGCGGTAATTAGAACTATACCTTCATCAGTCATGGGCGGAATAAGTATAATGTTATTTTCAATGATAGCATTAGTTGGAGTAAATACAGTTAGGAATGAAGGTGTAAAATTTAATATAAAGAATATAATAGTTATAATAACAATTATATTTATTGGATTATCAGGATTATTTATGCCAAAGGCTATAGGGATAAATATAACAGATACAGTAAGTATATCAGGTTTAAGTTTGTCAGCGCTTGTAGGTGTTACATTAAACATAATATTAACGAAGATATTTAAATAAATAATAAAAGAGTAAAATAGACGAATGTGACATATTTACATACGTCTATTTTTTTTAATTTTATCAAGTTAAAATTATGTTAATATGTGGAAGAATATGATAAAATATATAATTATTAGAATATAATTTTAAAGGAAGGGCACTGGTGATAATCTTGAAAAAAAGAAAAAAGAATAGTATTTTCATATTTACTACTCTGTGTTTAATTATATTAATAGTTAAAAGTAATTTTGATAATTTGACTTCATTATTATTTATCATGTTCTTTATTATTTTATTGTTAATGATTAGATTGATTTATACAAATAGGAAATATAAAAAGCTATATAAATTAGCAGAATCAAATAAGAGAAGATATAGAATGGCTATAGATGCATTGGAAGGTGCAATTTGGGAATGGAATAGTGAAAATAATAAATTATATATGTCTAAAAAGATGAAAGAGATTTTAAAAACTAATAATGACATAGAGAGCTTTGAAGAATGGTTTTCATTTATTGTTGAAGATGAAAGAGAAGATATAAAAATTTTCATTGAAAACATTATACATAATAGGATATTAGATAACTTTTTTTTAGAATCATCTATAATAGATTTTTCGGGAGAAAAGCTATTACTTAAAGTACAAGGAAAGGGAAAGATAAGAAATAATATTTTTTATTTGTCTGGATTTATTACAGATATAACTGAAAGAAAAAGAGTAGAAAATATGAATAAGGTTATAGAAAATAAGAATAGATTAGCTGTAGAGGGCTCTAAAGACATTGCATTTTGGTGGAATGTTAATCAAAACATTATATCAATTGATTATAGTATTAGAGAGTATTTAGAAATTAGAGGGGAAGGCGACGTACTAATTTCAGATAAAAGTTGGCAGAAGTTTATACTAGAAGATGATATTGATATATATAATAAGAAAATAGATAAGGTTCTAAATTCAAAAAAAGAAGAATTTTATTCTATAGAGTATAGAATATTAAGTAAGGATAATAGAGTTGTATGGCTTCAAAGTAAAGGAAAAAAGACATTAGAAAAGAATGGGGATTTATTTATTCATGGAGCTCTTTCCGATATAACGGATAGGAAGGAAAAGGAACTTGAAATTAATTATTTAAGTTTCAATGATGAAGTTACTGGGATTCCTAATAGAAGGTTTTTTGTAAGAGAGGTTACAAATCATATAAAAAACTATCCTAATGAAAAAATCGCATTTATTTTTATAGATTTAGATAACTTTAAATATGTCAATGATACATATGGGCATGATGCTGGAGATTTACTTTTAATTGAGTTTGCAAAAATTATTAATAATATGGAGATAAAAGATTCTCTTTTTGCTAGATATGGCGGAGATGAATTTATATTAGTGCAATATAATATACAAGAAAAGAATAAAATTAAATACATTTTAGATAATATAATAAAAAAGTTAAGTAATCCAATAATAATAAATGAAAAAGAAATTTTTTGTACATTAAGCATAGGGGTTAGCGTATATCCCATAGATGGGGGTGATATGCCTATTTTATTAAAAAGAGCAGACATGGCTATGTATCTTGCAAAAGTTAATGGAAAAAATAGATATGAGTTTTTTGACATAAAAATATTAGAAATTCTAAATAGAGAATTTGATATAGAAAAGGGATTAAGAGTTGCTGTAGATAATAACGAAATAAAAATGCTATATCAACCTAAGATTAAAGTAGATACGGAAGAGGTTATAGGGTTTGAATCGCTTGTAAGATGGAATAGTAAGTCCTTAGGACCAGTATCACCAAGTGAATTTATACCAATAGCAGAAAGTTCAGGGCTTATAATACCTATAGGAAAATACATAATAAATGAGAGTTTTAAAAAGTGCAAAGAATTAACATTAATAACTACTAAAAAGTTTAAAATGGCTATAAATTTATCAGAGGTGCAAATTAGAGATGAAGATATAGTTTCGTTTATATCTGAATCATTAAAATTCTATGATTTGAATTCTGAATATATAGAATTTGAAATTACAGAAAGTATAATAATGAAATCAGCAGAAAAAAATATAAACACATTAGAAAAATTAAAACATATAGGAGTTTCGTTGGCGTTAGATGATTTTGGAACAGGATATTCATCATTAAGTTATTTAAGAACTTTGCCTATAGATGTATTAAAGATAGATAAAAGTTTTATAGATGGAATAGTTGTTGAAGAAAAAAGTGAGTATATAATAAATAGTATTGTTGAACTTTCACACTACTTAAGCCTCTTAGTAGTTGCAGAGGGGGTTGAAACTAAAGAACAGCTAGATTTTTTAAAGAAAATTAGTTGTGATGTTATTCAAGGGTATTATTTTAGCAAACCTATTGAATTTGATGAAGCTGTTAAAATGATTTCTTCTTAAATAAAAAGTGTCTTTTGACACTTTTTTTTATTATTTTATCACCAAAATTATAGGTGAAGCATATTATGTAACTATATTATGCTTTGGAGGTATATATGAAAATAGTTATCGACGATCAATATCATAGTGATGAAAATAATAATAATAATGAAGATCAATATACTGTAGATGAAAATGGAAATTTAAATTTATTTATTCAAGTTGATGGGGAAGTTAGAGAGGATAACTCTACAGGAACTATTAATAGAGACAACATATGCAATAATCAAGAAGAAGAAATAATAGAAAGTGATTTTAGTGATCAAGTTTGTAGTGAGGGACAATATGAAAATCCTTATGACAGACTATATTCAAATATAGAAGATAAATTACAAGGTATCTCACAAGATAGCTCTCAATATAATCTACAAAATAATTATAATAATTATAATGAAGTGGAGGAAAAGGGTAGAATTGAAGTCATATCAAGGCTTGCAAGTAGAGAGGGTGTAGAGCTTAAGGGAGCAAGGATAAATTTATATTTATTAAATGGGATATCTCCTAAATTGTATAATTCAAAATTTACTGATGCAAATGGAAAAGTAGTATTCGATAATTTAGAAAATGGATGTTATAGGGTTATAGCAATAGTAGATAGAAGATTTTTTGAAAAGCCTTCATACTATACATGGAATGAAGTTACTATAGATAAAGATAATAAATCTGCAAATATATGTGTAGTAAATAAAATAAAATCTACTTATTACAGAAGATAGGATGGAGGAAAAATATTTATACACTTATAAAAAGAGATAAATTTAAGATTTAATTTATCTCTTTTTAATTTACCTAGAATAAGTATGGACATAAATAAGATTTACTTGTTACAATAGAATTAATATTTTGTTGGAGGAATACAAATGAATAAGTTAAAATTAAAAGTTCAAAAAATACATAATGAAGCTATAATTCCTAATTATGCACATAAAGGTGATGCTGGGTTAGATTTATACTCAGTAGAAGAGGTTTTAATTAATCCATCAGAAACAGCATTAATTAAAACTGGAATAAAGATAGAGTTACCACCTCAAACTGAAGCACAGGTTAGACCTAGAAGTGGATTAGCATTAAAACATGGAATTACTGTTTTAAATACACCAGGAACTATAGATGAAGGGTATAGAGGCGAAGTAGGTGTAGTATTAATAAACCATGGGAAGGAAGCCTTTATAGTTGAGAAAGGTATGAAAATTGCACAAATGGTAGTAAAACCAGTATGGTATGTTGAAGTGGATGAAGTAGAAGAGCTAAGTGAAACTGAAAGAGCGGAAGGTGGCTTTGGATCAACAGGAAAAAGATAAGTAACTTACAAGATATTACTAAAAATAGGAGCTGTCATAAGACAGCTCCTATTAAAATTAATAATTATGCAAAAGTGCTTTAATTAGATAACTTTTCCCATTCTTCATATAGGTTAGAGATTTTTTCCTCTAAGTCTCTTATTTCTTTATTAACTCTTCCGCTTTCAGAAGGATTAGAATAAATTTCTTCAAGGCAAAGTTCTTCTTGGAGAGACAACAATTTTTCTTCTCCTGTTGATATATCATCCTCTATTTTCTTTATTTTCAATTTTAAAGCTTTTTCTTCTTTTTCAATTTCTCTTTTTTTCTTCTTTTCATCTTTCAATTGAGTTTTAGTTTTTCCATTTGATAACTCTTCTAAAACTTCAAATCTATTAGGATTAATTTTCTTTTCTTGATAGTAACTATAATTTCCTAAAAATTCTTTAATGCCATCTTCGTTAAGCTCTAGGATTCTATTAATTACTTTATTTAGAAAGTATCTATCGTGGGATATAACCATTAATGTACCATCATAACTTAATAGAGCGTCTTCAAGAGCTTCTCTAGACATTATATCAAGATGGTTTGTTGGCTCGTCTAATAATAATAAATTAGACCTTGATAACATAAGCTTTAATAAATTAATCCTACATTTTTCTCCACCACTAAGAGTGTTAATTATTTTAAATACATCATCTCCAGTAAATAAGAATGATGCTAATGCACCTCTTAATTTAGATGTGGTTAAATTAGGGAATTCATCCCATACTTCATCTAAAATAGTCTTATCTAGGTTTAAATTAGATTGTTCTTGATCGTAATATCCAACATTTACATTTGTTCCAAGTATAACTTTACCACTATCAGGATTTAAGTTATCTAAAATAATTTTAAAGAGAGTTGTTTTACCACGACCATTTTCTCCAATTAATGCTACTTTTTCGCCTCTTTTAAGATCTAAATTAAGATTTGAAAAGAGCTTATTATCTCCATAGCTTTTAGCTAGATTTTCAATATGAAGAACATCATGCCCACTTTTGACAGAAGTTTCGAATTGAATTTTAGACGCTTCTTTTTCCTTATCAGGAGCATCTATTCTATCCATCTTTTCTAAGGCTTTTTCTCTACTTTCAGCAGCTCTTATACTTTTTTCTCTGTTAAAGCTTCTAAACTTTTCTATTATTGCTTCTTGTCTTTTAATCTCAGCTTGCTGAAGATTATAAGCTTTAAGTTGAGCTTCATAATTTTTCTTTCTTTGATCAATAAATTTAGTATAAGGAACATTATAACAATTAACATGACCGTTAATAACTTCAAAGGTATTGTTTGTAACGGCATCTAAGAAAAATCTATCATGTGATATTACTAAAACAGTTCCTTTATAATTTTTTAGATATTCTTCTAGCCATTCAATAGCTTCTAGATCAAGATGGTTAGTTGGCTCATCAAGCAAAATTATGTCTGGATTTTTTAATAGTAGTTTACAAAGTGAAACTCTGGTTTTTTGTCCACCACTAAGAGTGTTTATAATTTTATCAAAGTCTTCTTCTAGAAAACCAAGACCTTTCAATACTCTAGATATTTCACCCTTATATGTGTACCCGCCTTTATGAGAATATAAATCTTGAAGAGTAGTGTAATCTTTTATAATTTTTTCATGATAAGCTGCATTATCCTCGTTATAAGGTTCAGCCATTTTTATTTCTAATGAATGTAATCTCTCTTCAATATTAAGAAGCTCTTTAAATACTAAATTCATTTCATCATATATAGTATTATTCAAATCTAAATCAACGTGTTGAGTTAAATATCCTATAGTTCTATTTTTATCTATAAATATTTCACCAGAATCCTGTGATAATTCTTTAGATATTATTTTAAACAAGGTTGATTTTCCTTCTCCATTTCCGCCAATGATTCCAACCTTATCACCTTCATTGATTGAAAAAGTAATATCTTTTAGTACATCTCTTATTCCGTAACTTTTCGATATATCTTTACAGCTTAAAACTATCATTTCATCCTCCTATGATTATCTTATATATCAAATACATTTAAACTTATAAATTTCAATAATTCCAATTTTATTATACTCTAAGGTGTTAAGGTAAGCAAATACACAAACTTTTATGTTTAGTTATTAATAAAATAAAAATAGTATTATATGTATATAAGTAAAAGGTGGAGTCTCAGAAATTTATTTAATATAAAATTTATTCAATTTCAAGTAAGCTTTATTTCCTTAAAAAGTTAATTTATTATTTTTATAAAGGGGCTAACGAAACGTGAGCCCCTTTTAAACCACTGATTCTACTTGCTTAAAGATGTATTTAAACTTAAATAGAAATTTTGATCTATTATTTATATATGCGCAAAAAAAGGAAGTTCAATTAGAACTTCCATCTTTATAGGCCAATATCAAAATTTATTTTGATATTGCCATTTTTATTATTTTGATATTGTTTTAAATTTTGGTAAATGATTATCTATAACTAATGATGGAATTCCAGCAATAAGAGGTAAGAAGTAATCCAATGCTTCTTCTTTTATATGATTTCCTTCATCATTAATTAAATTCTTAGGAAAGTATTTAACATTATTAGCTATCTTATCTGCTTCTACAAGGAAGTGAGAAGTAGAATAAGGTGCGTTTGACTCTCTTTTTATAGCAACCATATATCCACTATTGCCTTCAAGTGCAAACTTTAATGCAGAGTATCCAGCTTCAAAAGCTTCATTTAAATCAATATCTGAAGAACAATGGATTGCACATCTTTGTAATACTCCTAATTCTAGAGATTTAACTCTAGATGTTATACCAGAATGTATTATTAAGTTTTTTAGGTATGAACCGACACCACCTAATTGTGCATGACCAAATTTATCATGAGCTTGCTTTTCAACTTCAGTTATAAACTTTCCTTCAGCATTTCTTATACCCTCTGAAACAACTATGAAAACTTTATTTTTTTCTTCAAATCTTTTTTTTACATCTAAAAGAAATTTTTCTATATCAAAAGCAACTTCAGGTAAATATATAAAATCTGCAACAGGCTCACCATTTATTCTAGCTGCGCAAGAAGAAGCTGCTAGCCAACCTGTATCTCTACCCATTGTTTCTAAAATAAATATTCCGTTATTTATGTAAACTGATGAATCTAAATATGTTTCTAGGGCTGTAGTTGCAATAAATTTTGCGGCACTTCCAAAACCAGGAGTATGATCAGTATACATTAAATCATTATCTATTGTTTTGGGAATACCAATAAACTTTATATCTATTCCAGTTTTTCTTGCATATTTGCCTAGTTTAGCAATGGTATCCATAGAATCATTACCACCTACATAAAAGAAGGCTTTTATGTCATTAACTTTCAATATATCTAAAAGCTTGTCATATTCTTCGCTTGATTCTTCTAAACTCTTCATTTTATATCTACAAGAACCTAAGCCAGAAGATGGTGTATACCTAAATGTATTTATTTCATCATCAGTAAAAGAAGATAATTCTATTATATTTCCTTTTAATATACCTTCTATTCCATTTAGACCGGCATATACTTTATCAAATGAACCTAAATCTTTATTTGCCTGCAATAAACCTACTACACTTGAATTAATAACAGATGTTGGACCTCCAGATTGAGCAATTATACAATTCGCCATTAAGTTACTCTCCTTTATATAAAACTACAAAATATGATATACTTTTTCAAATATTATATACTCTATTTAATAATATACAATAAAATTTGTCTTATTAAAAGTACTTATTTAAAAAAAATAATACATAAATACTATACTTTATAATTATATATAGAATAGAATTATATAATTTGGAGGAGTTTCTAGAAGATGGGATTAAAAGAAGTAATTTTAATAGGTGTGGCTATGGCTATGGATGCACTTGGACTTAGTATAAGTTTAGGGATAAATCCTATATTAAAAAGAAGAAATAAAATAGGGTTTATAGTATCATTTGCTTTCTTTCAGTTTTTATTTATATTTTTAGGCGGAATAGGGGGAAAGTTTTTTGATACATATATAGTTGCTATACCTAACGTAATAGGTGGAGTTATAATAGCCTTAATAGGATTTATAATGATACTAGAAGCGTTTAAAAAGAATGATAATGATGAGTCGGTCTTAATAAGAAAATCAATGTATATGATTTTAGGTATGTCAGTAAGTATTGATGCTTTAGTAGTTGGATTTACGGCATTTCATGAAGTAAATGAAATATTATTATTTGTTGATGCTATTTTGGTAGGATTAATAACATTACTTATATGTACAATTGGTTTTTTTATGTGCAGATATGCTAGGCGAGTTGATTTTATATGTAAGTATGCTGATTTATTAGGTGGAGTAATATTATTAATACTGGGAATTAAAATGATATTTTTTTAATATTTAATATGTGGAATATTAGTGTTATAATTATATAAAGATTAGAACGTTAGGAGAATAAAATGAGCTGGGAAAATTATTTAAAAGAAAATGGAATGAGAGTAACAGCAGGAAGAATTTCAATTTTAAATATAATAGAGTCTTCAGATAAAGGGCTATCAGCAGAAAATATATATTGTGAATGTAAAAAGCAAAATGAAAACTTAAATCTTAGCACTATATATAGAACACTAGAGTTACTTGAAGAAAAAGATATAATTAAGAAAATAAATATAGATGGACCTGCAATATATATACTAAAAAAAGAAAGTCATAAGCATACTTTAAAGTGTGATGTTTGCCATAAGTGTGTTGAAATACCTTGTCCGATGGAAGAAATAGAAGAAGCTATAAAGGCTAAAGTTGGATTTAGCTTAACTGAACATAAGTTGGAGCTTAATGGTATTTGTGATCAATGCAAAAATAACAAGTAAGATTTGTAATATAATAAATATAAAAGGATGTCGCACTCTTCTAAATTATAAATGGGATATTTTCATAAGAAAATATCCCATTTATAATTTTTAATATTATTTAAAATTTAAAAATTTATCTAGTATTATTACTATAATTAAAGTAAATACTGAAGTAAGTGCAATAGTACCTCCAGGAGCACTATTTACATAGTATGATAAGAATAGTCCTACCATAATATCAAACATTCCAAAGAATATTGAATATAATAAAGTTGTTTTAAAGCCTTTTTTTAATTGCATTGCAGTTGCAACAGGAACAACCATTATAGATGAAATCACAAGTATTCCCATTATTCTTATAGACATAGAAATAGTTGCACCAACTAATATAGTGAAAATATAGTTAATTAATTTTACTTTTATTCCCGCTGTTTTGGCACCTTCTTCATCAAAGGTAATATAAATAAGTTTATTATATAAAAATATAAGTGCTATCAAGCAAACTATTCCTACAATTAATATCATAAATATATCTTGCGTAGAAACAGTAAGAATACTACCAAATAAAAAAGAATTAACTTTAGCTGAAGCTTTTCCACTACTTATAAGTATTATTGCTATACCTAAGCTAAAGGTTAAAACTAGTGACATAACAAGTTCAGCATATTTTTTATAATATTCTCTTAATAATTCAATAATTATTGCGCAAAGAGTTGTAAATAAAAATGCTGTTATAAGTGGATTAACCCCTATAACTAATCCTATAGCAACTCCAGCAAAAGAGGAATGTGATAATGTATCACCAATCATGGAGTAGCGTCTAAGCACTAAAAAAAGTCCTATGAAAGGACATAGTATTGATATTATAAAGCCAGCCATAAAGGCGTTTTGCATAAAATCTAATTGAAGCATATAATCTACCTTTCTTAATCATAAACTTAAATAGCATCATTTAACTTAAAATTATTATTTCTAAAATTCTTATATTCATCAACTGTAAATAATGTAATATTTCCATTATCTACTTTAAGTATATGAGTTGAATTATTTAAAGCAATATCTATATTATGTTCGATTGATATAATAGTCTTTTTATCTACTTGATTTAGTTTCTTTAAAATACTGTATATTTCAATTTGATTTGATTCATCAACGCCAGTAGAAGGTTCATCGAGAATAATTATATCTGGATTTCCCATTAAGGCTCTAGCAATAAGAACCCTTTGCTGTTGTCCACCTGATAGCATTCCCAAAAGTCTAGTTTTGTAATCTTTCATATTAACAGTTTCAAGAATAGAAGAAATATTTATATTATTATTTTTTAAACTTTTTTTATGACAAGATAAAACTTCTTTCACTGTAATAGGAAATTGAGAATTAAAAGAATCTAATCTTTGAGGAACATATCCAATAGAATTAGATTGAACTTCAATTGTACCAGAGGTTGGTTTTAATAAACCTAAAATTATTTTTATTAGTGTTGTTTTACAACTTCCATTTTCGCCAACTATAGATAAATATATACCTTCAGGTATATTTAAATTTATATCTTTAAGTAAATATGGTGGTTTATTGGAATATGAAAAACATAAATCTTTTATATTAATCATTAAAAAAATCATCTCCTAAATAGTCTAGACTTATTATATATGAAAATGCAAATAGTTTGCAACAATTACTTTAGAGATATTAATATATTTGTTTGATTATTTATATTATAGACACATTAACTCTTTAACTATTCATTCTTAACAATTAACTCTTAACTATTTAATTCTGTTGATTTATATTATAAATAAAACATATAATATAGGTAAGTTATTAAAACTAAAGTAAAGATGTTGGAGGAATATACATGGATTTTTCAAGTTTAGTATTAATGGAAAAGGATAAGGATACGGGATTTATAACTAAGGAGCTTGGAAGTTTTCAAGTTTCAGAGGGAGCTTTATATGTAAAGAAACTTTTTGTTGTTAATGATGTTGTAAATTTATATTTTGATACAAATAAAGATGTTGAAGAATGGGAATACTCAGCAATATACGATGTTTTTAATTATGATGCCTTTATAAAAGAAGAGTTTGAAATTGAGGATATGTTAGATGAATATAATCCTACATTTTTAATAAAATTTAAATATGTAGATGATTATGAGGTTATGAAGGAAAGAATAACAAGATGTGTAGAATTAATTGAAGACTCTATGGAAAATGCTTTTAAGGATATTGTAGGAAAAGAAGAAGAATATAATTAGAAGGGAGGGCCTAAAAATTTAGGCAAAAATTATGAGTGAATCAAAGGTATTGAAAAAAAGAGAAGAAATCGAAGATAAATATAAGTGGAAGGTAAATAAAATATTTTCAACTGATGAAGAGTGGGAAAAAACTTTTGAAGATTTAAAAAAAGAGGCACCATCACTTAAGGATTTTGAAGGAAAATTAAATAATGAAGAAAACATTCTAGCTTACTTAAACAAATATGTAGATTTAGGCATAAAGGCTGAAATAGTATATGTATATGCTCATTTAAAATGTGATGAAGATACATCTAACCCTAAATATCAAGCTATGATGAATAAAGTAGATTCTTATATGGCAGAATTTGCATCATATACAGCTTATTTTGTACCAGAAATATTGTCCTTAGAAGATAATTTTATAAGAAATATTATAAATAGCAATGAAAAGCTAAAGATGTATTCATTTATGTTTGAAGATATATTAAAAGAAAAACCTCATATATTAAATAAAGAGCAGGAAGAATTATTAGCACAAGTTTCAGATTGTTTAGATGCTCCAGATTCAATTCACAATATGCTTACAAATGCAGATATGAAATTTGGGAAAATAGTTGATGAAGATGGTGAAAAAGTAGAATTAACTGAAGGAAATTATTCAGGGTTTATAAAAAGTAAGGATAGAAAAGTAAGAGAAGAAGTATTTAAAACTTTATTTAAGTCATATAAAGATTTAGAAAACACTTTTGCAACTACATTAACAAGTTCAATAAAGAACTTTAACTTTAGTGCAAAAGTTAGAAAATATAACTCTGCACTAGAAGCTTCATTAAAGCCAAATGATATACCGCTAGAAGTCTATAAGAATTCTTTGAAAACTATAGACGAAAATTTAAAATCTCTTCATAGATATGTAGCATTAAAGAAACAACTACTAGGATTGAATGAAATGCATATGTATGATTTATATGTTCCAGTTATTGAAATACCAAAAGAGCATATAGAATTTAACAATGCTGTAGATATGGTTTTAGAAGGATTAAAACCACTAGGAGATGAATATTTAAATATCTTTAAAGGCGGAGTTGAAGAAGGCTGGATAGATATATATCAAAACAAAGGTAAAAGAGGAGGAGCTTATTCTTGGGGTGGATATAAAACAATGCCATATGTTTTATTAAACTATAATTATGAGTTACATGATGTATCTACTTTAGCTCATGAAATGGGGCATTCTATTCACTCTTATTATTCAAGAAAAGAGCAACCATATATTTACGCAGGATATACGCTATTTTGTGCAGAAGTAGCATCAACTACTAATGAAGCACTTCTAATACATCATTTAATAAATAAAGAAACTGATAAGAAGAAAAAGTTATATTTAATAAATCAAGAATTAGAGCAAATAAGAACAACAGTGTTTAGACAGCTTATGTTTGCAGAGTTTGAATTATATACTCATGAAAGCTTAGAAAAAGGAATACCTTTAACAGCTGAAGATTATAATAAAGCATGGCATGAGTTAAATGTTAAATATTTTGGACCAGATATGATAGTTGATGAAGAAATTAATATTGAGTGGGCAAGAATACCACATTTTTATTCTGATTTCTATGTTTATCAATATGCAACTGGATATGCTGCTGCATCAGCTTTTGCAAAATCAATATTGGAAGGAAAAGAAGATGCAGTTCCTAAATATATTGAATTTTTAAAGAGTGGTGGTAGTAACTATCCAATAGAAATTTTAAAGAAAGCTGGAGTCGATATGACTACATCTAAACCTTTAGAAGCAACTATTGAAAGATTTAACGAACTTTTAGATATGCTAGAAAAAGAAATTAATTAAATTATTAATATTTAATAAGCAATTAGTAAATAGTTTACTAATTGCTTATTATTATTTAAATGATAGGGGGATATAGTTGGATAAGTTTGAAAAAGTATTTTTTAATTCAATAACAAAGGAATTAAAATTCTTTATGAGAGATTATTATAGTAATTTTCATGAAAAAAATAAATGGATAGGCTTATTAGATTTAGATGAAGTAATAGTTGGCGTTATAGTAGTAAAGGATTCAGATGAAGAAGTTGATTTTAATGAAGCAAGAGAATATTTAGCAAAATCCTTAAATAAGCCATTTATAGTGAACCTAATAATTTTAACTTCAGGAGAATATATAAATTATGGAGAAAGTAATTATAATAAATTAATATTTTCTTTAAAAGAAAGAAAAATAATATATTGTAGTAATGGTTCTAAAGCATTTATTCCTATTATAGATTATATGGTGAATATAGATAGTAAAAGAAAGATAAGCTTTAAAGAATACAAAGTTACATATACAATTATTATTTTAAATATTTTAGTATATTTAATTGAAGTAATTAAATCACGAAATTTAATTGATATAGATATCTATACCTTAATTCAAATGGGTGCTAAAGTTAATGTTTTAATCAATAGCGGAGAAATATATAGATTATTAACATCTGCTTTTTTACATGGTGGAATAATTCATATTTTCTTTAATATGAGTGCACTTAATATCATAGGAAGAGAAGTTGAAGCGGTATATGGAAGTAAGAGATACATAGTAATTTACATTATATCAGCTTTAGGTGGATCAATATTTAGTTATTTATTTAAACCTAATAGCATATCTGTAGGTGCGTCAGGAGCAATATTTGGACTTTTAGGAGCGATGTTAATATTTGGATTAAAAGAAAAAGATAAAATTGGAAAGCAATATATGAAAAACATATTAGAAACTATAGGGTTGAATGTTATTATAGGTATAACTATTCCGAATATAGATAATTTTGCACATTTAGGTGGATTAATTATTGGAGCACTAATTTCGCTTATATTATTTAGAAAGAAAAATCTTAAGATTAATTAGTTAATATTTAGTGAACAATATTTATAAAGTAAAAATAAATTTGAAAATTTGTTATATAATTATTGGTATTAAATTCTAGGAGTGATGCAATTGAAAAATAAAAAATATAATAATGAATTTATACTAGCAGTTATTTTTACTTTATTATTAATAATGACTGCTATATATGATTTTGTGGTAAGAGATGGAGAAAAACTTTTTAGAATAGGACTTACATTTATAACTATAGTAGGAGCATATTTGTTATATATAAAGAGCTTTCTTAAGGGATCTAGAATTATATATTATATAAATATAAGTTTTATATTCTTGTCAATGTATTTAGCAAGTGTTTGGGATTTTTATTCAATAACTAATTATGATAAATTCTTACATTTATTATCTGGTGCTATAATTGCTATAATTGGATATGTTTTATTTTTATATTTAACTAATGAGAAAGCAAGGAAAGAAATAAATCCTCTGACTTCAGCTATATTCGTTATATTATTTGCTACAGCTGCAGCAGGAGCATGGGAAATATGGGAGTTTACAACAGACTCGTTATTTGGACTTCATGCACAAAATGGTAGTCTATATGATACTATGTGGGATATAATCTGTGGAACTGTTGTTGGAATAATAACATCTATTCCTATATATATGTATAGTAAGGGTAAAGATATAAAAGTAATAAAATATATAATAGCTGATGTGGAAAAGATTAGAAAATAAATTTAAAAAATAAATTATTATAATTTTAAATATAGGTTATAATAATTTATTTTTTTATTATCCTTATAAATTACTTTTTATTTATAATATAATAAAATTTATATAATGATTTTTAAATGTTTTCAATTTTCTGAAATTATATAAATATATATATAAAATTATTAAATTAGTAATTTTATAGAATATTAAAGAAAGATATGGTAAAAAATATTCTGATAAGGTATTATATATATTATTGGAATTTAAAGGAGTTGGGGCCAATGTTAGGAAGAGACTATGTAAATAAAGTTATTACTGAGGTAGAAAAAAGAAATAATGGTGAAAAAGAATTTTTAGATGCAATAAAAGAAGTACTTAATTCTTTAGTACCAGTATTTGATAAGCATCCTGAATACATAGAAGAGGGGATATTAGAAAGAATTGTAGAACCTGAAAGGCAAATTTTCTTTAGAGTGCCATGGATAGATGATGAAGGAAAGGTTCAAATTAATAGAGGATTTAGAGTACAATTTAATAGTGCAATTGGACCTTATAAAGGTGGATTAAGATTCCATCCATCTGTAAATCATAGTATAATAAAGTTTTTAGGATTTGAACAAATATTTAAAAATTCTTTAACAGGCTTGCCTATAGGTGGAGGTAAAGGTGGATCAGATTTTGATCCTAAAGGAAAATCAGATAGGGAAGTAATGAGATTTTGTCAAAGCTTTATGGCGGAATTATGTAAGCATATAGGACTTGATACAGATGTTCCAGCTGGAGATATTGGAGTTGGAGCTAGAGAAATAGGATATATGTATGGCTATTATAAGAAAATTAGAAATGCAAATGATCAAGGTGTTTTAACTGGAAAAGGATTAACTTATGGTGGAAGTTTAGCTAGAAAAGAAGCTACAGGTTATGGATTAGTGTATTTCACAGAAGAAATGCTAAATGATAATAATTTAAGTTTTAAAGACAAGACTGTAGTCATATCAGGGTCAGGAAACGTTGCTATATATGCCTGTGAAAAAGCAACAGAATTAGGTGCTAAGGTTGTAGCCTTAAGTGATTCAAATGGTTACATTTATGATGAAAATGGAATAAATTTAGATGTAGTAAAAGAAATCAAAGAAGTAAAAAGAGGTAGAATCAAGGAGTATTTAGATTCTGTACCAACTGCTAAGTATGTAGAAGGATTTAGAGAAATATGGAAGATTAATTGCGATATAGCACTTCCTTGTGCAACGCAAGGAGAATTAGATAAAGAATCAGCAAAAGTTTTAATTTCAAATGGAGTAAAGGTTGTTTCAGAAGGTGCCAATATGCCAACTGATTTAGATGCAATTGAGTTGCTACAAAAAGCAGGCGTTATGTTTGGCCCAGCAAAAGCTGCTAATGCAGGTGGAGTTGCATGTTCTGCATTAGAAATGTCTCAAAATAGTATGAGGTTAGCTTGGAGTTTTGAAGAAGTTGATTTGAAACTTAAAGATATAATGAAAAACATATATAAGAACTCTAAAATTGCTGCAGAAAAGTATGGAGAATCTGGAAATATATTAATGGGAGCAAATATAGCTGGATTTGAGAAAGTTGCAGAGGCTATGTTAGCTCAAGGAATAGTTTAATCTCAAAAATAGCAACCCCTATTTTAAGATTATTAATAAGAAGTCACTTAGTTTTAAGTTAATACTTATATCTAAGTGGCTTTTATATTTTAGTAGTATAAATTTTTATAAGAAAAAGTATTAATAAAAGGGTAATCATAGCAATATATTTATTTAGGGTAAAAAATTAGGGAATTATTACATAAGTACATTAATTATATCTTTATTTATATAGGATAAAATAATATATAAATAAAGATTTGCTATTAATAAAACTATAGCTAATTGAAATATAGGCAGAGTTATTATTTTAGTAAGTTATAAAAACAATTAAATATTATATTGTTTTAATTTCGTTAATATAGTAATGCGGTAGTTATTTACTGCATTACTAGTTTTGATTATTAACTGAAGTATATATAAGGCTAATATAATATTAATGAATTTTTAAGATTTCTATACTTGATTTTTTACCTCTATTAGAATATATTTAATAAAGATGTCAAAGATAATGTTCAAAAATAGTAATACAAGGAAAATTTCCTTTATTTATAGGAGTGGATGTAATGGAAGAAGTTATTTTAACTGTGACAGGCGTATTTCAGATCAGTGTCTTTGCAATAATGATGTATTATTTTATATTAGCTTTTTTTGGATTAAGAAGAAAAGTTGAAAAGAAAAATTATACACCTACAAAAAAGTTTGCAATGATCGTTGCAGCTCATAATGAGGAAGTTGTTATTGGAAAGTTAATAGAAAGTATGCTGAATCAGGATTACCCGAGAGAGCTTTTTGATGTTTTTGTTATTGCAGATAATTGTGATGATAACACTGCAAAGATAGCAAGAAAATATGGAGTCTATGTTTACGAAAGATTTAACAAAGAACAAAAGGGTAAAGGCTATGCATTAGAATGGATGTTTGATAAAATATTCAAAATGCAAAAGAAATATGATGCAGTTGCAGTATTTGATGCTGATAATTTAGTGTCAAAAAATTGGTGTAAAGAAATAAATTCAAAAATGTTAGAAGGTTATAAAGTAGTACAAGGCTATATTGATAGCAAAAACCCTAATGATTCATGGATTGCTACTTCTTACTCAATAGCTTTTTGGACACAAAATAGAATGTATCAATTAGCAAGAGCAAATGTTGGATTATCAAATCAAATTGGTGGAACAGGATTTGCTATAGACACAGATATTTTAAAGAAATTTGGTTGGGGAGCTACATGCTTAACTGAAGACTTAGAGTTTAGTTGTAAATTAGTTTTAAATGGTGAAAAAGTAGGTTGGGCTCATGATGCAATAATTTACGATGAAAAACCATTAACATTAAAACAATCATGGGTACAAAGAAGAAGATGGATGCAAGGATTTACAGATGTAGCATCTAGATATTTTATTAAACTTATTAAAAAAGGCATCAAAGAAAGAAAGTGGTTTGTTTTAGATTGTGCTTTATATGTTATACAACCTTTCTTTACTTTAATGATTGGTATATCAGCAGTATTGAGCTTTATTCAAGGCATGAGCCCAGAAGGACTTAATATCTTTTTAATTAGTTATTTAACAGGAGATATTTTCTTTAAGGTTATTGGTATTATGCAATTTTTAATTACTCCTTTAATTATGAGATTAGATAAAAAGATATCACCTGGACTTTTTGTAATGCTTATATTCTATTCTTTAAGCGTATTTATATTACCTATATTTGCTACAAAGGCGGAAAATTATGCAACAGTTTTATTAATAGACATAGTTTATAATTTAGCATTCTTATTAGCGACAGCATTATTCTTAGGTAAAAAGAAGCTTGTTTTATTCTTTAGATTCTTATTATATTCATTATATACATTAACATGGATACCAATTACAATAGAAGGTATAATAAGAAAGAATAATAAGGAATGGAATCCTACTAAGCATGTTAGAAATATAGAAATTTGTGATGTTCAGTAATTAAAAGAGCTGTTATAAAACTAATTATATGGTTTTATAACAGCTCTTTACATATGTAAAGAAAATTATAAATATAGTTAGTTCTTATTTTTTTTGCGAACGTTTGTTTGACTTTTTTGGTATAAAGATTTATATTTTTATTTGTAAGTTAATTATGATAAAATTAAAAAGATTATATAAGTTGCATAAAGGCTTAATATTTTAATAAAATATATAAGTAATTAGCAGTATATAAATAAAGTAAATATTTTATTGACTTATAAAAAATAAGTAATATATATGATTTCAACTTAGCTATTTTACTTAATAAGTATATTAATTGTTTAATATACTCTAGATGTAATTGTGTAGATTGTTAATTGAAACATATATATTGAATATGGATGGTTAAACTAATTAAAAGATCTTGGTTTGACATATTAATAGTGATTTTGGAGGTTTGTATGAGCGAAGATTTGATGAAAGGATATGATGTTACTGATTTAACTTCCTTAGAAAAGCTAGAGCCAGTTAGGATAAGACCAGGGATGTACATAGGATCTACAGGAACAAAGGGACTACATCATTGCGTTTGGGAAGTTTTGGACAATTCCATAGATGAAATATCTAATGGGTATGGAGATAAAGCGACAATTATTATAAATAGAGATAAAAGTATTACAGTAATTGATAATGGAAGAGGTATTCCAACAGGTATTCATCCAACTAAAAAGAAATCAGGAGTAGAGATGGTTTTTACAGAACTACATACTGGGGGAAAGTTTAATAATAAAAACTATAAAACTTCTGGAGGATTACATGGTGTAGGAGCTGCTGTAGTAAATGCTTTATCATCATGGTTAGAGGTCGAAGTACATCAAAATGGGAATATATATAAGCAAAGATTTGAATATGCTTATGATAAAGAGTTAAAGAGAGATATGCCTGGTACACCTGTAACAAAGCTTGAGGTAATTGGAAAAACTAAGAATACAGGAACTAAAGTCACTTTTATGCCAGACAAGGAAATTTTCTCAAGTGTTGATTTTAAAGTTGACGTAATAGATGAAAGGTTACAGGAATTAGCATTTCAAAATAAAGGAATGCATCTAGAGTTAATAGATTTAAGAAAAGAAGAAGAATTTAGAAAAGAATATTATTCTGAAAGAGGACTTTTAGATTTTATAGAATATTTAAATGAAAGTAAAACTACACTTCATCAAGTTCCTATTTATTTTGAAGGAGAAAGAGTAGTTAATAATATACAAATGTTTGGAGAACTTTGTATTCAATTTACAGATTCATCGACAGAAAATATAGCAAGTTATGTTAATAATATTCCTACTACAGAAGCCGGAACGCATGAAACAGGATTTAAAACAGGAATGACTAGAGCTTTTAAAGAAGGTGCTAAGAAGCTTGGACTTGTTAAGGAGAAGGATAAGGATTTTGAAGGTGACGATTTAAGAGAAGGTATGACCGCCATAGTAAGGATTAAAATAACTAATCCGATGTTCGAAGGTCAAACAAAGACTAAATTAGGTAGCACTGAAGCATATACTATGATGAATGATCTAGCATATACTAAGTTCAGTGAATGGATAGAAGATAATAAAGAAGTTGCAACTATGCTTATAAATAATGCGCTTCAAGCAGCTCAAAGAAGAGAGAAAATAAAAAAAATAAATGAAGCTGAAAAGAAAAAGGTAGGAAAAGGAGCTGCACCGCTTGCAGGAAAAGTAGCTGTGTGTACTTTAAAAGATAATACAGTAAATGAATTTATAGTAGTTGAGGGAGATTCAGCTGGTGGTTCTGCAAAACAAGCAAGAGATAGAAGATTCCAAACTATAATGCCTTCAAAAGGTAAGATAATGAATACAGAAAAGCAAAAACTAGAAAATGTTTTAGCTTCAGAAGAATTAAAGATATTTAATACAGCCTTAGGAACAGGTACTTTAGATAATTATAAAGAAGAAGACTTAAAGTATGACAAAATAATAATAATGAGTGATGCTGATGTAGATGGATATCATATAAGAACATTATGGATGACATACATATACAGATATATGAGGCCTTTAATTGCAAATGGTCATTTATATTTAGCACAACCACCACTATATAAAGTATATAAAAATGTTAAAGGAAAAGAAATTCACAAATATGCTTATAGTGATGAGGAACTTGAAAATGTAAAGAAAGAAATTGGTAAAGGTGCACTTATACAAAGATATAAAGGGCTTGGTGAAATGAATCCAGAGCAGTTATGGCAAACTACATTAAATCCAGAAACAAGAACTTTACTTCAAGTAACTATTGAAGATGCTGCTAAAGCTGAAAAAATGGTTTCTTTACTTATGGGTGATATAGTTGAACCAAGAAAAACTTATATGTATAAATATGGAGAATTTTAATTATAGGATGGAGAAAAAATATGGCGAAGAAAGTTAATGATATACCAAGGGATAATAATATAATTAGAGTCCCTTTAGAAGAGGCAATGCCTGATAACTATTTGCCCTATGCTATTGAAGTTGCAAAGGATAGAGCACTGCCTGATGTTAGAGACGGATTAAAACCAGTTCATAGAAGAATATTATATGGAGCGTATCAGCTAAAAGCATTCCCAGACAGACCATATTACAAGTCTGCAAGAATAGTTGGAGATATATTAGGTAAATATCATCCGCATGGAGATACATCTGTTTATGATGCTATGGTTATAATGGCTCAAAACTTTTCAACTAGAGAAACACTTATAGATGGTCATGGTAACTGGGGCTCTATGGATGGAGATGGGGCAGCAGCTATGAGATATACAGAAGCAAGACTTGCACCAATTGCTATGGAGATGCTTAGAGATATAGACAAAGACACTGTTGATATGGTTCCAAACTATTCAGATAGTGAAATAGAACCTAAAGTTCTTCCAAGTAGATATCCTAATCTTTTAGTTAATGGTACTTTTGGAATTGCAGTAGGACTTGCGACGAATATTCCTCCTCATAATTTAGGAGAAGTTACAGATGGAGTATTGGCATATATAGATAATTCAGAGATAACAACTAAAGAACTTATGAGTTATATAAAGGGACCAGACTTACCTACTGGTGGAATATTAATAGGACAAAATTCTATTCTGGCAGCTTATGAAACTGGAGAAGGTAAGGTAACATTAAGAGCTAAAACTAACATAGAAAGACTTGAAAATGGAAGAGTTGGAATAGTAATAACTGAATTCCCTTTTAGAAGAAATAAAGCAAAACTTCTTCAAACTATATCTGAAATGACTGGAGATAAAAGACATGCTAAAGCTTTAGAGTCTATAGTTGATATAAGAGATGAGTCAGATAGAAGCGGGGTAAGAGCTGTTATAGAATTAAGAAAAGCAGCTGACGAAGATGTAGCAGATAAAGTTTTAAAATATTTATTTAAAAGAACTGATCTTCAATGTAACTTAAGTTTTAATATGGTAGCCATTGCAGATGGAAAGCCTCAAACGATGGGTATAAAAACTATAATAAAGCATTATGTTAACCATCAAAAGGAGATAGTTACAAGAAGAACTATAAAAGAATTAGCTATTGCTGAAAAAAGATTTCATATAGTTGAAGGATTTATTAAGGCTATAGATGTTCTAGATGAAATAATTAAAACAATAAGAGAATCCAAATCTAAGAAAGATGCAGGAGTAAATCTTATAAGTAAATTTGGATTTACAGAAATACAAGCAGAAGCAATCTTAGAATTGATGTTATATAGATTAACCGGACTTGAAATAAAAGTATTCCAAAAAGAATATGCTGAGCTGGAAAAGACTATAAAGAAACTTAAGAAGATATTATCAGATGAAAAAGAGCTTCTTAGAGTAGTAAAAAATGAGCTAAGCGAAGTAGCTGATAAATATAGAAATCCTAGAAAGACGTCTATTATAAAGGATGACAATGAAGCTAAAATAGATGTGGAAGAGCTTATAGTTGTAGAAGATGTTATGGTTACACTTTCTAAGGATGGATTTATAAAAAGAATACCTTTAAAAACATTCAATAGACTTAGTGCGAAAGCAGAAGACATTGAGTATAGAGAAGGGGATGAATTAAAGTTCTTATTTAAATCTAACACAACAGAAAGTATCCTTTTATTTACTAATAAAGGAAATATGTATCAAACTAAAGGTATAAACGTCCCAGAAGGTAAATGGAAAGAAAAAGGTGAAAGAGTAGACAATATAATAAAAACTTTAAATCTTGAAGAAGAAAGTATTGTATTTGTAACTTCAGTAACTTCATTTATACCAAGCAAGTATGTTCAATTTATAACATCGAGAGGTGGAATTAAGAAAAGTTCATTAGATAAGTTCCAAACTAGCTATACAAAATTACAAGCTATAAAACTTAAGGATTTTGAAGAAGTTATAGATGTAGTAATACTAAATGAAGATGAAGCTAAAGAATTTATAAGCTTTGAAACAAAAGAAGGACTATCATTTAGCTTGCAAATTCCTAAAATAGAAGATTTACCTAGAAATATACTTCCAAGCGTAATGTTTAATTTATCAAATAAAGATGAAATTACAAAGGTAGAATATAGTGAGTTTATGGAGTTTTTCAGCTTTTCAATAGGTATAACTTCTAAAGGAACTATAAAAGGATTTAATAGTATTAAGAAAAATGACAATTTAAAAGTAAGTACGGATTCATTAAGTACTATACTAATGTTTACAAATAAGGGGAAAGTATTTAAAATACCATCATTCTTATTATCAGGAGTAAACAAAGGAGAAATTCCACTAGATAAGATTGTAGATAATATAGAAAAAGATGAAAAAGTAATAAAAGTATTTTCTTTGAAAACTTTTGAAGATAACAAATTTATTTACTTCTTTACAAGAAGAGGAATGGTTAAAAAGACTGTTTTAACAGAATTTGATGGTAACTATTCAGCACAAATAACATATAAGTTTAAGTATGATAATGATGAGCTAATATCAGTTGAATTATATGATGAGTGTCAAGTTGAAATGCTTATTATAACTAAAAAAGCCATGGGAATAAAATTCTCTTCTGAAAATGTAAATACAATGGGAAAAGTTGCTTCAGGAGTTACGGGAATAAGTTTAAAAGAAAATGATGAAGTAATTTATGGTGCTTTAATTGGCTCACAAAGTAGAGATATTACAAGTGAAATTGCATTAACCTCTACGGATAAAATAACTTTAATTTCTAAAAATAAAGAAAAAAAGGAAGTTGAACTAGAAGATATAAAGCTTCAAAATAGAGCTGGTAAAGGAAGTAGTATAATGATTATATCTCTAGAGGATGAAATAAAAGAAATTATATAATTATGGAGGAGATTGTAGAATGAAAGTAGCAATTTTATTAGCAAATGGCTTTGAAACTTTAGAAGCTTTAACTGTTGTTGACATTTTAAGAAGAGCAGAAGTAGAATGTCATACTTTCGCATTAGAAGGTGAAGATGTAAAAACATCTCATAATATAATAGTAAAAGCTGATAAAAATATAATGGATGAAGAAATAAAAGATTATGATTTTTTAGTTTTACCAGGAGGTATGCCAGGAGCTAAAAATTTAAAAGATAGTGAAAGAGTTATAGAGTTAGTAAAAGAATTCAATGATAAAAATAAATGGATTTGTGCAATTTGTGCAGGACCTATAGCTTTAGGTAAAGCTGGAATAACAGAAGGCAAAGATATGACATGTTATCCTGGTTTTGAAGATCAAATAAGTAATAGTAACTATAAGGAAGATTTAGTAGTTGTAGATGGAAAAATGATAACAGGCAAAGGTCCAGCAGCAGCAATTCCTTTTGCTTTTGAAATATTATCAAATATTTCAGAAGATAAGGCAGATTCTATTAAGAAGGGTATGTTATTTAAATAGTTTTGTCTTAGGAGGAAAAATGAAGGAAAATTGGATATTAGTAAATAAAAAAGAGAGCTTTTTAAGGCTCTCTAATTCTATAAATGAAAATCCATTAGTATTGAGACTTCTTGCAAATAGGGGTATAGATACTTTTGAGGCAGCTAACAGATTTTTAAATGGAACAATAAATGATTTCTATGATGGATATTTAATGGCTGATATGAAAAAGGGAATAAGCATTATAAAAAATGCTATTTTAAATAATAAAAAAATAATTATTTATGGAGACTATGATTGCGATGGAGTAATTAGTACTACTATATTTTACAAAGCATTAAAAAATGTTGGAGCAAATTATAGTTATTATATTCCAAATAGAGAAGATGAAGGCTATGGAATGCATAGTGGAAGAATAAAAAAGTTAAAAGAAGAAGGATATGAAGTGATTTTAACTTGTGATAATGGTATATCTGCATTTGAGCAAGTAGATTTAGCTAAAGACCTTGGTATGGAAATAGTAATTACTGATCATCATGACATACCAATTAGAGAAAATGATAAAGGTGAGCTAAAAGAAACTATACCTAGTGCCGATGCTGTAATAAATCCAAAGAGAAGTGACTGCAACTATCCATTTAAAAAACTTTGTGGAGCTGGTGTGGCATTAAAATTCTCTAAGTGTTTATATGATGAATTTAAAATAGACGAAGAAAAGTTTTTAGATTTAATACAGTTTGCAGCTATTGCAACAGTTTGTGATGTTGTGGATTTAGTTGATGAAAATAGAATTATAGTTAAAAAAGGATTAGAATTATTAAATGATACGAAAAACTTTGGAATAAAAGAATTAAGAAAAGCAACTGGATTAGACGATAAGAAAATTGAAGAATATCATTTAGGATTTGTAATAGGTCCATGTATAAATGCTACAGGACGATTGGAAACTGCAGATTTATCAGTGGAATTACTAATAACAGAAGATACTAATAAGGCTAAAGCTTTAGCGAATCAATTAAGTGAATTGAATACAATAAGACAAGAATTAACTAAAGAAAGTTCTGAAAAAGTAATTGAAAAAATAGAGAATGAAAAAAAGAAAGAAGAAAAGGTAATAGTTGTATATGAGGATACTATACACGAAAGTATTGCGGGAATAGTAGCAGGTAGAGTAAAAGAAAGATATAACATGCCTTGTATAGTCTTAACTAAAGGTAAAGAAATGCCTAAAGGATCTGCAAGATCAATAGAAGGCTATAATATATTTGAAGAACTTAGTAAATGTAGTGAACTTATAGAAAAGTTCGGTGGACATCCAATGGCGGCAGGATTATCTATTAAAGAAGAAAATATAATTCCGTTACGAAATAAGTTGAACACTATATGTAATCTATCAGATGAGGATATAATTCCTACTGTTAAGATAGATTCGCCGCTTGGATTAAATTACTTAAATGAAGAGTTAATAAATGTTATTGAAAGTTTAAGGCCATTTGGAAAAGGTAATTCTAGTCCTTTATTTGCTGTTAAAAATGTTAATATAGAAAGATTATGGCTACTTGGAAAAGAAAAGAATTTCTTAAAGTTAAGATTTAAATTTGAGTCTAATGGAAGATTTTTATATATAGATGGAGTGAGTTTTGATAAATTTGAAACTTTTAAAGAAGAAGTAATAAATAAATATGGAGAAGAAGAATTTATTAGAGCTTGTGACAGTAGTTATATAAATATAAAATCAGATGTGATTTATTATCCTAATATTAATGAGTTTAATGGTAAAAGAAACATACAACTTATGATAAAAAATATAAGAATAAACTGACGAGGAGTTACCTTAATATGATATAAATCACTTTAAGGTAACTCCTTAAGCTTATTGTTTTTTAATGATTTAACACATGAAAACTATTTTATTCCATTTTCATATTGTTCTACCATTCTTTTAACCATTTCTCCTCCGACGCTTCCGCATTGTTTTGAAGATAAATCTCCATTGTAATCAGAGAATGGTACTCCCATTTCGTTAGCCACTTCATTCTTGAATTTAGCTAATCCTTGTTTAGCTTCTGGTATTAAACTTCTGTTACTTGCCATGATTCTTACACCTCCTTCTCTCTTTTGTAATTATAGCTTGTGTATATTTTTAAAAAAATATTATATGTAACTTCAGGTAATTGGACATAATAGTGGAAGAGATAATTTTTTTAGAATAACTTAAATAACATTTAAATTGTATTGAATAATATGATATTATTTAATAAGTAAAAAATAATTAAAAATTAACAACTAGAATTTAATGATTTATGAAACAATTCAGCTTAGTTGAATTATAAAAAAGTTAGACTCCAGAGGAGTTTAGCCTATAATTATCCATTATCAATTATTAATTGTTAATTAAATTAGTGGGGTGTTTAAATGAGTAAATATAAAATAATAATGACTGGAGGAGGAACAGCAGGTCATGTTACTCCTAATTTAGCATTAGTGCCAAGGCTAAAAGAAGAAGGTTTTGATATAAAATACATAGGAAGTAAAGATGGAATAGAAAAAGAAATAATAAAAGATGCTAATATACCTTATTATGAAATATCATCAGGAAAGCTTAGAAGATATTTTGATATTAAAAATTTCACAGACCCTTTTAAAGTTATGAAAGGTGTTATAGAAGCAAATAAAATAATTAGAAAAGAAAAACCAGATATAATATTTTCTAAGGGGGGATTTGTTGCTGTTCCGGTTGTAATAGCAGCTTCTATGAAGAAAATTCCAGTTGTATCGCATGAATCAGATTTAACTCCAGGCTTAGCTAATAAGCTATCAGCGCCATTTTGTTCAAAGCTATGTGTTACATTTAGAGAAAGTCTAAATTATATAAAGGATGGAAAAGGTGTTTTAACTGGAACCCCAATACGAAAGGAAATATTGAGTGGTAGTGCAATTAAAGGAAAACAGATATGTGGGTTTAATGATAATAAGGAAATTTTACTTATTATTGGAGGTAGCTTAGGTGCTAAAAGTATTAATGAGGAAGTAAGAAAAAATATTAAAAAGTTATTAGAAAGCTTTAATATTATTCATATATGCGGAAAAGGAAACTTAGATAAAGAACTAAGTAATTTAAAGGGATATGTGCAATATGAGTATGTTAAAGATGAACTTCCACATTTATTAAAAGCAGCTAATTATATAATATCTAGAGCAGGTGCCAACGTTATATTCGAATTACTAGCATTAAACAAACCTACTCTTTTAATTCCATTATCTAAAAAGATAAGTAGAGGGGACCAAATATTAAACGCTAAATCTTTTGAGAAGGAAGGATATTCAGTAGTCCTTGATGAAGATGAAATGATGGAGAATAAAGGAATGCTACTTACAAAAATTAATGAGTTGAAAGAAAAAAGCAGTGTTTTGGTAAGAAATATGAAAAAAAGTGGGATAACGAATGGTGTAGATGCGATTTTAGAAGTAATTATTCAAAGTATGGAGTTAAATAAGTAAAATAGGATTTTTTTAATTTGAAAAGGATATATTGAAGTAATATGGCTTGTATAAAACTTGCAAAAAAAAAATAGTGTTATATAATAAAATAGTGAGTAAAAAAATAGGTAATATATATCCAACAAAGTGACTTAATTTAGTCAAAGGATGAGGTGATGTAATTATGAAAAAAATTTCTATTATCTATTGGAGTAACGGGGGAAACGTAGAAGTTCTTGCAAATTCAATTGCAGAAGGTGCTAAATGTGCTAATGCAGATGTAAATATAAAATATGTTTATGATGCAACAATTGAAGATGTAACAGAAGCTGATGCAATTGCTTTCGGAAGCCCATCAATGGATAATAATAGAATTGAACAACATGAAATGGAACCATTTATCAATCAATTCAAATTGTTACCAAACAAACAAAAGAAAGTTGTATTATTTGGATCATATGGATGGGATGATGGAAAATTCATGGTTGACTGGGTTCAACGTATGAATGATTACGACTTTAATGTTGTAGGACACATCGCCGTTAAGGAATCACCAAGTGAAGAGGAATTGCTAAAAGCAAAAGAACTTGGTGAGAAATTAACTAAATAAATTCTTTGAGGGGGTAAAGACTCAGGGAAGTACCTTAGGGGTTAGGTACGGAGACGTAATTAAGCGGTTGAATCTTTTCTTACCAATAATTTATTTCAATTGAATACAGTGTTAATTTTCTGTATTTAGCGTATTTATAAAATTTTATATATAAGGAAGAGAGGTCAAACACGATGAGAAAAATGAAAACTATGGATGGTAATACGGCTGCGGCTCATATATCATATGCGTTCACAGAAGTAGCTGCTATCTTCCCAATTACACCATCATCACCAATGGCTGAGCACGTTGATGAATGGGTAGCACAAGGAAGAAAGAACATATTTGGACAACCTGTTAAGGTTATGGAAATGCAATCAGAAGCAGGAGCAGCTGGTGCAGTTCACGGATCTTTACAAGCTGGTGCATTAACAACAACATATACTGCATCACAAGGGTTATTATTAATGATCCCAAATATGTACAAGATTGCAGGGGAAATGCTTCCAACAGTATTCCATGTATCAGCAAGAGCTTTAGCAACTTCTTCATTAAGTATATTTGGAGACCATCAAGACGTTATGGCTGCAAGACAAACTGGTTTTGCAATGCTTGCAGAAGGATCAGTTCAAGAAGTTATGGATTTAGCTCCAGTAGCTCACTTAACTTCTATCAAAACTAGAATACCATTTATGAACTTCTTTGATGGATTCAGAACTTCACACGAAATTCAAAAAATAGAAGTTTTAGAATATGATGAATTAGCTAAATTAGTTGATTATGATGCTTTAGATGCTTTTAGAAGAAGAGCTTTAAATCCAAATCACCCAGTAACTAGAGGTACTGCACAAAACCCTGATATATACTTCCAAACTAGAGAATCAGTAAATAGATTCTATGAAGATATTCCAGAAGTTGTAGAAAGCTACATGGCTGAAATAACTAAGTTAACAGGAAGAGAATATCACTGCTTCGATTATTATGGAGCTCCAGATGCAGACAGAATAATTGTTACAATGGGTTCATCAACTGACGTTGCTGAAGAAACTGTAGATTACTTAAATGCAAAAGGAGAAAAAGTTGGGGTTGTTAAGGTAAGACTTTACAGACCATTCTCTATAGAAAAATTATTAAAGGTAATACCAGCTACAGTTAAGTCTATAGCTGTTCTAGATAGAACTAAAGAACCAGGTTCAATTGGAGAACCATTATACTTAGACGTTAAGAGTGCATTCTATGGAAGAGAAAATGCTCCAGTTATAGTTGGAGGTAGATATGGATTAGGTTCAAAAGATCCAAACCCATCACATATAGCTGCTGTATATGCTAACTTAGCATCAGAAAATCCAAAGGATGGATTTACAATTGGTATTGTTGATGACGTAACTAATACTTCATTAGAAGAAATTGGTGACATCGATGCTACTCCAGAAGGAACTAAAGCATGTAAATTCTGGGGATTAGGATCAGACGGTACAGTTGGTGCTAATAAGAGTGCTATTAAAATCATTGGAGACCATACAGACATGTATGCTCAAGGATATTTCTCATATGACTCAAAGAAATCTGGTGGTATAACAGTATCACACTTAAGATTTGGTAAGAAACAAATCAAATCACCATATTTAGTTGACAAAGCTGATTTCGTAGCATGTCATAACCAAGCTTACGTTTATAAATATGACGTATTAGAAGGCTTAAAGAAAAATGGTAAATTCTTATTAAACACAATCTGGAGCCCAGAAGAAGTTAATGAAAAATTACCTGCATCAATGAAGAGATATATAGCAGAAAACAACATCGATTTATATACTTTAAATGCTGTTAAGATAGCACAAGAAATTGGTCTTGGTGGAAGAATTAACATGATAATGCAAGCTGCATTCTTTAAGATTGCTAACATCATTCCAGTTGAAGATGCTGTTAAATACTTAAAAGACGCTGTAGTTAAGTCATACGGTAAAAAAGGTGAAAAAGTTGTTAACATGAACTATGCTGCTATAGATAAAGGTGTTGAATCTATAGTTAAGATAGAAGTTCCAGCAGATTGGAAAGATGCTGTTGAAGAAGTTAAGGAAGAAAGAAATGACGTTCCTGCTTTCATCAAGAATATAGTTGAACCAATCAATGCTCAAAAAGGATTTGACCTTCCAGTTTCAGCATTTGATGGAATGGAAGATGGTACATTCATGGCTGGTACTGCTGCATATGAAAAGAGAGGTATAGCTATCAATGTTCCAGAATGGCAACAAGATAAATGTATCCAATGTAACCAATGTGCATATGTATGTCCACATGCTGTTATAAGACCATTCTTATTAAATGAAAATGAAAAAGAAAATGCACCAGAATCATTAAAGATTGTTCCTGCAAAGGCATTAAAGACAGAAGAGCCAACATTCTATACAATTGGAGTTACTCCATTAGATTGTACAGGCTGTGGAAACTGTGCTCAAGTTTGTCCAGCACCTGGTAAGGCATTAATAATGAAACCAATGGATACTCAAGAAGATCAAATCGAAGCTTGGGATTATGCAGTTAAAGAAGTTGCACCTAAGAAGAACCCAATGAACAAGAATACAGTTAAGGGTAGCCAATTTGAACAACCATTATTTGAGTTCTCAGGAGCTTGTGCTGGTTGTGGAGAAACTCCATATGCTAAGCTTGTAACTCAATTATTCGGTGATAGAATGATGATAGCTAATGCTACTGGATGTTCATCAATTTGGGGTGGATCAGTTCCAGCAACTCCATACACAGTAAATAATGAAGGACATGGTCCAGCTTGGGCTAACTCATTATTCGAAGATAATGCTGAATTTGGATTAGGTATGTTCTTAGGAGTTAAGGCTATAAGAGAAAGAATAGCTGATAACATGAAGAAGGCTCTAGAAATAGAAACTTCAGAAGATGTTAAAGCAGTACTTCAAGACTGGTTAGATCATATGAACAGTGGAGAAGGAACTAGAGATAGAGCTGATAGAGTTCTTGCTACTTTAGCAAATGTTGATGCTGACTATGCAAGAGAAATCTTAAAAGATAAGGAATTCCTAGTTAAGAGATCTCAATGGATATTCGGAGGAGACGGATGGGCATATGACATCGGATACGGTGGATTAGACCATGTTCTTGCTTCAGGAGAAGACGTAAATGTTCTTGTATTTGATACAGAAATATACTCAAATACTGGTGGACAATCTTCTAAATCAACTCCAACTGCTGCAATAGCTAAGTTTGCTGCATCAGGAAAGAGAACTAAGAAGAAAGACCTAGGAATGATGGCTATGACATATGGATATGTATATGTAGCTCAAATTTCTATGGGAGCTGACAAGAACCAAACTCTTAAAGCAATAGCAGAAGCTGAAGCTTATGATGGTCCATCATTAATCATTGCTTATGCTCCATGTATAAGCCATGGTATTAAGAGTGGTATGGCTAACAGCCAAGATGAAGCTAAAAAAGCTGTTGAATGCGGATATTGGGGATTATATAGATATAATCCAAGCTTAATTGGAACTAAGAATCCATTCTCATTAGATTCTAAGGAACCAAAGGCTGATTTCAGAGAATTCTTAATGGGTGAAGTAAGATATGCATCACTTGCTAAGGCATTCCCAGAAGCTGCTGAAGCTTTATTTGAAAAGACAGAAAAGGATGCTAAGGAAAGATTAGCAAACTACAAGAGATTAGCAGAACAACAATAATTTTTATAGATGAGGGGCTATAAAGCTCCTCATTTTTTCTTTAATAATATAAAATATAAAAAAAATTAATATTTTTCTTTTAATTTTTACTAATTAAGGGTAGAATTAAATAGAATCATAATCTATTGAAGGAGGATTATTTTAATGGATAACGAAAAGAAATGTGGATGCCACGAAGAAGAAATGGAATGTGGATGTGGTCACGATCACGATCATGAACATCATGAAGGATGCGGATGTGGAGAAGACCATCATGAACACTTTGTTGTAGACTTAGAAGATGATAATGGAAATGTTATATCATGTCCAATTATAGATGCCTTCGAATTTGAAGAAAATGAGTATATTTTAGCTCAAGATCCAAATGAAGATTCAGTTTACTTATTTAGATCAAATGAAGATGGAGAATTAATAATTCCAGAAGAAGAAGAATTTGATAGAGTATCAAAGTTCTATAGTGAAGATTTAGCTGAGTAATAAATAAAAGAAGTGCCAATTTTGGCACTTCTTTTATTTATGTTTACTTTTTAATTGTCATTTTATATTAATAATGATATATTTTTAATATATACTTAAGAAATAAGGTGTTAAAATGAACTATGCAGATTTACATATTCATTCAAGTTATTCAGATGGTAGTATGACACCAGAAGAAATTGTGGATAAAGCAAAAAGTCTAGGTGTGAAAAGTATTTCTATTACAGATCATGATTCGATAGCTTCGCAATATATAGTAGAAAATAATTCCGATGATATAAATATAATATCTGGAATAGAATTAAGCACTGAATATGATGATTTAGAAATTCATATATTAGGATATTTTATTGATATAAAAAATAAAAATTTAGATGAAACAGTAAATAGATTAAATAAAGCTAGAATAGAAAGAATAGAAGAAATTCTTTTTAAATTAAGAAAGAATGATATCCATTTAACTTTAGATGAGCTGGCTATTGATTTAGATTCTACAGTGATAGGAAGAAGTCATGTTGCTAATGCTATGGTGAAAAAAGGATATTTTGATAGTTATAAAGCTGCTTTTACTAACTTTTTAGTTAAAGGAAAGCCTGCATATGTTAAAGGTTTTAAGCTTAATTATAAAGATGCTATACAAGTTATAAATAGCTCGGGAGGAGTTGCAGTTTTGGCTCACCCAGGTCAGATATATAAAGGATTAGCTATAGAAAATATAATTAAAGATTTTAAGTTTTATGGTTTAAGAGGTGTAGAAGTATATCACCCTAGTCATAGTAGAGAACAAACCAATAATTTTTATAATTTATGTAAAAAACATAAATTATTTATAACTGGTGGAAGTGATTATCATGGTAAAGAATGTTATAATGAAAATTTAATAGGAAGCTATGGGATAAATGAAGCTTTACTAAAAAAATTAATAAATTTTAAAAAGTAAATTGGGGGGTATCAAAATGGATTTATCTAAAAAAGCAATGGAAATTAATCCATCAATAACACTAGAAATTACAGCAAAGGCAAAAGAGTTAAAAGAATCAGGGGTGGATGTAGTAAGCTTTGGGGCAGGAGAGCCAGATTTTAATACTCCAGAAAATATAATAGAAGCTGCTATAAAAGCCATGAGAGATGGAAAGACGAAATATACGCCTACAAGTGGTATTTTAGATTTAAGGAAAGCTATTTGTAATAAATTAAAAAAAGATAATGAATTAAATTATGATGCAGATCAGATAGTGGTATCTACAGGAGCTAAGCAAAGTTTGGCAAATACTTTTTTAGCTATATTGAATGAAGGGGATGAAGTGATAATACCAACTCCTTATTGGGTAAGTTATCCAGAACTTGTGAAATTAGCTGGTGGGATTCCTTTATTTATAAATACTACTAAGGAAAATGATTACAAATATACAGTTGATGAGCTTAGAAAATCAATTACAAATAGAACAAAAGCAATATTAGTAAATAGTCCCAATAATCCAACTGGTAGTATATATACAAAGAAAGAATTAACTGAAATTGCAGAATTAGCTAAGGAATATGATTTAATAATAATATCAGATGAAATATATGAAAAGCTGATATACGATAATGCAAATCATATTAGCATAGCAGCTATATCAAAAGATTCTTATGAAAGAACGATAGTAATTAATGGATTATCAAAAGCATATGCAATGACAGGGTGGAGAGTAGGATATTCTGCATCTAGTAAGAAAATTGCTAAGTTAATGAGCAGTGTTCAAAGTCATGTTACGTCAAATGTAAACTCTATATCTCAGTATGCTGCAATTGAAGCTTTAAATGGACCACAAGATAGCATAAAAATAATGATAAAAGAATTTGAAAAAAGAAGAAATTATATGATTGATAGAATTAATAAAATTGATGGGTTATCAATTATAAGACCTAAGGGGGCTTTTTATATAATGGTATGTGTAGAGAGGTATTTTGGTAAAAAAATTAATGATAAGATGATTAATTCATCTCTAGATTTTTCAAAAAGTTTATTAAATGAAGAAAATGTTGCAGTAATACCAGGAATTGCTTTTGGATTAGATAATTATATTAGATTATCTTATGCAACATCTATGGAAATAATAGAAGAAGGATTAAATAGATTAGATAAATATTTGCAAAAATTAGTTTGATAGATTAAAAAATATAAATATTACTACAGTGATCCTGTGGTAATATTTTTTTTATAGAATAATAATAAAGTTAATATTATTTTATATTTAAGTCAATTCAGTTACTAATTTGTTTAATTATAGCAAATTATAGTATATAATTAATAATGAATTAGCTTAGGAGGAATGATAATGGATAAATTAGCAATATTTGATGTAGACTATACTATAACTAAAAAAGAAACTTTAATGCAATTATATAAATATGTTATTAAAAAAGATATAAGAAATATTAAATTTCTTCCAAGAGCTTTATATAGTGGAGTTATGTATTCTATAAAGGTTTATGATGAAAAGAGAGTAAAGGAGAGTTTCCTTAAATTTATAGATGGTATAGATGAAAATGATTTAGCTATATTAGTGAAAGGTTTTTATAGAGATGTTTTAGAGAATATATTATATAAAGATGCTATAAAAATGATGAAAGATTTAAAAAGTCAAGGATATAAGGTATATTTAATATCTGCATCTCCAGAATTTTATTTAAAAGAATTTTACGCTATAAAAGAAGTAGATATGGTGATAGGAACAAAATTTACTATAGATAGTGGTAAGTTTATAAGAAAAATGGAAGGTGAAAACTGTAAGGGGGAGGAAAAAGTAAGAAGGCTTAAAGAAGTACTAGCAAAAGAAAATATCAAAGTTGATTTTAAAAATTCCTATATGTTTTCAGATTCCTTATCAGATAAACCATTATTAGATTTAGTTGGAAATGGTTATTTAATAAATTATAAAAAGAAAAATAATTTTGAAGTATTAAAATGGAAATAAGAGGAGGAGTTACTTATGGAAGCTATTTTAAAATATTATTTAGAAGATGGACATTTAGAAGAGATAAACAATTATACAAGTGATTCAACAGAAAAAAACAGAATCATATATGAAGTAATACGAGTTATAGATAGAGTTCCATTATTCTACGAAGATCATATTAAGAGATTGGAATCATCTTTTAGGCTTATGGGAAAAACATTTTCTTATAAATATGATAAAATAAAAGATTATCTTATAAGGTTAATTGAAGCAAATAATGTAGAGTGTGGAAATATTAAACTTACATTTGATATACAAAGTGATACTATGAAAGTCTTTAGTATTAAGCATAGTTATCCAACCGAAGATATGTATAAAAATGGAGTGGAGACTATACTTTATCATGGAGAAAGAACAAATCCTAATGCTAAGGTAATTGATAGTAATTTTAGACAAAAAGTAAATGATGAAATTAAGAAAGCAAATGTTTTCGAAGCAATACTTGTAAATTCAAATGGATTTATAACAGAAGGAAGTAAGTCAAATATATTTATGATTAAACAAGATACATTATACACTTCTCCATTAGATGATGTTTTACCAGGGGTGACAAGAGGTAGAATTATATCATTAGCTAAAAGCTTAGGTATAAGTTTTGAAGAAAGAAAAATAAATTTTGATCAATTGGAAAGTATTGATGCAATGTTTATATCTGGAACATCACCTAAAATATTACCGATTTCTAAAGTTGATAAAATTAATTTTAATATTGAAAATAAAAAAATGCAAAAATTAATTAAAAGTTTTGATGAAGAGATAAAAATATATGTTAATCAATTTAGATAAAATAAGAGTTTTTTGTATTTTTAAAAGATTTATGTCTATTCAAAAATATTTTAAATTATGGTATTATTAAACTGGTAAATTTATTACCATATATATGCAATGGGGGCTTGGGTATGGAAGAAAATTATAATAAGGTCAATAACATTGATGGAACTGTCTATGTTAAAGATAGAAAAATAGTAATTAGAAATCCAGTTGGAAATGGGAAATATGCAACCATTTTGCCGCCTATAAATGGAGAGTTATATATAAATGGAGAAAAGGTAACCAAGCAATCTATTATAAAAGCGGTAGACATTATAGACTTTAAAGGGTTAAAAGAAAAAGCACAACGTCTTATTGATATAAGATTTAATGATGATAAAACAGAAGCGTATATTTCAATTACATATAATAAGGAATTAGTTTATTATTTGAAAGATTCAAAGGAAAGTAATATCTTATCATTAGATGTAGATGTTGAAGAAGGAATAGATGCACCTATAATAACAGAATCTGAGCTGTTTACTTTATTAAAAGATAAGGGTATATCTTATGGTATAGATAATGAAATTATAAAATATATTGTGTCTAGCAGAGAAATTGAAAATAAATTAATAGCACAAGGAATAAAGGAAAAACTTCCTATTGAAGATAAAATAAACGTGTTTTTTAATTCAAATAATAAATTAGAAATAGATGAAAATACAGAAAAAATAGATTATAGGGAGTTTAATTCTATAACAAGTGTTAAAGCTAACGAAGTTTTAGCCGAGATTATAAAGGGAGAGAATGGTGTTGATGGAAAAAATGTTTTTTCACAACGAATACCAGGAAAGGCTAAAAAGAAAAGTAATTTTTCAGCGGGACAAGGATGTAAGATAAAAGATAATTTAATAATTTCAACTATTTCTGGAAAGCCATATTTTAGTAAGAATACTATAGGAGTTGAGCCTATATATGTATTAAATGATGATGTTACAATTTTAAGTGGAAATATTAAATTTCCATCAAGTGTGCAAATAAATGGCAAGGTTACTGAAGGAATGAAAGTTACTGCAGGAGGTAGCCTTGCTATAAAAAATGGAGTATTTGCTGGATTTATTGATGCAAAAGATACATCTGAAATTACTGGAAATATAGTTAACTCTAAAGTTGAAGTTGGAGGAACCAATTTAATTAAAGAAAAGAGAGTTAAAGCATTAAAAGAAATTAAGAATGATTTAGAATCTTTATTAAAAAACTCTATATATCTAAAAGATAATAATTTGATTAAGAGCAATATAACAGATGGAATGATAATTAAATCGCTAATTGAAACTAAATATAAAAATATCCCTAAAACATGCATCAAAATAATTTCAAATGCTATGCAAGATAATTGCTATAACTCTATTGTTGTAGAATTGGCTAAATCAAAACTTATGGGCGCTGCTCCTAGCACTATAAAGGATATTAATGAAATAGAGAATATAATTTATCAAGTTGCTAAGGAATTAGAAGATTTGGAAAATGATGTTATAACAACATCAGACTTAACAATTGAGTATGCACAAGAATCTGAGATAAGTGTTACAGGAGATATAAATATAATAGGAAAAGGTTTATTTACTAGCCAATTAAATTCATCTGGTAATATTAATTTTTGTCTTAAGTCTTCTGTCTGTAGAGGAGGTCACTTAAAATCAGGAAAATTAATTAAGGCTTCAATAGTAGGAAGTGATTCAGGAGTATTTACGAAATTAGAAGTAGATAAAGATGGAGAAATAAATGTAGATGTTGCATATCATAACACTATTTTTATTATAGGAAATAAAAAATATATCTTAGAAAAGCCGTCTAAAAATGTACATGCATATATAGATAAAGATGGCAGTTTAATTGTGGATAAATTACTTCTATAGGAGGAAAAGAAAAGGGAATGAAGGAGATAAAAATTTTAGTTTTTAAATTAGGTAATGAATTCTATGCTACTGATATAATGGAAGTAGAGAGAATTTTAGGGTATGAGGAACCAACTATTTTGCCTGATTCACCAAGTTTTTTGGATGGTGTTATTAACTATGAAAATGGAGTTTTACCTATTATAAATCTTGCAAATAAATTCAAATTAAAATTAGAAAATAGTTTAGATAAAAAAATAATAGTTGTAAAAAGAAATACAGGGAAATTTGGAATATCAGTAGATAGTGTTAGTGAAGTTCTTAGTATATTTGATGAGGAAATAAATAATCCAGAAAGTCTTTCAACTTTAATTTCAAAGAAATATATAAAAGGATTAATAAAGAAAAACAACAACATAATCATAATGTTAGATTTAGAAAAAATACTAACAGTAGAAGAAGAAGAGAGTATTTTTCAGGGGTGACAAAATTGGAAGAAAAAAAAGAGGTTAGAGTTGGAATAGCCGATGGAGCTATTGTATCTGCCCCAGATAAACTAATAACGATGGGACTTGGATCATGTGTTGGAATAGCCTTATATGATAAAGAAAAGAAAATTGCAGGACTTGTTCACATAATGTTACCAGATAGCACACAATTCAAGAATATATTAAATCCTTTTAAATATGCAGATTTGGGAATTCAAAATTTACTAGAAAAAATGCTATCTCTTGGGTGTAGAAAAGATAATATTGTAGCCAAAATTGCAGGGGGAGCATCAATGTTTAACTTCCCAGATAAGAAAATTATTAGTGATGTAGGAAAAAGAAATAGTACTGCTGTAATTGAATCTATAAGAAATTTATCTATTCCAATAATAGGAGAAGATATAGGAGGAAACAAAGGAAGAACTATGATTTTAGAGAGTGAAGATGGTGCAGTTATAATTAAGAGTATTGGAAATAGTCTAAGAAGACTATAGGAGGTGCATGCACTATTGATACATAATGACATAAATAACAGGCGGGATATAATTTTAATAGGTGCATCAACAGGTGGACCGAAGGCAATAGAAAGAGTAATTACGGAATTAACTAAAGATTTAAATGTATCTGTTTTAGTTGTTCAGCATATGCCAAGTGGGTTTACAAAAGCATTTGCTGAAAGATTAAATAAAAAATGCTCATTACATGTTTTAGAAGCAGAAGATGGAATGAAGATAGAGAAAAACAAAATATATATAGCTCCAGGTGGATTTCATATGATAGTCCAGAAGTCCGGTATTTTAAAGCTTAATACTGATGACGCAATCTGGGGAGTAAGGCCTGCTGTAGATAAATTATTTATATCAGCATCTACTGTATATGCTAGTAGAGTAATATCTGTTGTACTAACAGGAATGGGAAAAGATGGAGCAGAGGGAACTGTAGTTGTAAAAATGAATAAAGGTATAACTATAGCACAAGATGAAGCTAGTTCTGTTATTTATGGGATGCCAAAAGTATCTTATGAAACAGGATGTGTAGATTATGTACTTTCTATAAATAATATTGCAGCAAAGATAAGAAGTTTAGTTAATGCAACTTAGGAGGAGATATGGACTTTACAGAATTTCATAATTGGATATATAGAGAGTTCAATATTAATTTAAACGCATATAAGCAAGAACAATTAAATAGAAGAATTGGAAGCTTGATGTCAAGAATAGATATAAAATCATTAGATGATTACAAGAGGCTTTTGCTATCTAATAATAAAGAAAGACAGAGGTTTTTAGATTTTATAACTATAAATGTTACAGAGTTTTTTAGAAATCCAGAACTATTTAAAGAATTAGAAAAAAACTTAAAATCTTATCTTTTAAATAATAATAAATTGAAAATTTGGAGTGCTGCTTGTTCAATAGGGTGTGAGCCATATAGTATTGCAATGATGGTGAATGAGCTAAATCCTATTGGAAGGAATACTATAATTGCAACAGATATAGATAATACTATATTGAATAGAGCAAAGCTTGGAGAATATGTACAAGCTGAGATGAAAAATGTAAGTGAAGATTATATGAAAAAGTATTTCCAATTAGAAAAAGATAAATTTTTAATAAATAATAATATAAAATCCATGGTTATATTTAAAAAGCATGACTTAATTTTAGATAACTATGAAAAAGATTTTGATTTGATAGTATGTAGAAATGTAATAATATATTTTAAAAATGAAGTTAAAAAAGAGATATTTAAAAAATTTTCAAGCTCTTTAAAAAAGGGTGGATTACTATTTGTTGGCGCAACAGAAAGTATTTATAATTATAAAGATTATGGATTAGAGAAAGTTTCTACTTTTATTTATAAAAGAGTATAAAGGGGTGAATAAAATGGACGTATCTCAATATATGGGAATGTTTTTAGAAGAGTCAATGGATAATTTACAAACCTTAAATGAAGCTTTATTAGATTTAGAGCAAGAACCAGAAAATATAGATAAAGTAAATGAAATATTTAGGGTAGCTCATACGATAAAGGGTATGGCTGCAACAATGGGATTTAGCAATATAGCTGAGTTAACTCATAAAATGGAAGACGTGCTATCAAAGTTTAGAGAAGGCAAGTTACAAGTTAGTAGAAATGTTGTTACAGTTTTATTTGATTGTTTAGATACTTTGGAAAGAATGGTTAGAAATATAGAAGAAGGCAATGACGAAGAGATTGAAATAGAAAATATAATGAAGTCTCTAGAAAATGTTGGAAGCAAGGAAGTGTCAATAGCTAAACAAGAGTATATAACAGAAAAATATAATAGTGAACAGGATAGTAAATTAACAAATGAATCTATTAATATAGGTTTAAATGAATATGATTTATCAGTCTTAAAGCAAGCAAAACAAAACGGATTTAATGGAGTTAACGTTAAAATAATATTAAGAGATGATACATTATTAAAATCAGCAAGAGCATTTTTAATTGTTCAAGAACTTGAAGCGCAAGGGGAAATATTAAAATCTTTTCCTTCTACAGAAGATATAGAAAATGAACAGTTTGATACGGAATTGATATTTGTTTTAATTACTACTAGATCAAAAGAAGAAGTTAATGAAATAGTAAGCAATATTTCAGAAGTAAGAAAAGTAGAAACATCTTATGTTTCTATTGAAGATATTTATCAAGATGAAGAAGCTACATTAAAAGATGAAATAATAAGTGGAATAGAGAAGATTCATATAAAAGATAATATATCAAGTGATAAAATAGAAAAGCAAGATAAGAAAAAAGATAATAATAAGAGGGCGCATCAATCAGTTAGAGTTGACTTACAAAGAATAGATAAGCTAATGAATATGGTATCAGAACTTGTTATATACAGAACTAGATTAGAACAAATTGTAATTAATGATAAGTCTCAAGAACTAATAGAAACATTAGAGCAAGTTGAGAGAACAACATCAGATTTGCAAGATTTAGTTATGAAGATAAGAATGCTTCCGTTGGAAGTAGTATTTAATAGATTCCCTAGAATGATAAGAGATTTATCTTTAGAACTTAAAAAAGAGATAAATTTCATTATAGAAGGATCAGAAACAGAATTAGATAGAACTGTTATAGACGAAATTGGAGAACCGTTAATACATCTTTTAAGGAATGCAGCAGATCATGGTATAGAAACTAAAGAAGAAAGAATTGCAAATGGCAAAGATCCTGTTGGAAAAATAAAACTAGTTGCTTATCAAGAAGGAACTAAGGCTTTAATAAAAGTTAGTGATGATGGAGCAGGAATTAGTATTGAAAAAGTAAAGGCTAAAGCCGAAAAAATAGGAATAAATACAGAAGGATTAAGTGACAATGACATTAGGAACTTAATATTTGCTCAAGGTTTTAGTACAAATACTGTAGTTACAGATATATCGGGTAGAGGTGTTGGAATGGATGTTGTTAAAACAAAAATTTCATCACTAGGTGGTACTGTAGATGTTGTTAGTGAAGAGGGAAAAGGGTCAAGTTTTATAATAAAGTTACCTTTAACACTTCAAATAATTCAAGCACTTTTAGTTAAGGTGGGTGATGAAACTCTTGCTATATCATTAGGATTTATTGATAGAGTTATAGATTATAAAGAAGAAAATATTAAAAAGACAAATGGAGAGGAAGTAATAGTTTATAGAGATAGTATTATACCTCTTATAAGATTAAATGAGAGACTTGGAATCGAAAATAAAGAAAGTAAAAAGAAGTTCATTATTATAGTAAAAGTTGGGGAAAAAACAGTAGGATTACTTGTTGATTCATTATTTGGTCAACAGGAAATAGTAATTAAGCCTTTAGGCAAAACTTTAAGATCCTTAAAAGAATATATTGGAGCTACAATACTTGGAAATGGATTAGTAACATTAATTCTTGATGTGGCGGCATTGATTTAGAAGGGAGGATTTTTATGGAATACAAGAATTTAACTTCATTTCAATTGGATGCATTAAGGGAAGTTTCTAATATAGGAGCAGGAAATTCAGCAACAGCTCTATCAATGCTACTTGGAACTAAGATTGATATGTCAGTTCCAAATATGAACTTAATAGAATTCGATGAGTTATTTAATAGTTGCAGAGAAAATGAAGTTGTAGCTGTATTGGTGAAAGTACTTGACGATATTCCCGGAAGTGTCCTTTATATATTTGAAGAAGACGTAGCATTAAATATGATATCAAAAATGACTTATAAAGATGAAAAAACTTTTACTGAGATGGGCATTTCAGTTATAGGGGAGATTGGGAATATAATATCCTCATCTTTTATGAATGCAATTGCAAATTTTACAGGGCTAAAGGCAACTGCCTCAGTACCTGCAGTAGCTAATGATATGCTAAGTGCAATACTTGTTTCAACATTCGTTGAAACAGGGCAACACGAAGAGTATGTTTTAGATATAGAAACATTATTTATGGGAGAAGGAGATAACAAAATAGAAGGACATTTTTATTTTGTTCCAGCTCCAGGATCATTAGAAAAAATTTTAGAATCATTAGGAATAAGATAATTTGGAGGGATTAAAATGACAAAAGTTTTAATAGTGGACGATGCAGCTTTTATGAGAATGATGATAAAGGATATACTACAAAAAAATGGATTTGAAGTAGTAGGGGAAGCTTGTAATGGTATAGAAGCAGTAAATTTATATAAAAAAGAAAATCCGGATGTTGTTACAATGGACATTACTATGCCAGATATGGATGGAATTGAGGCAGTAAAAGAAATAAGATCATTCGATCCAGGAGCAAAGATAATTATGTGTTCAGCTATGGGACAACAATCAATGGTTATGGATGCAATTAAGTCTGGTGCAAAAGACTTTATTGTGAAACCATTCCAAGCAGATAGAGTTTTAGAAGCAATAAGAAAGGTAGTTGGTTAAAACTATTTAGGAGGCAAGTTAAATGCAATTTGTAGTATTTAAATTAGGAGAAGAACATTTTGCAGTAGAGACAGATAAAATATTAAGTATCAATGATATGATGACTATAACAAGGGTGCCTAAGGCTCCAAATTATATAAGAGGTTTAATAAACCTAAGAGGTAGCATAAAATCTTTAGTTGATGTTAATTTATTACTTAATATAGAATCAGAAAAAGAACAAAATAACATAATAATATTAAAGGTTGACGAAGAAGAAATAGGCATATCTGTAGATGAAGTTGAAGAAGTAATAGATATAGATGAAGATAAACTGCAAAGGTTAGAAACGCATAATACTGAAGTTTATATAAAAGGAGTAATTGACTTAGAAGGAAGATTACTAACAATTATAGATATAGAAAAGCTACTAAATTACTAGGAAATGAGGGAGAGAAATGGCAGAGGTTTTAAGTCAGAGCGAAATAGATGCTCTTCTTTCTGCCCTATCTACAGGAGATGTTGAACCAGAACAGCTAAAAGAAAAAGAAGAAAAACATAAAATAAAAAAGTATGACTTCAGAAGTCCTCAGAAGTTTTCTAAGGATCACATTAGGACATTAGAAATGGTTCATGACGCTTTTGCAAGAATAATAAGTAATTACCTTTCAGGTCAACTTAGAAAGCATGTCAAAGTAGATATCCAAAGTGTGGAGCAGATAACATATGAAGAGTTTGTGCACTCTATTCCTAATCCAACTATACTTACTATATTTAAGATGCCACCACTACAAGGAAACATATTACTTGAAATGAATCCACAATTTTCATTCCAAGTATTAGATATACTTTTAGGAGGAACAGGGGATAGGGATGAAAAGGCAAAAGAGTTTTCAGAAATAGATAAAAATATTTTATCAAATATAACTTCAGAAATGATTAAGTCTTTAATCTTAGCTTGGGATGGAATATTAGAAGTGAAGCCGGAATTTGAAGGACTTGAAACTAATCCATCAGTTAATCAAACTTTAGCACCAAATGAGCCTGTTGCTTTGCTTAGCTTTTTAGTTGAGTTAGGTAAAAGTACAACATATATGAACTTATGTATTCCATATCTAAGTATTGAAAAAGTATTAGATAAGCTTGTTGTACAATATTGGTTTAAAACTGATGAATCAGAATTACAAGATGAGGCTAGAGAAAAGCTCAAAAAGGGAATAGATCCTGTAGAAGTGAATATGCATGTTGAACTTGGAAAAACAGAGATAACTGTTGATGATTTTTTAGAGTTAGTTAATGGAGATGTCTTATTATTAAATTCTCAATGCAGTGATCCTGTAAGAGTTTTTGTAGAAAATGAAGAATGTTTTATAGCTAAACCAGGAATTATAGGTAAAAATATGGGGATACAACTTTTAGATATTTTAGATAAGGATGTGATTGAGAATGAGTAATGGGTTTTTGTCTCAAGAAGAAATAGATTCATTGTTAAATGGTGGTACAGATAGTGAAAAACCAGAGTTAATATCAGAAATAGAGAAAGATCTGTTAGGTGAAATAGGGAATATTTCCATGGGATCAGCTTCAACGGCTCTTTATCAACTTATAAATAAGCAAGTAAATATAACAACACCTAAGGTTAGGATTACAACATTAAAAGAAATAAAAAATGGATTTGATTATCCTAATATAATATTAGATGTTGAATATGTTTCTGGGATAACTGGAAGAAACATATTAATAATGCAAACTACAGATGCAGCTGTAATTGCCAATCTTATGATGGGTGGAGATGGACAAGTTAATACTTCTACGTTATCAGAAATCGAAGTTAGTGCAGTTCAGGAAGCTATGAATCAAATGATAGGTTCTGCAGCAACTTCTATGGCGACTATGTTTGCAAGGGAAGTTAATATATCACCTCCTAAATCAAAGATATGGAAGGATATGAATGAAAATATATCAGAAACTATCCCAGAAGATGAACCAATAGTTGAAGTTTGTTTTGATTTAACTATAGAAGGATTACTTCAATCAAATATGATGCAAATATTACCAATAGGTACTGCAAAAAAAATTGTTTCAATAATGATGGGTGAAGATCAAGAAGTTGCAAATGAAATAGATGATAGCTATGAGTCTTCAGATATTTATAAAGAAGAATATAAGATAGAAGAAAAGCCTATTGTTAATACAGTAGAAGAAAAAGTAGCTAAAAATGTAGTAGAAAAGCCAGTAGAAGTTCATGGAGCTACTTTTGAGCCACTGTCACAAGGTCTTGTTGGAGAATCACATAGAAATATTGATTTAATACTGGATGTTCCATTAGAGGTTTCAGTTGTTTTAGGAAGAACTAAGAAGAGCATTAAGGATATATTGGATTTAAGTACAGGATCTTTAATAGAGTTAGATAAACTTGCAGAAGAACCAGTAGAAGTATTAATAAATGGCAAGAAGATAGCTTATGGAGAAGTTGTTGTTGTTGATGAGAACTTTGGAGTTAGAATAACAAGTATCGTAAGTGGAGCTGACAGAATAAGGTCACTTAAATAATACATAGATTTAAATATTTAAGAATAGAACCTATATAATAGACACTTAAAAAGAGTGTATTTATATAGGTTCTATTTTATTTATATCTAGGTTAAAGTTAGAGGTAAATATATTAATTTAAGAGAGAAACAGTGAATAATATTAAATGGATATATAAAATATAGATTTAACAATTTTAAATTAACGTCTAAACTTATAATTAATAATTACGATAAATAAATATAAGAAGTATTATTAGGAGGAAATTATGAATATTAAAGGTATAGGTTATGCAAATGGAATTAACTATTATAATAAGGTAACTTCTAATAAAATTGAAAAGTTAGAGAAAAAAGAAACCTATGACAGAATTGAATTATCAGAAGCTGCAAAAATATTAAATGATTATTCAATAGATAATAAAAACTTTGATAATAGAAAAAAAGTTTTAGAAGTTAAAAATAGCATTTACAATGGAACATATACTTATGATTCAAAGCTTATTGCTAAAAGTATGTTAGATGCTATGAGAGGAAAAGAATAGTATGATAAATAGTTTAAGAGATGTACTTTATGATGAAGAAAAAGAGTTAAAAGAATTATTAATTCTATTAGATAAACAATATAAATTAATTATATCCAAAGATATATTTGGAATGGAATCAATAGTAGAAGATATAAAACAAAAAAATAAAGATGTTGCTGAAATTGAAGTAAGAAGAAGAAGGTTATTAGGGAATCAATCCATAAAAGAAATTATATCAAACTATAAAGATGAAGAATTAGAAAATGGGTATAGAAGGATACAAAATCTACTAAATGAAATGATTCTTCAAAAAGATACAAATGACTTATTAATAAAGCAACAACTAAGCTTTACAAATAAACTTTTAAATTTAATAAATCCTAAAAGGGATATACCAACCTATAACTCTTATGGAAGTATAAAAAGATAGTAGGAAACTGGAGGTGAGGGAATGTCAGGATTATTTTCAACATTTAATATAGCAAAAAGAGGAATGAATGTACAACAAAAAAGTATAGATGTGACATCTCATAATATTGCAAACTCTAATACTGTTGGATACTCAAGGCAAAGAGCAAAAATAGAAACAAGTAGACCTTTTGGAGGAACATCAATGGGTTCATCTGTACAAGCAGGACAGCTTGGTACAGGAGCTCAAATTCAGGCGATAGAAAGAGTTAGAGATAATTTTTTGGATTATCAAGTAAGAAGTGAAAATGCAGTTTTAGGAAAATATGATATAAGAAATAATTTTTTATATGAAGTAGAAAGTGTTTTTAATGAACCATCAGAAACTGGTATTTCAACTTTAATGGGAAAGTTCTTTGATTCATTTCAAGAGTTATCAAAACAGCCAAATAGTTCTAATGCAAGAACTGTAGTAGCTCAGCAAACAGCAGCTTTAACAGACGCATTAAATGCAACATATACAAAGATTGAAGGCTTACAAGCTAATGCTCAAGATATGTTAAAGAGCTCTGTTACAGAAGTAAATAGTGTTTTAGAACAATTAGATAGGGTAAATCAAGAAATAATTAGCGTAACTGTATCTGGAAATACTCCAAATGATTTAATGGATAAAAGAGATTTATTGTTAGATCAATTAAGTAGCAAGTTTGGAATACAAGTAGATAAAAGAGAGTTTAATGGTATAGATTTAAAGCCAACAGAAACAGGTAGCATGAAAGCACCGCTTTTAGTAAATTCAAGTCCAAATGGAGATGTTGCGAGATTTTCATATGTAACAGATGTTGAATTAGATTCAAGTGATTTTTCAGGCAAGACGTATATAGTTACATACTATAAAAATGGTAATATGGATAGCGAATCTAATAAACAAACACTAAAAGTAACTGGTATAACACCAGAACAAGCTAAAGAAATTAAAGATAATAGAATAATATGGGCTGATAATAATGGACAAGCAGCAAGAGGAGATGGATATCCAATAAAAGATGGAGATGTCATCAATTACTCAGAGCTTATGATATTTAAACCGGAAAGTGGTAGTGTTAATGGGTTAGTTTCAGTACAAAAAGATATAGAAGACTACATGGGACAATTAAATAAATTAGCAAAATCAATAGCTTTTTCAGTAAATGCAGTGCATAGTGGAATGGAAGATCCTTTAAGTAATATTGCTGGGGCAGAGAAAGATTTCATACCATTCTTCGTTAATAAAGATATTGCTAAGTATAAAAGTAATGGTATTTTAAGTAATTTAGATGAAACATTAGTAGGAGAATCTGAGATCACGGCTAAGAACATAACTGTTAACAAGGAAATATTAGAAGATGTAATGAAAATAAAAACTAAGACTCATGATGATTTATTCCCATATACTCACGAAAATAACATGGATGGAGATAGTGATGGTTCAAGAGCATTGTCAATAGCGCAATTAAGAGATTCGTTAATTAGAATTCAGGATATAAATGAAACAGTAATATCTAGAAAAGATATATTTGATAAAAATAAGGGTGGTAACTCACTTATAAATAATGGATTGAAAATTGAAAATAGTACATCAGGAATGAAAATGGATTCTTACTTTAAGGATACAATTGATAGGCTAGGTGTTCAAGCACAAGAGGCTCAAAGAATGGTAATAAATCAAGAAGATTTATTATATAGCATAGAAGAAAGTAGAGCTTCAGTTTCAGGGGTATCATTAGATGAAGAAATGGCAAATCTTGTACAGTTCCAACATGCTTATAATGCAAATGCAAAAATAATATCAACAGTTGATGAACTTTTAGATGTAATAATAAATGGACTAAAAAGATAGGGGGAAGAAGTAAATGAGAATTACTAATCAAATGATGAGTAAAAGCTTCTTAAAGGATCTTGGTAGAAATCAAGGTTATATGAAAAAACTAAATGATCAGCTTACTTCAGGAAAGGAAATTAGAAGACCTTCTGACAATCCTTTTAAGGTTGCAAGAAGTATGCAGCTACATAGAGATATAGGAGCTAATACTCAATATAATGAAAATATAAAGGATACTACAAATTGGTTAGATACTACAGATACTGCGCTAGAGCAATTAGGAAACAGTTTTGGGAGATTTAGAGAACTAATGGTTTCAGCTGGGAATGCTGCATATGGAAGTGATGAGAAAAAAGCAATAAAAGATGAAATGAATGAAAAAGTAAATGAAATAGCACAAATATTAAATAGTAGCTTTGATGGTAAATATATTTTTGGTGGTACTAAGGGAAGTACAAAACCTATTGGAACTAATAAAGATATAAGTACCGAAAATAATTCTATTCATCTAAGTGGAAATGATGGAGAAGTTTTAGAACTTGATAATTCAGATGAATCAGTACAAAATCAAATAAGTATGATAAATAAAAAGCTTACTGTAGAAGTTTCACAAGGAGTAACTATGGATTACAATGTATCTGCTACAGATTTATTATTGTTTAAAGATAAAAATGGAGCAGATGTTAATGTTATGGACTTATTAAAAGAAATAACAAACAATATAGATTCAGAAGATTCTAATATAAGTGGTAAAGTAACAAATGAAAATCTAAAAGTTATGGATGAAACTATATCTAATCTTTTAAAGGTAAGAGCAGAGGTTGGAGCAAAGCAAAATAGAATGGAGTCAGCTGGAGATCAAAATGAAGAACAAAACTTCAATTTAAAAGATATATTATCACAAACAGAAGATATAGATTTAGCTGAAAAGAATATAGAAGGTACAGTTGCACAAAGTGTATATATGGCTTCACTTCAAGTAAGTGCAAAAATAATACAACCATCACTTTTAGATTTCCTAAGATAGGAGAAGATATAATATGGAATTAATATCACCAATACATGGAAAGATGATATATGAAGAAAATGAAATAATATATTTTGAAAAAGGAATTCCTGGATTCGATAATTTAAAAAAATATATAATAAAAGAAATTGGAAATGAAAGTCCATTCAATATTTTACAATCAATAGAAGATAAAGAATTAGGTTTTATAATTATTTCTCCGTTTTTTATAAATGATAAGTATGAAATAAGACTAAATGATGAAGTAATAAAAAACTTAAATTTAGAAAATCCAGAAGATGTAATGTTATATTCAATTGTGACATTAAATTCTAAATCAGAAGAAATAACAGCAAATTTAAAAGCACCTTTAGTAATAAATATAAAAAACAAAAAAGGGGAACAATATATTTTAGACAAAGAAATATATAGCATAAAAGAAAAAGTATTCAAGTAAGAAGGGTGTGTTAAATTTGTTAGTTATAACAAGAAAAAAAGGAGAGTCTATTTTAATAGGTGATGAAATAGAAATATCTATTTCTAAAATAGAAGATGGCAGCGTGAAACTAGCAATAAAAGCACCTAAAGAAATGACTATTTTAAGAAAAGAGCTTTATGAAGAAGTTGAAAATGAAAACAAAGAAGCAACAAAAATGAATATAGAATTATTAAAAATGCTAGGAAAAAAATAAGAGAAATGAAATAGTGAAAAATGAAAAAACGAAAAGTTATTTGAAATTTTTTTCAAATAATATTAAGAAATTAATGAAATAATTCAGCTTTGCAGAATTATAACAACAATTTTTTCATTCCTTAATTTTTTCATTCTTTCATTATAACAAGGGTGGTGTTTTAAAATGGAAATAAAGGTTGCAAGTCAAGGAGGACAAGTTAACCTAAGTACAGTTAAAAATCCAGAAATTAAGCAAATTGCAGAAAACAAGGATGTAGTAGGAGCTGTAAGTGCTAAAGATAAAAATTATCGAAAAGATGATGTAATAAAGGCAATAGATAAATTAAATGAGTTTTTAAAAGATGAGCATACCTATGCAGAGTATTCAGTCCATGAAAAGCTTGGAGATGTAATGGTAAAAATAATAAATGAAGATACTAAAGAAGTTATTATGGAGTGCCCACCTAAGAAAATACTTGATCTAGTAGCTAAAATGATGGAACTAGTTGGTGTTGCAATAGACAAAAAAGCTTAATAGGGGGAAGTACTATGAATTTCTTACTAAATAAAATAGATACAGATCTTAGAAAAAAGGTTTACGAAAAAACAAAAGACGGTAAGGTTCATAGAAAGTCTAACATAAGTATTAATAAAGATAGTGAAAAGCAAAAGAAAAAGTTTTTCAATGAATATGTAAAAAAAGAAAGAAAGCAAATGGAGCAAAATAAATTTACTGTAGATGCTACAAAGTTAGAAAAGTCCACTATAAGTCTTCATGGTGAAAAAGAAGAAAACTTAAATGCAATAGGTTATGGCACCTTTTTAGATGTTAAAAAGTAGGAGGAAACAATAAAATGTATGGCAATAATGCATTAAATGTGTATAAAAATAATAGCGTAAACTACGCATCAAAAGAACAATTACTATTAATGTTAGTAGATGGAGCTGTAAAATTTGCAAAAATAGCAAGAGAAGCTTTAGTTAGTAAAGACATTAAAAAAAGTCATGAAAATCTAGTTAAAGTTCAAGATATATTTACAGAACTTATGATAAGTTTAGATCAAAATGCAGGTGAGTGGGCAAAGCAAATATATAAAGTATATGAATTTGTAAAAACAAGATTATTTGAAATAAATCTAAAAAAAGATGTGAAAATGATGGACGAGCTTATGCCAGTTATTGAAGATGTGAGAAATACATGGCATGAAGCATACGAAATATCTAAAAAATCTAGATAATATATATAATTGATAATGCACAATTGACAATGGACAAATTAGGATATAATTCAGACGGGCTGAATTATTAAAGAAATTTATTCAAAGTAAAATTCCATAGGAGTTTTTTCAATAATTATCAATTGTCCATTATCAATTATTAATTGTAAGTCGGGGGTGTTTAAGTGAGAATAACAGGTTTAGCAACTGGCTTGGATATGGATCAAATTGTTAAAGATTCCATGAAGCCTTATAGAATAAAGATAGATAGAAAAGGTCAAGATAAGGAAATTTTAGAAATAAAGCAAAAGCTTTATAGGGAAGTTATTAAAGATTCAAGAGAACTTTATAATAAATATTTTGATGTAACAAAAACTGATAGCATATTATTGAGTAAAAACTGGGAAACTACTAGATTTACTTCGTCTAATGAAAATGTATTGACAGTTACTGGAGGTAGTGATGCAAAGCCAGAGAATTATACTATAACTGGTACTACTGCTAAAGCTGCTAAGACAGTTTTATCAACGGGAATAGATAAGGATGATAAAATTAGTATAAATGGTAAGGAATTTATATTAAAAGGAGATACAGAAAAAGATAGAGCTGCAAATTTAAATAAAGAATTAAAGGAATTAGGAATAAATGTATCAGTAAGATATAGTGATTTTGCAGGAAGTGAATCTGGAAATGCTAAGGGATTTATATTTGAATCTACGGTATTAGGAAAAGATAGTACTTTTACTATTGGAGGAACTTTTGATAATAAAGGAACTGTTAATAAAGGTATAAATGCAACAGCAGCAACAATAACTGGAGATAATTTTACAATTAGGGATTTGGAAGCTTCATATGGGAAAATATTTATCAATGGTGAAGAAATATCACTAGATATTAATGATACTCTTACAAATTCAGATATAGAAAAATTATTACAAAGTAAAATAAAAGATAAAAATTTAACGGCAAAAGTAGATGATGATGGAAAGATAACTTTTAGCAGCACTGTTTTGGGAAGTGATGTTAAAGATCCTGAGATATTTATAAATGGGGAAGGTGGAACATTTGTAAAAGGAATAGATGCTACTGCAACTACTAATACATTAGATATAAACTTGATAAAAGATAAAAAAATATCTGTTAATGGAAATATGATTGATCTAACAGGTAAAAATGATAGTACTGATATATTAAATTACTTAAATAAAGTGTTAAAAGAGGAAAACACAAATGTTACTGCTAGTATAAATGTTGATGGTAAAATAGTGTTAACATCCAATAGACTTGGTGCTGATTATGATGTCAATGTAAGTATACTGGATAAATCATTAGGAAATGTAATTGAACCTTCTGCAGGTAGAGATGCGGAAATTGTATTTAAGGATAATAAAGGTGGAGTTTATACTCATAAAGGAAATTCTAATTCAGTTATATTAGATGGAGTAACTTTTAAGTTTTCTGGAGAAATATCATCAGAAGGAATAACTGTTAATGGAAAAACAAATGTAACAGATATTAAGGAAAAGTTAGTTACTTTTATAAATGACTATAATACTTTAATCGAAAAATTAAACACTTTAACTATGCAAAAAAGGAATAGAGATTTCGACCCTCTAACATCAGATCAAAAAAGTGAAATGTCAGAGAGTGAAATTAAGCTATGGAATGAAAAAGTTGAAAAGGGACAACTGAATAGAGATTCAGATTTAACAAGAATTTCAAATAGTTTAAAGCAAGCTATGAGGACTTTTGTTGAAGGATCTGGTTTAAATTTAGAAAAGATAGGGATAAAACCAACAGAAGATTATCAAGGAACTAAAAATGGTACATTCACAATAGATGAAACTAAGTTAACAAAAGCATTAGAAGAAAATACAGAAGAAGTTATGAATTTATTTATAAAAGCAAAACCAACTACAGAAGGTCTTTCAGATAGTAAAAAGTATGCACAAACAGGATTAATGCAAAGAGTCAAAGATATATTATATAAAGAGTCTGTAACTGTTTCTGCTCCATTAATGAATAAAGCTGGACTAGAGGGTTCTTCTACTGCTTATACTAATGAATTAACTAGATCCATTGAAAAATATGAGCAAAAGATGAAAGATATGGAGAAGGATTTTACTAGAAGAGAGCAAGTTTTATATAGTAAATATGCAACTTTAGAGACAATGATGAATAAATATAATTCTCAACAAAGTTATTTAATGCAGCAACTAGGATTGAGTTAAGATATGGTAGATATGATATTAGACGATTATAAGAAGATAACTGAAGATATAATAAGTAATTTAAAAGATGACTTGCCAATTGATGAACTTATGAATATACGAGAAGAGTTAATACATAAATTATTTGATCAGCAATGTATAGGTAAGAATGAAATAAAAGAATTATATATATCGAAGGGGTTATTAGAAATTGACAAGAAATTAAGGATTTCTATTGAGGAACAGCAATTAAAAGTAAAAGAAGAAATTAGAAATCTTCATAATATTAAAAATGCTAATAATGCCTATGAAAAAAATAGAAGAATAAATAGTTTTTTTAGTACAAAAATATAAAAAACTTTATAAAAATATATAAAGTTATGTAAATATGTACGATACTTATAATATAAGCTTAAGCAACTTAAACTCTATATAGAGAATTTCTCTACCAAAATGGTAGGATTTCTAAATATAAAATTAAATGACAAGGATGTCAAGTTAAAATCAAGGAGGAATAAAAATGATAATTAATCACAATATGAATGCATTAAATGCACATAGAAATATGGGAATGAACACATCAGCAGCAGGAAAATCAATGGAAAAATTAAGCTCAGGTTTAAGAATAAACAGAGCTGGAGATGATGCAGCAGGACTTGCAATATCAGAAAAAATGAGAGGACAAATCAGAGGATTAGATCAAGCATCAAGAAACTCTCAAGATGGTATCTCATTAATTCAAACAGCAGAAGGTGCTTTAAATGAAACTCACAACATTCTTCAAAGAATGAGAGAACTTTCAGTACAAGGTGCTAATGATACAAATGTAACAGTTGATAGAGCTGCTATAAAAACTGAATTAGATCAATTATCTTCAGAAATAACTAGAATAGCTAAACAAACTCAATTCAACAAACAAGATATATTAGCAGGAGCTGCAACAGTAAATATTCAAGTTGGAGCAAATTCAGGACAAACAATAGTTATTTCACTAAAGACTATGGATGCTGCAGCATTAAATGTTGTAGGTGGAACTTTAGATGTTACAACTACAGATAAAGCAAATGCACTTACAGACGCTTTAGATACAGCTATAGAAAATGTATCAACTCATAGATCAAGCTTAGGAGCTCTACAAAACAGATTAGAACATACTATAAGCAACTTAAATAATACATCAGAAAACTTAACAGCAGCAGAAAGCAGAGTTAGAGATGTAGATATGGCTAAGGAAATGATGAGTTTCTCAAAAAATAATATTTTACAACAAGCTGCACAAGCTATGCTTGCTCAAGCTAATCAACAACCACAAGGTGTTCTTCAATTATTAAGATAAGCAAGGAACCAATTTTAAGCTTTAGCTAAAATTTTGTGAGTCGCTTACTCCTTCGAAGTAGTGAGAAGGAGTTTCCTTTAATAAAGGAAAGATATTTTATATGATATTAATAATATTATGACAAGGATGTCAAGTTAAAATCAAGGAGGAATAAAAAATGATAATTAATCACAATATGAATGCATTAAATGCACATAGAAACATGGGAATGAACACATCAGCAGCAGGAAAATCAATGGAAAAATTAAGCTCAGGTTTAAGAATAAACAGAGCTGGTGATGATGCTGCAGGACTTGCAATATCAGAAAAAATGAGAGGACAAATCAGAGGATTAGATCAAGCATCAAGAAATTCTCAAGATGGTATCTCATTAATTCAAACAGCAGAAGGTGCTTTAAATGAAACTCATAACATTCTTCAAAGAATGAGAGAACTTTCAATTCAAGGAGCAAATGATACAAATGTATCAGTTGATAGAACAGCTATTGAAACAGAGTTAAATCAATTATCTTCTGAAATAGATAGAATATCAAGCCAAACTCAATTTAATAAACAAAGTATATTAGCTAATACTTCAAAAGTAAATATTCAAGTTGGAGCTAATTCAAATCAAAAGATTACTATTTCATTAAAAACTATGAGTACATCTGGATTAGGAATAACAGCAGCAAGCTTAAAAGTAACTAATACATCTTCAGCTAATACATTAACAAATGTTCTTGATAAGGCTATAGAGAAAGTATCAACTCATAGATCAGATTTAGGAGCTCTACAAAACAGATTAGAGCATACTATAAGCAACTTAAATAATACATCAGAAAACTTAACAGCAGCAGAAAGTAGAGTTAGAGATGTAGATATGGCTAAAGAAATGATGAATTTCTCAAAGAATAATATTTTACAACAAGCTGCACAAGCTATGCTTGCTCAAGCTAATCAACAACCACAAGGTGTTTTACAATTATTAAGATAATAATTATTTTTAGGAGGGGCTTAGGTCCCTCTTTTTAAATTATAATTTAAGGAGTAATATTAATGAAAGAAGCAAATAAGCATATCGAGGAATTAAAAAATAAGTATAGTTATAGGCTTAGTGTATGTATGATAGTCAGGGATGAGGAAAAGTTCCTTGATAATTGTTTAAAAAGCTTAAAGCCATTACTTGATTTAAACTTAGCAGAATTAATAATAGTTGATACAGGTTCAGTTGATAAGACTATTGAAATAGCTAAAAAATATACAAACAAAGTATATTTTAAAGAATGGAATAATAATTTCTCGGAAGCGAGAAATTACAGTATTTCTCTTGCTAAAGGCGAGTACATATTTATAATGGATGCAGATCAAGAAATGGAAGAAAATGAGGTTAATAAATTAATACAACTTTTTAGTAGCAATGAATATAAAAATTTTAATACATATTCATTAGTATATAAAAACTTTACAAAAGAAGATTTAAGTGAATATACCTATTTTTCGTTGAATTTAATATTTAAAAATGATGGAACATTCAGATATGAAGGTAAAATACATAATCAGCCAATATATAAAGGACCTGTAAAAAATTTAGAAATATACATGATGCATTATGGATATATAATGACTGAGGATATAAAAGAAAAAAAGTTTAAAAGAACAGCGACATTATTAAAAAGTGAATTGAAAAAAGATCCAAGTAATATTTATTATATATATCAACTTAGTAGAAGTTATGAGATGCATGGAGATACTAAGGAAGCAATAATTGAATTAGAAAAATATCTTTTGTTAATTGAATCAGAAAAAATTAACGAAAGTTTAAGAATAAATTATTATCACAATGCCATAATAATATACTTTAATGCAAAGAAATATGATAAGTGCATTTATTATTGTGAAAAAATGAAAGAATTAGACGAAGAATTAATAGATTGCTACTATCTAATGGGAAAATGCTATCTTATTGAAGGTGATCTTGATAGAGCGGTTTATAATTTGAAAATGTATTTAAATTATTTAAATACATTTAAATACGAAAAATATGCGAGCACTAATGGATTAGAAGTATTTTCTTATGGACATAAGTTTAGTGTCATTGGAGAACTTTTAAGGCTTAAAATTAAGATAAATCAATTAGAAAATATAGAAGAATACATAAATAAGCTAAATGAAGATAAAGAAACATACATGTTAGTGATTGGAAAAATATTAAAAATAAATATTTTGAAAGAAGACATATCTTCTATAAATAATTTAATCGAAAAATTAAAGGAAGAAGATGAAATTATACTACTTAATTATTTACTTTCAAAGATAGTTGTTAGTACAAAAAATATAGATGAGGATTTACTTATAGAAAAATTGAATTTAGATGATGAAGAAAGAAAAATAGTAAAGAAAAAGATTAGTTTCGAAAAAGATAGCAGTTTTAAAAATTTGTTAAGTTTCATAGATGAAAACTCAAAATTAAATAAGGCAATTAAAATAGAAAATTGTATTGAATCTTTAATTGATACTTTAAATAATTCATCTATTGATGATATAGTTGGATGTAATTACAGAAATGAGATTATTTATATAATAGGATATTTACTTGAAAAAAGTGATATGATAATCAATTCTTATTTAATTAATAAAGAAAAGCTAATAGCTTTAATGTATAAATATATATTAATAGTTGAAGATATTGAAGATAGTAGTCTAAATGATGCTAGAGAGTTTTCAAACAAAATCAATAACTTCAATAAGTTTATTAAAGAAAAAAATATATTAAAAGCAATTTCTGTTTTAAAAGAAGCAGTTACTATAAAGCCTGAGTTTAGTAATTTGATATCTATAATAAAAGATTCTTTAATATTAGAGGATATAGAAGACAATAATTTGATCACAGAGAGTGATATAAGAAAAATTAAAGAGAATCTAATAACTTTAATAAATAATAATATGATTATAGAGGCAATAGAGGTATTAAATCAATTAGAAGAACTATTTAATCTTAAGCAAGATGTTGAGTTACTATCTATTAAGTCAACCTTGAAGTTCTATTCAAATGAAATAAAGGAAGCAGAAGATATCTTAAAAAATGGGTTAAAATATTACTCACAAAATATAGATTTATTATATAATTTAGCTTATATTTATGAGACAAATAATAAAAATATATCGGCATTATCTATTTATTATGATATTTTAGATATACAAACTGAAAAGATAAATTTAGAGGAAATCAATACTAATATAATTAGATTGAAAGAAAAAATAGATATTATATAAAAATAGATTAGTTTAATAAGGAAGATAAATATGAAAAAAAATCTAAGTTTAAGTATTTGCATGATTGTTAAAAATGAGGAAAAATATATAGATAGTTGCTTGAAAAGTATGAGCCCATTAATAGAAAATGGTATTGCAGAATTAGTGATTGTTGACACTGGTTCCACAGATAAAACTATAGAGATATGTAGAAAGTACACAGAGAGTATTTATGATTTTGAATGGCAAGACAATTTTTCTATGGCCAGAAATTATAGTATTTCTAAGGCTAAGGGTGAGTATATATTTATTCAAGATGCTGATCAATGCGTAGATACGAATAGTGTTAATGATCTTATTAATCTTTTTAAGAGTAAAGAATATAGGAATTATAATACCATATATATAAAATTAAGAAATTATTTAAATGAAAATTTAAAAGAATATTCAGATTTGAAATTTCCTTTGATATTTAAAAATGATGGAAATTTTAAATATATTGGGGCTATTCATAATCAACCTATTTTTACTGATCCTATAAAATTTACAGATATTCAAATAAACCATTTTGGATATATAATGGATGATACGAAAAGGTTAGCTAAGTTTAATAGGACAGCAACTATATTGAAAAAAGAGTTATCTAAAAATCCTAGCAATTACTATTATATGTTTCAATTGGCTAAGAGTTATAATTCAATAGGAAATTTTGAAGATTCTAAGCATCAAGTTGATAGGTATTTAAAATTAATATCAAAAAAAATTGATGAAGAATCATTAATGTATTATAGGACGGCAGCACAAACTTATTACTTAAATAATGAATTTATAAAAACTATAGATATTTGTAATGATGTTTTGAAAGTATTTCCTTACTTCTTAGATTGTATTTATTTAGAAGGATTATCCCTAAATAAAATAAAAAAATATGATAAGAGTATTGAGTTTTTAAATAACTATTTAAATATTTTAGATAATAAGCTATATATTGATGATATAAGTGTAGAAATGTTTTCTTTATCTTCTAAAGAAAATGCTATTAAAATGATAGAAGAAAATAAAAAGATAATAGAGTTTAATGATTGGATAATAAAACTAAAGGAAAATTTAAAAGTATTATTAGACTCTAATATTGAAGAAGCAATTAATATTTTAAATGAACTACGAAATATGCCTGAATATAAATATATTACAGATGCAGAATTTTTTACAATAACTTCAGCTATATATTTTCTAAGTAAAGATTATAATAAAGCTTTAGAAGAAGTTAATTATGGGCTTATTATTAACGGAAATAATAGTGATTTAATTTATAACAAAGCTTGTATATTAGAAATGCTTGGAGATAAAGTAGGAGCTATATTTAATTATAAATTATCAAGAAATCAATATGTCGAAGAAGATATATTAGCTGTTATAGATAGAAAAATATTAGAGCTCCAGGCTAAGTAATCATGAAGACCTTTGAAACAGGTATTCATTTGGTTTGCCTGTTTTTTTCATATAAAATAAATAATGAAAGGAGTAATTTATGAAAATATCATTAGCTATGATAGTTAAAAATGAAGCGGAAGTTTTGGAGGACTGCCTTGGAAGTGTAAAGAATTTGGTGGATGAAATAATAGTTGTAGATACTGGATCCCAAGATGGAACAATAGAAGTAGCAAGAAAAATGGGAGCTAAAGTATATGAATTTCGATGGTGTAATGATTTTTCAATGGCTAGAAATTTTGCAGCAGAGAAATGTAGTGGCGATTGGATATTAGTATTGGATGCAGACGAAGTAGTTAATATTGGAGAAAAAGAAGATTTAATTGATTTTGCCATTAATAATCCAAGATGCATAGGGAGAATTAAAATTGAGAGTAAATTTATTGATGGCAATGAAATTAGTTCTTCAACTGAATATGTATCTAGATTTTATCCAAAGGGATTGGTGTATAAGGGATGTATTCATGAGCAGTTGGAATCTTTGTATAAGCGAAAGAATATTAATTTAGAAGTAATCCATAGTGGGTATTTTAATAAAGATAAATCTAAAAGAAACTTAGATTTGCTTTTTAAGGAATTGGAAAGTGATAGCAATGATAATTATATTTTATATCAAATTGCAAGGACATTACATGTAGCTAAAAGGTATGAAGAGGCAGATATGTATTTCGAAAGATGCTATAAAAATATTAAGTTCAATTATTCATATAATAAAAGTTTTGTTAATCTATACATAAATAACTTAGTAAATATAAATAAATTTGATATTGGGCTAAGTATTATTGAAAAATATTATAATCAATATTCAAATGATGCAGATTTTAATTTTTCTTGTGGTATATTCTATATGAATTTAATTTTATCTAATGTGATGGAATATGGACAATATTTATGCTTAATTGAAGAAAGTTATTTAAAATGTCTAGAGATAGGAAGTACAGCAAATGAGATTGTTAAAGGTGTAGGAAGTTTTAAAGCTGCTTATAATTTAGGTGTGTTTTATGAAACCACTGGGGATTTAGATAAAGCTAAATATTATTATAAAGTATCATATAATGAAGGGTATAAGAATGCAAAAGATAGATTTGAGAAAATAAAAGATAAATAAGAAAGTTGGTAAAGCTTTATAATTAGAAAAATAAATAGACAATATATTTAAGAGCACTATTTATGAAGATTTATTATTACATATTAAACTTTATGAGGTATAAATGTGAATGAAGAATTAAAAGAATTAAAAAATAAAGCAAAAAATAATATAAACATACTAATCAGTAATGGATTATTTTTTGAAGCTAGGAAATATTTAAAAGAGTATAAGGAAATATTTAAAGATGATATTGAGATATATTCAATTGAATCAATTTTATTGATTTTAGAAGGAAAAATGGAAGAGGCTAAAAATATAATAAATGATGGTCTTAAAAAATCATGTATTAACTTTGATTTAATATATAATCTTGGATATTTATATGAAGTAAATAACGAGATAGAGGCAGCCAAAATTATATATAATATAGCTAGAATCGTAAATGAAAATAATGATTATAAAGAAATAGTAAATAGTAAATTGAATGAAATTGGATATAATAGAAAAAATATGATGTAATATTATTAGGAAATTATGATAGATGTATGCAATTTAATGAATTATTTGATGAATGGAATGTATTAAAGATTATAAATCTTGAAATTTTATATAATAACGAGTATATTCTGAATCTAGAAAATTATAAATACGATTTTATCTTTGTAGTTGAAGATATTGATAAAAATAAAATATTAAAATCTATAAAAAAATATAATAAAAAAAATATTTATTTCTTTGAAGATTATAAACTCTCAGTTATAGAAGGATTAGACTATAAAATTTTGGACATGTTAAGAAGAAATAAAATTAATGGAATAATAACGGGATTATCTTATGCAGAGGTAGGAATAAAAGAAGATATTAATGACAATTTTATTAATTTTTCTTTTTCATCTCAAGATTTATACTATGATTTTAAACTAATAAAGTATTTATTTAATTTTAAACAGGTAAAAGATAACTTGAAGTATGTAATTATAAATATGGGGTATTATTCTTTTGATTACGATATGACTAAAACAAGTGCTAGCAATGGAATTCATAGATATATTAATTATTTTAAAGATTATCATAATAATGATAACATCATCGAGTTAGATATAATTAAGTCTTTTTATGAAAAGCGAATAACGTTTGAAAAATATATAAATATGAATAAAATAAAAGAAAGAACAATATTAACTTTAAATGATACAAGTGGAATTTATGAAGCTCAAAAGAATTCATCTATGAATTATATGGAAACAAGAATTGAAAATGAAAAAATATTAGAACAATATATAGTATTTTTAAAAGAAAATAATATAACTCCTATTATTGCAATATGTCCTACAAGCAAATATTATAGAGAGAATTTCGATATAAATAGAAAAAATATATTTTACAGCATACTAGATAAGCTAAAAGATAAATATAGTTTTCAAGTCATCGATTATTTTGACAGTGATTTATTTGAAGATGATGATTTTTGGGATTATTCTCATTTAAACGGAAAAGGATCAATAAAGTTTACTGAAGTATTGAAGAAAGAGATTATATGGTAAAATTAACTAATGGATAACGAGTTAGATGAGTTATAGAAAATGTGGAATACCATGGAAACAAATATGAAGTAAGTAAAATAAGTAAAGATATTTTTATAGGGCTATAATAAAGTTTTAAGGTGATTATAATTTTATATATAGTTAGAAGTATATAAAGGAAATTATAAAAGTAACGATAAATTAAACATAAGTATTTAAATTTGTATAATGTAGGAGATAATATTATGAGATTAAATCAAAATATGCAATCTTTAAATGTATATAGAAACTATAAAAAAAATTTAGTTACCCAATCTATTGCTTTAGATAGAATTAGTACTGGTACTAAGATTAATTCGGCTAAGGACAATCCAAATAAACTTGGAGTTAGTGAAGGGCTTAGAATGCAAATCAGGGGACTTCAAATGGCTGAAAGAAATATTCAAGATGGAGTTTCTATGATGCAATCAGTAGATGGTGCATTAAATACTGTAAGTGAAGCTTTAAATAGAATTAAGGAATTAACTGTACAAGTTGGTGGAATTCAAAATGATGAAGATTTGTCTATAATTCAAGGTGAAATAAATCAACTTAAGGAACATATTGATTATACAGTAAATAATTCTGAATTTAATGGTGTAAAGTTATTGAATTCTGATAAAGTTACTAATAATGATTATCCTAAGTATTTAAATCATGTTGTAGGAGCTAATGCAAAAGAAGAAATAAAAATACCTGTGTTTAATGTAATAACAGATATGCTTATTGATTCAGAAGGAAATTCATTGAAAAATATAAATATAATTAACACAAATGAATTAGATAAAAATTTAAATATTGTAGATTCAGCAATAGAAATTATGAACTCTGTAAGAAGCAGGTATGGAGCAATTCAAAATAGAATGGATACTTCAGCTCAAAATTTAAATGGAAGCTCATTGAATTTAGAAAATGCTGAAAGTAGAATAAGGGATTCTGATTTAGCATTAGAAATGGCTGAGTATGCTAGAACATCAATACTACATGAAACTTCAATTGCTTTAATGCAACAAACCAATAAATTTCCACAGGATGTGCTAAGAGTATTAGAGAATATGAAATAAAAAAATAGTTATAATATAAATTTAAAATTTTTATTGTAACATATATAATTTGTTTTTAAAGGGGCTCGCGAAACGCGAGCCCCTTTAAAGTTGTTATATTTTTTTATCTAAAAGGTTTTTTATATAAATATTCATAAAGAGGTTTCCTAATTTATGATTAATTATTAATTAGAATTTGTATATTAAATATTTTACAAAACAGCAGAATTAAACTTAAATTTGCACAATGTTTTCTCAAATATAAGAAAGAGGTGAAAAAATAAAATAATTTTAATTTCTTATTAAATATAATTCAACAAATATTTTAAAATAATATCGACATAAATATTAAAATAATTTTCTATTTTTTTTAGCTTTCTATAGTTAAATATAATGAATTTTTAAATGATAAGAAAAATATTGAGATATTATGTAGAAAATAATCGAAAAATAAGATTTGAATTGCTGAAATTAAAAATTTCATAAAAATATAATGGGTATTTTTAATGAAATTATTATAGAAAAATAATTCATATTAAACTATAATAGAAATATGGTGAATTTTTCATAAATAACCTAATTAAGAAAAAGAAATAAGAGTAGCTGTTTGTAAATTAAACTTGAGAATTGAAGAATGTTGTTGTAGGGAGAGGGATTATGAATATAAATAATGATAGTTCAATGCAATTTATAAAATTAGGATTGGATGCATCTGCATTAAGAGAAAAAGTAATTGCAAATAATATGGCAAATATAAATACTAAGGATTTTAAGAAATCATATGTTTCTTTTGAAGATAATCTAACAAAAGCAACTGAAGAGTTTTCTTTAAAGAAAACTAAAAAAGGGTATTTAAATGGAGAATTAAACAATTCTTTAATTAGTGTTAAACAAGATAAAAGTACTAGTATGAGAACTGATGGAAATAATGTTGATATGGATTTAGAAAAAGTAAATCAAGCAGCAAACACATTAATGTATAATGCATTAATAACTCAAGCAAATTCAAAATTAAATATGACTAAGAGTGTTATATCAGGAGGAAGTAGATAGGGATGGGAATATTTAATACTATGAGAATAAGTGCAAGTGGTCTTTCGGCGGAGAGGTTGAGGATGGATACGATAACATCTAATATAACTAATGCAACTACAACTAGAGGAGAAGATGGTAAACCTTACGTAAGAAAAATTGCGGTGTTTCAAGAAAATTTAGATGAGGCAAAAAAACTTAATGGAGTAAAAGCTGTTGGAATAGTTGATGATGAGTCGCCTCTAAAAAGTGTTTATGATCCTACTCATCCAGATGCAAATGAAGATGGGTATGTTACTATGCCAAATGTTAATTTACTTAATGAAATGGCTGATATAATATCAGCTTCTAGATCTTATGAGGCGAATATAGACACTTTGAATGCTTCAAAAAGCATGTTTACTAAAACATTAGAGTTGGGAAGGTAGAAATAAATTATGATAGTTAATAACTTTATTCCAAGTGAAAAGATTTTTGAAAGCAATATTAATACCAATAATATTAAGACAAGCCCTTCAGAAAAGAATTTTCAAAGTGCTTTAAAGGATAGTTTGGATAATTTAAATGAGGAACAAATTAATGCAGATAATATGACAAATGATTTTATTTCAGGAAAAGATGTTGAAGTTCATGAAATGATGCTAAGCATGGAGGAAGCTAAAATGTCACTTCAATTAGCAATTCAAGTAAGAAATAAGGTTGTTGAAGCAGTACAAGAATTAACAAGAATGCAATTGTAATTATGGTAAGGAGTGCTATTAATGGATAAGCTTAAGGAAAGCTTCAGTAAGCTGTGGGGGAAGTTTAAGTCATTTAGTAAAGGAATAAGAATTGCAATAATAGCAGCGCTGGTTACATTTATTATTGCTATAGGGTCTTTATTTTTTTACAATTCGGCTAATAAATATAAGGTTTTGTTTTCTAATTTAGATGCAAGTGATGCACAACTTGTAACAAATAAATTAAAAGAGAAAAAAGTTGATATGAAAATTGAAGGTGAAACAATAATGGTTCCAAAGGAATCAGTAGATGAGCTAAGGCTTGAATTAGCTCCTGAACTTTCAGATGGAAGTAAAGGTTATGAATTAATGGATACTGGAAACTCATTTGGAATGACTGATGAAGAATTTAAATTAAAAAAATTAAGAATGCAACAAGGAGAATTAGAAAAAACTATAAAAAGTTTTCCTCAAATTGATACAGTAAGAGTACATATAACACCTTCAAAGGATTCTGTTTTTGTAGAAGATAAGGAACCAGGAAAGGCAGCTGTTTATTTAAAACTTGTTCATGGTAATAAGTTAGGTAAAGAACAAGTGGAATCGATTGTTGCGTTAGTTTCTGGAAGTACTGAAAATGTCCCTAAGGAGAATATTGAAGTAATAGATGATAATATGAATCTTTTAACTAAAGGTTTAAATAATTCAGATGGAACAGAAGTAAGCTCTGAAACTATAGAAAAACAATTTGATTTAGAAAAAAAATATGAAGAAGACATACAAAAATCAATTATTGATCTTTTAGAACCTGTAGTAGGGAAAAATAAAGTTAAAAGTTCTGTAAATGTCGATTTAGATTTTGATTCTAAGCAAAAAACAGAAACAACTATAGATCCTAATAAGGTTATTGTTAGCCAGCAAACTATAAAAGAAAATAATGGAACAGGCACAGGAGAAAATAGCGGTGGTCCTGTAGATAATAACATGGGAAATACTATAGATGATGGTAGTACAGAAAATAATTCTTCAAGAGAAGAGGTAAGCACTAACTATGAAAGTGGAAAAACAGAAACTAAAACTATAAGTGCTCCAGGAGAAGTTAAAAGATTAACTGCTTCTGTTTTCATTGATGGGAATATAGCAGGAAATGTACAAACAGCTATAGAAAAATCTGTTGCTAATGCAATTGGACTTAATACGGAAAGAGGAGATAGTGTATCAGTAGTTGGTATGACTTTCGATCCAGTGACAAAGGAAGAAGCACAAAAGGAATTTGATGATATAAATGAATTATTAGCAAAAGAAAATAGAAATAAAATGATAATTTATTCAGTTTTAGGATTATTGGGACTTATTATTATAATAGTAATTTTAATTTTAGTAAGAAGGAAATCTAAAAATAATAAAGAAGATAAAGAAAACTTATTAGATGTTGTTATAGATGACAGATTAACTAATGAGAATACTGAAACTATGCCTTCAATTAATTTTGAAACTATAAATCCAAAGGCACATATAGAAAATGAAATAAAGCAATATGCAACTGAAAAACCAGATCAAGTAGCAGATATAGTAAAATCCTGGTTAGCTGAGAATGAGAGGTGATAATATGGCAAGAGATTTAGCAAAATTAAACGGAGTACAAAAGGCAGCTATATTGTTTATAACACTTGGGCCTGAAGCCTCATCAGCAATTTTGAAGAAGCTTCCAGAACCGGAAATACAAAAGATAACGTATGAAATTGCTAATATATCGTCCGTTACTTCTGAACAAAGGCAGGTTATTCTAGATGAATTTTTAGAAATGAATAAGGCCAGAGATTATATTATAGAAGGTGGAATAGAGTATGCAAGAACTTTATTATCAAAGGCTTTGGGAACTCAAAGAGCAAATGAAATTTTAGGTAAGGTTACAGAAGCAACTCAGCAATATAGGCCATTTTCTATTGCAAGAAAGGCAGATGCTCATCAACTATTGAATGTAATTAGCTATGAACATCCACAAACAATAGCTTTGATATTATGTTATCTTCAACCAGATAAGGCTGCACAAGTTTTAGCTGAATTACCTGAAGATACTCAAAGTGAAGTAGCTTATAGAATAGCAACTATGAGCAATACTTCTCCAATGGTAATTAAAGAAATTGAAAAAGTACTTGAAAGTAAATTAAGTACTGTTGTTAGAAGTGAAATGACTTCACTTGGTGGAGTTGAAACTTTGGTAGATATTTTAAATCAAGTTGATAGAACTACAGAAAAGAATATTACTGAAAGCTTAGAAAGAGAAGATGCAGAACTTGCAGATATTGTTAAAAGCTCAATGTTTGTATTTGAAGATATTATTACTCTTGACGATGTATCTATTCAAAGGATTCTTAGAGAAGTTGATGGAAAAGAACTTGCACTTGCGCTTAAAGGATGTTCAGATGAGGTTGCAAATTGTGTTTATAGAAATCAATCTAAGAGAGCAGCAGCTTCACTTAAGGAGGATATGGAATTCTTAGGTCCAGTTAGACTTATGGATGTTGAAAAAGCACAACAAAAAATTGTTTCAATAATAAGAAGATTAGATGATGCTCAAGAAATAATAATTTCAAGAGGTGGAGAAGATGCAATTATCCTATAATCTTATAAAAAGTGACTCTGCTTTAGAAGTTTCTAAAAAAAAGATAGAAACTAATTATGTAAGTAAAGTAGAAGTTGTAGAAGAGAATAAAGAAAAAGATATGAAATCTATTGAAGCAGAAATTAGAAAAAGCTATGAGAGCTTAGGAGCCAGTATTATAAAAAAGGCTAAAAGAGAAGCAGAAGCACTACTTATGAAAAGTAGAAAAACTGCTGTTGAAATTGAAAAAACTTCTTATGAAGAAGGGTATGCACAAGGCAAAGAAAATGGTTTTGAAGATGGATATAAAGAAGGATTACAAAAAGCTAAGTTAGAAACTGAAGAAAAGGTAAGAGAAAATATAAAAAAGTCAGAAAAAATATTAGAATCTGCAAATAATGAATATAGAGAATATTTAAAACTGAAAGAAAAAGATATTATAAATATAGCTTTTGAAATGGCATCTATAATAGTTAGAAAAGAGTTCCAACAAGCTGAAAGTATATTGCCTTTATTAGAAGAAGTTTTAAATGAAGCTAATGGTGAAGAAAATATAATAATAAAATGTAATACAGTTCATGTAAAAGCAATTGAAGATAAAGTTGATTACTTTAAAAAAGTATATGCAATAAAAGGTGAAATATTTATTATTGAAGATCCTTTAATGGAAAATGGAAATGCCATAGTCGAGAAAAATACAGGGAAAGCTATTATTGGGTTAGATATTGGATTAGAAAAACTTGAAGAAGCTTTATTTAAATAGTAAGTAGGTGAAAATATGATAAATGTAGATTTTGATTTATTAAATAGAAAAATTAAAGCAGTAAATACTTGCTATTTAGAAGGAACAGTTAAACAAGTAATAGGATTAACAATCGAAGTTCAAGGGGTTAAAGCTTTTGTTGGAGAACTTTGTACTATATATAATCTAGAAAATCAACCAATTAAATGTGAAGTAGTTGGGTTTAGAGAAGATGCAGTACTTTTAATGCCTCTAGGAGAACTTATAGGAATATCTCCGGGATGTAGAGTAGATCCAGAAAGAAGACCTTTAGAGGTAAGGTGTTCAGATGATTTACTAGGCAAAATACTTGATGGATTAGGTAATCCACTTCAAGGGGATGAGATTTTTCAAGGGGAAGGATATCCTCTTGAAAATCAACCTCCAGATCCATTAACAAGAAGGCGAATAACAGAAATTCTCCCAACTGGAGTAAGAGCTATAGATGGATTTTTAACTGTAGGTGAAGGACAGAGAATTGGTATATTTGCTGGTTCTGGCGTAGGAAAAAGTACTACACTTGGAATGATAGCAAGGGAGGCTGAAGCCGATATTAATGTAATTTCTTTAATTGGAGAAAGAGGAAGAGAAGTTTTAGAGTTTATAGAAAAGGATTTAGGTCCGGAAGGTATGAAAAAATCTATTGTTGTATGTGCAACATCAGATAAACCAGCTTTAATAAGAATTAAAGGTGCATTAACAGCAACAGCTATAGCAGAATATTTTAGAGATAAAGGGAAAAAAGTTATATTGATGATGGATTCGGTAACTAGATTTGCCATGGCACAAAGAGAAGTTGGTTTGGCCATAGGAGAACCACCTGCACAAAAAGGATATACACCATCTGTATTTGCTAAATTGCCTAAACTTATGGAAAGACCAGGTACATCTGATAAAGGATCTATAACAGCTTTTTATACAGTTTTAGTTGATGGTGATGATTTTAATGAGCCAATTGCAGATGCTGTAAGAGGTATATTAGATGGACATATAGTTTTATCAAGAGCTTTAGCACATAAGAATCATTATCCTGCTATAGATATTTTGAATAGTATTAGTAGACTTATGCCTAGTATTGCTACTGATATTCATAAGGAAGCTGCATCAATGGGAAGAGATTTACTTGCAACATATAAAGATGCTGAGGATTTAATAAATTTAGGTGCTTACGTAAAGGGAAGTAATAAAAAGATAGACTTATCAATTCAATATAATGATAGATTAAATGGCTATTTAAAACAAGGAATTGAAGAAAAATCTGATTTTAACACTTCTTTAGAAAAACTTATTTCTATGTTTAGAAATTAAAAGGAAGGCTCAAAATGTCGGGAAATTTTAAATTTAGATTAGAAAAACTTCTTGAAATAAGAACAGAAAAGGAAGAAGAAAGCAAAAGATTATTTACTAAGACTGAAAGAGAAAAACAAAAAACAGAAGAAAAGTTAAATAATCTTAAATTTAATTATGATAAATACAGTGGAATAAATAAAGACGAAAGCCTTGTATATCAAAAAATTAAAAGAAACTATTTATTTGCTTTAGATAAAGGAATTACAGAAACAGAAAAAGATTTAACTATAAAATTAAAAGAACTTGATATAAGAAGAGAAGATTTATTGAAAAAGCAGATAGAAAGAAAAACAGTTGATATATTAAAAGAAAGAAAATCCTTAGAATTTTATAAAGAAGAAGAAAGAAAAGATCAAATATTTAATGACGAACTTGCTTTATATGCATACATGAGAAAGCATTGAAAGGAGGTGAGTAAAGAGTGATAAATACAAAAATTCTGATTGATTTAGATAATAAGTTAAAGGATATAAAAACTATCTCAAAGAAAGAAGAATCTAAAAAAGAAGAAAAGGTAAATTCAGATTTTAAAGATTATCTTAATAAAGAAGTTGAAAATGATAATTCAAAGAGTTTAGCAAATAATACATCAGTACAAGAAAATAATAAAACTTATATTGGTAAAAATGAGATTTCTGAGAATGAAGATAATGTGGAAAATATATTATCAGAGGTAGCTAATAAAATAGAAGAATTAATAGATAGTGGGAATTTTATAGAAAGTAAGGATTTTATAAAAAGCGAATCTGATATAGATGCTTTAAGTGAAATATTAATATTATTATCTAGACTTTTAAATAAAAATTTAAGTAATGAAAATTTAATTACTACTGATAGTGAGGTTAATAGTTTAAATAATTCTAGCTTAGATAATATAGAAAATTTATTCTTAACATTATTTAATTCAAAAGAGGATACAAAAATAGCAGATCCTTTACAAGCTCTAGAATTACTAAGCAAAAGCAATAATAATTCAGGTAATATTGATATTAAGGATTTACTAAGAGATTTAAAAGGGTCAACTAATAGTATTTTAGAAGACATAAACTTAAATACTTTTGAGAGTAATACTATAGAGGATTATAAGGGTGAGTTATCAAATAAAATTATTTCTTTATTAGAATTATTACCAAAAGAATCTATAGAAAAAATATCTTCTAGTATTAAAGAGAAAGACAAGCTTAAAATAGTAAGTGCTTTGATATTACAAAAAGTAAATAATGAAGATAATATTATAGAAGAAAGTACTAGTAATACAAGAGTAATTGTAAATGATAATGTTGTAGATAATAAGGCTAACTCATTGGATAAGAATTCAAATAAAGATAAAAATCTAAATTATAATAATTCATTAAAACAAAATGCCTTAGATGAAAATAATGATGAAGATAAAATACTTTCTAAGATAATAGATAATGATAGTAAAGGATCATTTTCAAAAGTATTAAGCTATTATGATAAATTTAATAAAAATAATGTAGAAGTAATAAAAGAACCAATAGTTGTAAATAAGCAAACATTAGATTTAGATGTAATAAAAAATGTTAAGTTTATGATGAAAAATGCTGTTCAAGAATTAAAAGTTAAAATTTATCCTAAAGAGCTAGGAGAAATGACTATTAAAATTCTTTCAGAAGAAGGAATAATGAGAGCCGAGATAAAAGCAACTTCTAAGGAAACTTATAATTTATTAAATTCTAATTTACATGAGATAAAGAAAAGTTTAGTAGATCAAAATATTAAAATTCAAGAAGTAAATATAGGAATATATAATGAAGATACTACTTTCTTTAATGGAAAAGAAAATTCATCAGATAATTTTAGAAATCAGCAAAGCAGAGATAATAATAATAATCCTATATTTATTGATGACGAAGAAATTAAAGAAGAATTACTTAATGAAAGTAATGTAAATTTATTAGCATAGGGGGAAAACTAAGTGTCTAATGTTATTAATAGCTATACAGGTACTAGAGCAACTGATAGAGGAACACAAATAGTTAAACCTGGACAAGATATGGATAAAAATGCATTTTTAACAATATTATCTGCAGAGTTGTCTAATATGGATCCAATGGGAAATAACGATTCTACTCAATATGTTACTCAAATGGCACAATTTGCTTCAATGGAGCAAATGACAAATTTAAATAGCACAATGTCTAGTTATGCAAATAATTCAATGGTTGGTAAAGGGGTAACTTTAAAGAGTGTTGATAATGCAGGGAATCCTTATACTGGAATTGTGAAATCTGTAACTTCTACATCAGGTAAAACAACGATTTCTGTGGAAGTTAATGAAAATGGAAGTAATTCTTATAAGGACTTTGATATAACAGATGTGCTTACTGTTTTAGATGTTCCTGATTATTCGTTACCATCAATTAATAATATTAATGGTAATATGTCATTTTTAGTTGCTTCTTCATTTATAGGAAAACATGTTGAATTAAGTGAGAAGGATTCAAAAGAAAATAATATTACTGGAGAAGTTTTAGGTGTACTAAAGGACCAAGGTGTAGTTAAGGTAAGAATTAAGTTACATGATTCGGATGAAATAAAAGAATTTACTTATGACAAGATAATTAAAGCTTCAAATAGTAGAGAAGAAATAAAGCGAGAGGAAGAGTAAGAAGTAAATAATTAAATTATTAAAGTAGGTGATTTTTTGAGCTTTAGAGTTATAAATGGAAAAGCTTATCCTGTAGGTAATTTTCAGTTACCAAACGAAAGTGTAAATGGAAAAAATAATCACTATAAAAGTAAGTTTAATGACATTTTAAATGAAGCTATAAATAAAGGTAGTGAAGAATATACACTATCAAAACATGCAGCAGACAGATTAAAAGAAATTAATTTTACGGATAAAGATATGGAGCAAATTGCAAAAGGATTCAAAATGGCACAAGATAAGGGCTCTAAAAATTCTGTAATGATATACAAAGATGTAGCTTTAATAGCTAGTATAGAAAATAAAACTGTAATAACAGCAATTGAAAAAGAAAGAGCTAAGGAAAATGTATTTACAAATGTTGATAGTGTTGTAATTTTATAAGCTGGACCTATTTTAGGAGGCTTGATTCTTGCTGAATGACAGATGCAAGAAAAAATAAAGGGTTGGAGGTCAATTTATGTTAAGATCAATGTATTCTGGTATAAGCGGTATGAAAGTTAATCAAACTAAGTTAGATGTTATAGGAAATAATATATCAAATGTTGGAACTACATCATTTAAATCATCAAGAGCAAGATTTAGTGATATGCTAAGTCAAAATGTCTCAGATGCTATGGCACCATCTAACAATCAAGGTGGAGTAAATGCTAGCCAAGTTGGGCTTGGAGTTCAACTTGCAAGTATAGATTCTGTTATGACACAAGGTATGATGCAACCTACAGGAAGACAATTAGATGTTGCAATAGATGGTGATGGATTCTTTATGGTAAGTAAAGGACCATCAATTTATGATGGAACTTTAGAAGTAAATCATAGGGCTGGGGCGCATAATATAACTGCTCAGTCATTAAGCAATTCTGGAAGCGAAATAATGTATAGTAGAGATGGATCATTTATCCTAGATGAGCAAGGGAATTTATTAACTGGTGATGGATTTAGAGTTATGGGTTATTCATTAACAAATGATGATAGCTCACAAGATGCAACAGGACAAGCTCCTAATGGAGTAAGCACAGCGGGATTAGACTTTAGATTTGGACCTGGATCACAATTAAATGGATATAAAATAGTTCTAGGATCTGTTGGACCAGGAACAGTTACATCTGCAGATGTTAATAAGGCTGAAAAACTAATAGTAGTAAATGGAGATTTTTCTAGAGCAGGAGCATTAACACCAGCTCAAGTAGAATCAGCAGTAAATAAAGGACTTTCTTCTGCTGGAATATCCCAACAAATGTTTGTTAGTGGAAAGCCTATTAGCTTTGGAGGTTTAGGATCATCAGCAGTCGTAGGTGGTACAGATGCATTAGCACCTAAAGCTATTACTATATCTGGGTTTACTATCCAACTTAACGAAGGTAGTGATTTAAATGGATATAGTTTTGAAATTGGAGAAATATCAAAAGATCCACTAGAAGTTAATATAGAAAAAGGAAGAAGGAAAATTGTTATTAATGCAGATTTTTTAAATAAATCATTTAATTCTGCAGATTTGCAAGATGAGTTAAATAGTAAGTTTAAAGGTGCAGGAATCACACAAGAAGCAAAAGTTACAGGAACTCCTGCAACTTTGGGTAATATAAGTGGTGGGACAGATGATTCAGGTAAAGTAAATTCTCCAGCTGAAATGGTAGATGCAAAAGATGGAAGTGCAGCTAAAGCTGTTGGTGGATTTACTTTTACTGGAGTAACTGATGGCGAACTTAATGATTATACTATTTCTATAGGAGAAAGTTCAGTAGGTACCCCACTTACAGTAGTAGTTGAAAATGGAAACATAATTATTAATGGTGATTTTAATTCAACTCCTGATAAATTTACTAATGCAGATTTACAGGTTAAATTAAATAGTGCATTAAAAGCAAATGGAATTAAGACTCAATTAACTGTTGCAAGAAGTATAAATTCAGCTGATATAACAAATAAAATTAAGTTCCAAGATGGTGTAACAGCGTCATCTCCAAAAGCGTTAAATATTGCTGGGTTAAATGTAGAACTTCCAGCAGGAACACTATTAAATAATTTAGAGTTTCAAATTACAGATATTAATGAACCAGGATTATCAGTAGAATATGTAGCAGCTTCAGGTGGAAATAATCATAAATTAGTTATTAAAGGTGATTTTACTAAAAAAGTTGCAGCAAGAGATTTAGAGGATAAGATAAATGCAGAGTTAAATGCAGAGTTAGGTACAAGTGAGAAAGTAAAGGTATCTGGAACATCAAAACCTTACACTGGATTAACTTCAGATAATATTGAAGGTGGAGAGGTTGATAAGGCACCAGGCAAAATTACTGTTGGTGGTGTTGAATTAACATTTGATGCTGGAGCAGCGTTGAATGGATACAAATTCCAAGTTGGACAAATAACACCTGGTACTAAGACATCAGCTACAATTGATGAAAAAGGAAAGACAATTACTATAAATGGTGATTTTGTAACTACAAATGCTATTACAGCTAAAAATATACAAGATGCTTTAACTAGAGCTTTAGAAGGAAAAGGAATAGCTCAAGGAATAACTTCAACAGGAAAACCAATGGAAATTGGAGGCGTTGTTTCAGAAGAAACAAATGGAGGAACTCCAATAGAAAGTATGAATACTGATGGAAGTATTAACTTTATAGATGCAACAAAAAATCTTAAATCATATGATGGAGAATTAAAAACTCTTAAGATTCCAGACAAGGTAAAAGTACCAGGTACAGATACAGAACTTAGAGTTAAAACTTATACCATAGATAAAAATGGTGTAATTAATGGAGTACTTGAAGATGGTAGAGTAGCGGCACTTGGACAAATAGCCATGGCAAGTTTTAAGAACCCAGAAGGTTTAACTAAGCTTGGAGGAAATCTTTATAGTTCATCAGTTAACTCAGGAGATGCTGTTATAAAGAGTGGTGTTGGAACTTTAAATGATGATAACTCAAAAGGGTATGGAGATAATCTTCAAGGAATGCTTGAAATGTCAAATGTAGATTTATCAGAACAATTTACAGATATGATAGTTTCAAGTAGAGCTTTCCAAGCATCAGGAAAAATGATAACTACTGGAGATGAAATTCTTCAAGATATAATTAACTTAAAGAGATAATAAAACAAAATAGATTGCTCATGCTCAGTTGATCCAATAAACTGAGCAAAGCAGTCTAACTATATAAGTAAATTACGAAAAAGTATTTTACATCTACTAAAGTGAATTTACTATAGTGAAGAGGGGAATTAAATGATTAATGTAACAGCTATGAATAATAAAGATTTTATTTTAAATGCAGATCATATAGAGAAAATAGAAGAGGTTCCTGAAACTTTAATTACATTAACTAATGGTAAAAAGTATATTGTGCTTGAAAGTGTAGAAGAGATAGTAGAAAAAGTAATTAGATACAAAAATAAGATTGTTACTTATAGATTATAATGGGAGGCAATATTATATGAAAAAGTTAGACATATTAACCTCAGTGGGTTTAATATTAAGCATAGTATTAATGATTTATGGAATGCTTATTGGAAGTAGTCTTAAAATTTTCTGGGACTTAGCATCTGTAATAATAACTGTAGGAGGATCTTTATCAGCTCTTTTAATAACATATTCATTAGAAGAAGTGAAAAATATGGGAAAGCTTTTCATACAAGCTTTTAAGGAAAATAAATCATCAGGAAAAGATATAATTGTAAGATTTGGTAATCTTTCTAAAAAGGCTAGAAGAGAAGGCTTGTTATCATTAGAGGATGATATTTCAGAAATGGAAGATCCTTTTATGAAAAAAGGATTACAAATGGTTGTAGATGGTATTGAGCCAGAAACAATAAGAGAAATATTAGAGTTAGAAATTGGTGAAATGGAAAATAGACATGAAAGAGGAGCAGGTATTTACGCTGCTTGGGGAGCTTATGCACCTGCATTTGGTATGCTAGGGACTTTAATTGGATTAATTCAAATGCTTGCAAATTTAACAGATGTCGCTAATATTGCATCTGGTATGGGAAAAGCCTTAATAACTACATTCTATGGATCACTTTTGGCTAATATTTTCTGCAATCCTATTGCTTCTAACTTAAGACAAAAGAGTGCAAAGGAAGCTGGAGAAAGAGAAATGATTTTAGAAGGAATACTTGCAATACAATCAGGTGTAAATCCAAGAATTGTGGAAGAAAAGCTAATAACATACTTACCTCCTAAAGAAAAATTAGAATATTTAAATAACAGCATTGAAAATGGTGAAGGAGTTGTTATTTAATGGCTAGAAAGAAAAAGAATAAAGGTGATGGCTTAAGAGGCGATGAATGGATGGCAACTTATGCTGATACTGTAACTTTATTGCTTACTTTTTTCGTTTTGTTATATTCAATGGCTACTGTTGATGCTGAAAAAACAAAAAGTATTTCTAATGCCTTTGTATCAATGATGAGTGGGCAAAGTGGTGACAGTATAATGGAATATAACATGTATAATGGTGAAGTACCTTTAATTGGCGGAGAAACGGATGATAATATAGAGGGTGGAGAGTCCTTAACAGAACAAGAAAAAATGTATAAGAATGTTAAAGAATTTGTTAATGAAAATAGATTAGAATCTGTAGTAGATATAATCGATAATAAAAGAGGAGTAATAATACAGCTAAGAGATAACGTATTATTTGAAACTTCAAGTTCTGATTTAAGAGAAGAAAGTAAAGAAGTACTTAATAAAATCAATTCTCTTCTAGCATCTATAGATAATCTAATATTAGTTGAAGGTCATACAGACAATAGACCTATAAATACAAGTAGGTTTCCATCGAACTGGGAATTATCTGCTGATAGAGCAGTTAATGTAGTTAAATATTTTATAGAAGTAATGGGACAAGATCCTTCAAGATTTAGTGCGGCAGGATATGGTGAGTACCATCCAGTAGCAGCTAATGATACTTATGAAAATATGGCTAAAAATAGAAGAGTTGATATTTTGATTGTGACAACTGAAAAGGAGGAAGAATAAAATGGCTGAAAGCAAGCAAGAGAAAAAAAAGGGTAGCAAATTAATTATAATAATTGCTATTCTAGCAATTTTGGGTGGGGGGACATTTGGGGGAGTATATTACTTTATGAATAAAAATAATGCCTCACAGCCGGTTGTTATGGAAGAAGCTTTTTTTGAAGTTGGAGAAATATTTGTTAATTTAAGTGATGAAGGATCAAATAGATATATTAAGCTTAACCTTTCAATAAGTTATGACAAAAATAATAAAGATTTAACTAAAGAAATAGAAGATAAAAAAGTAGTACTTAGAGATGTAGCTAATTTCTATATAAAATCCTGTAAGGCAAAAGACTTTGAGCCAGCAAATGAAGCAGTTATTAAAGGTGATATTGTAGCTAGAATGAATCAAAAATTAAAGTCAGGTATATTAAAAGATGTATATATAAGCGATATTATAGTACAATAGAAGGAAGTAGAGTTAAAAGATGGATTTAGTGTTTATGATAGTTAGACTAATATTTGCACTTATTGTAGTACTGGGACTTATGTATTTAGTATTTAAAATAAGTGGAAATAGACTTAACAGGTTTAATGAAGGAAAATATGTAAAAATATTAGAAAGAGTTCAAATATCTAAAGATACATCAATAGTAGTAGTAAAGATTGGTAAAAAAGGTTATATAATGAGTTCGTCTAATAATAATACTGAAAAGATAGATGAAATATCTGAGGAAGATATATTGCTTTTAGAAGAGGAGAAAAGAAGAGAAAAAGAAAAGATTAATCAGCAATATGAAGTAGCTATTAAAGGTTTAAAATCTAAAGTAAATAAACTTAAGAATAAATATAACTAAAAGGAAGATAAGTATGAGTAAAAAGAAAAAATATTTATTTATGATGCTAATAGCATTGACGTTAATATTCACCTTTGATAAATGCGTAAGTGCTGAGCCTATAAATGTACCAAACGTTAATATTTCGGTAGGTGGTGAATCTACTTCTCCTCAAAATTATGTTGACAATATAAAATTGTTAATAATACTAACTATTTTAACATTATTACCTTCAATAATAATAATGATGACATCTTTTACAAGAATAATAGTTGTATTTTCATTTTTAAAAAATGCATTAGGAGCGCAACAATCTATACCAAATCAAATACTTATAGGATTAGCATTATTTTTAACTATATTTATAATGCAACCAGTGTATAGTGAGATTAATAACAATGCATTTAAGCCTTTTATGGAAAATACTATAACACAAAATGAAGCTATGGAGGCTGGAAGCAAACCTTTAAGGGAATTTATGTTAAAGCAAACAAGACAAAAAGATTTAGAGTTATTTGTTGAAGCATCAAAATTAGATAAAGAAGAAATAACAAGAGATAATATTCCATTAACTGTTGTTATACCAGCTTTTGCAATAAGTGAACTAAAAACAGCTTTCCAAATAGGATTTTTACTTTTCATACCTTTCTTAATAATAGATATGGTTGTAGCAAGTGTACTTATGTCAATGGGAATGTTTATGGTACCACCTGTTATGGTAGCACTACCGTTTAAATTATTATTATTTGTAATGGTAGATGGTTGGTATTTAATGGTTAAGTCATTGATAATGAGCTTTGGAGGGTAGGTGATATGTATGAGTGAAAATTTAATAATAGGAATTGTTAGAGATGCATTATATACATCATTAAAGGTAGCAGGACCTATTTTAATAGTATCAATTTTAATTGGATTAATAATAAGCATATTTCAAGCAACCACTCAAATACAAGAACAAACATTAACCTTTGTTCCAAAACTTATAGGAATTGCAGCTGTAGGACTAATGTTATCAAGCTTTATGTTACATACACTAGTATCTTTTACAGAAAGAATATTTGAGCTTATTATTAAGATATCTACTTAGGGGGTAGGTAAAGTATGATAGATACAGCCTACTTTTTAGCCCTGTTTTTAATATTTTTAAGAGTGACGGCATTTTTTGCTATAACTAATATATTTTTTCCAAATGGAACACCGAAAACATTAAAAGCTATGTTTTCTTTCATATTCTCCTTTGCATTACTTGGAGGAATAGATTATTCAAATATAAATTCAATAACTGGCAATTATTATTTAGTTATTTATATGATTTCAGAAGTCACAACAGGATTAGTTCTTGGATTAATCTCTAATATTGCTTTTGAAGTAGTACTTATGGCAGGGAGTTTAATAGATGTACATATAGGGTTGAGTATGGTTAATACAATAGATCCAAATAGTAAAACGAGTACGACTATAAGTGGTAATTTGCTTCATTATGTAGCATTAATGATTTTCTTTGTAGTAGATGGACATCATATGCTTATTAAATCGCTTATAGAGAGTTTTATAATACTACCGATGGGTAAAAGTTTAATGTATCCAGATACAATGATGGTACTTATAGAAGTTATAGCAAAGTATTTTGCAATAGGATTGAAAATTGCAATACCAATAGTATTGATAATTATATTAACAGATCTTTGTATGGGACTTATTTCAAGAGCTGTCCCACAAATAAATGTGATGATACTTGGTATGCCAGTTAAAATGCTGGTTGGGATAATTGCAATATCGGTATCATTGCCAATTATAATAAAGTTATTTGTTAGTAGTATAAGTTATTTACCAGATATATTCAGAAAAATAATGACAACTGTTCCATTAATTTTTTTAATTGGTGCAGATGAAAAAACAGAAGAAGCTACGCCAAAGAAGAAAAGTGATTCTAGAAAAAAAGGGCAAATAGCTAGAAGTAAAGATATTGGTCTTGCAATCACAATGATAGCTACTATACTAGTTATTGTTACATTAAGTGGATTTATAGTATCTTCCTTGAAGGATAATGTAGTTTATTTTCTAGGAGATATGGGGTCAATGGAAGTTACTGAAAATAGCATAAAAGGTATTAATACTCTTATTATAAGCAAAGCAGCAATGGTAATAATGCCTGTTATTTTACCTATAATGATTGCTGGAGTTGCTGCAAGCTTAATTCAATCTGGATTTTTAGTAGTTAAGGATGCTATAAAGCCTTCATTTGGAAAGCTAAATCCGATTAATGGATTTAAGAATATGTTTTCTAAAAAAGCTTTAGTTGAACTAATAAAAAACTTAATTCTTATTTCAATAATGATATACATTTCCTATTCATATGTAAGAGATAACTTTGATAAGATAATGCAAATTGGAAATTTATATTTACCTACTTTGGGGGGAGAAGTTAAATCTTTAATAGTAGGTATATTTGTGAAAATATGTATATTATTAGTTGTAATTGCAATTATAGATTATGTTGTTCAATATATGCTTTTCAAGAAGGATATTAGAATGACTAAACAAGAAATTAAAGAAGAATACAAACAAATGGAGGGAGATCCTCAAATTAAATCTAAAATAAAACAAAGGCAAAGAGAAATGTCTCAAAGAAGAATGATGCAATCAGTTGGTGATGCTACTGTTGTAATTACAAATCCTACTCATTTAGCTGTTGCAATAAAATATGAGGAAGGTAAGATGGAAGCACCTAAGGTTGTAGCTAAGGGAGCAGATGCGATAGCTATAAAGATAAAAGAAAAAGCTATTGAATCTAAAGTACCAATAATAGAAAACAAGCCTTTAGCAAGAATGATATTTGAATCTGTAGAAATTGATAAAGAAATTCCACAAGATATGTATCAAGCTGTAGCAGAAGTTTTAGCTATGGTATTTAAATTAGATAAGAAAAAAAGACGTACTAGATAATAAAGGATGGGATAAGGTTGCTTGTAAATAATAAAATTAATTTGAAGAAAAACACAGATATATTAGTAGCCTTTGGTGTATTGGGTATTGTACTTATGATAATAATACCTCTTCCACCGCTAATATTAGATATTTTATTAGCATTTAATATTACACTTTCAGCTGTAGTAATAATGATCACTATGTTTACGACAAATGTATTACAATTATCAGTCTTTCCAACACTACTACTTGTAACAACACTTTTTAGATTAGGCCTTAACATATCATCTACAAGGCTTATATTAAGTGAGGGTAGTGCAGGAAGTATAATCGAAGCCTTTGGAGAATTTGTTATAGGCGGAAACTATATCGTTGGAATAATAATTTTCTTAATTATAGTAATTATACAATTCGTAGTAATAACTAACGGTGCAGGAAGAGTTTCAGAAGTATCAGCAAGATTTACTTTAGATGCTATGCCAGGTAAACAAATGAGTATAGATGCTGATTTAAATGCTGGAATAATTGATGAAGTAACGGCAAGAAAAAGAAGACAAGACTTACAATCAGAAGCAGATTTTTATGGATCTATGGATGGGGCGTCTAAGTTCGTAAAAGGAGATGCTATAGCAGGGATAATAATAACTTTAATTAATATAGTAGCAGGAATTGTTATTGGAGTAATGAGCGGTATGAGCTTTACACAAGCTGGAGAATTATACACAAGACTCACTATTGGAGATGGGTTAGTTAGCCAAATACCAGCATTATTAATATCCACAGCATCAGGTATATTAGTAACTAGATCAGGTTCTTCTGATAACTTTGGTAAAACATTTAGCAAACAACTTACTGCATTCCCTGTTGCACTTGGAATAGTTTCTGCAGTAATGTTCTTTTTATCTTTAATACCAGGTATGCCAAAGATTCCATTTTTATTAGCAGCTGTTACAGGAAGTGTTGCTACATATCTTTTAATAAAGGAAGATCAGAAAAATCAAGAAGCTGAGCTTGCAAAGGTAGAAGAAGAGTATACAGAAATGGAAAGAAAAGAGCCTGAAAATGTAATGAGTTTAATTTCTGTAGAACCTATGGAAGTAGAAATAGGTTATGGATTAATTCCTTTAGCTGATGAATCAACAGGTGGAGATTTACTTCAAAGAATTGCTTCAGTTAGAAGACAATGTGCAATTGAAATGGGAGTTGTTGTACAACCTATAAGAATAAGAGATAATCTTCAATTAAAAACAAATGAGTATGTAATAAAGATAAGAGGAACTGTTATTGCCTCAGCAGAGCTTATGGCAAATATGTTACTTTGTATGGATCCATCTGGAGAGAATTCTCAAATATCTGGAATAAGAACTATTGAACCTACATTTAATTTGCCAGCAGTATGGATAAATAAAGATCAAAGAGAAGAAGCAGAAATAAAAGGTTTAACGGTTGTAGATCCAACTACAGTAATGGTTACCCATTTAACTGAAACTATAAAATCTCATTCTTATGAATTACTTGGAAGACAAGAGGTTCAATTAATAGTAGATAATACTAGAGAAAAATATAGTACAGTTGTAGAGGAACTTATACCAGACTTAATGACAATAGGAGAGCTTCAAAAAGTATTACAAAATTTATTAAGAGAAAAAGTTCCAATAAAAGATATGGTTGCAATAATGGAATCTTTAGCAGATAATTCAAGACTTACAAAGGATCTAGAACTTTTAACTGAGTATGTTAGATTTGCATTAGCAAGAACAATTTGTAATCAAGTAATAGATGAAGATAGAAGTATAACAGTTGTTACTTTATCTCCACAAATAGAAGAAATAATATCTGCTAATACTCAAAAATCTATGCAAGGATCATTTCCAGCAGTTGATCCGGATACAACTACTAGAATACTTGAGAGTGTAAGAGATACTCTCGATAGAGTATATTTTTACAATAATCAACCAGTTATATTGGTATCACCTAATATAAGACCTGTATTTAGAAAGCTTATAGAAATGGTATTTCCACATGTGATGGTTATATCATTAAATGAGATACCAAATGACGTAGAAATAAGAACTGAAGGAGTTGTATCGTTGTAATGGTAATTAAAAAATACTTAGTTAAAAATATGAATGAAGCTCTAACTAGGATAAGGTATGAGCTAGGTAAAAACGCTATTATAATTAGTCAACGAAAGGTAAGAGAATCAGGTGTTAAGGGATATTTTAGACCTAAGCTTATTGAAGTAACAGCAGCTTTGGAAAATAACAAGATAGATAAAAAGAGTAAATTAAATATGGGAAATGAAAATGATATAGATTTTAAAGATTCACTAGACAGTATTAACAAGATAATAAATGATAGTAAAGATACAAAGTTTGATAAAGGTCAACAGATTAATAAAGAAGCAGCTTTAACAAATGCAGATAATATAAAAGAAGAAGTAAAAGAAATCAAAGATTTGTTAAATAAAGTTATTAGAAATACTAACAAAGAAGAGGAAAAAGACTTAGTATTAGAATATTTAAAAGATATTGATATTGATGATGAACTAATAAAAGAAATATTAATGAATAAGTATGATAATTTAGATGAATTTAAAATATACTTTAAAAGTTTGCTAGAGAATGAAATTGAAGTTTGTACTGCAAGCTTAAATGGTAAAGTAGTTTTAGTAGGGCCAACAGGAGTAGGAAAAACCACAACTATAGCTAAGCTTGCAGGAAGATTAGCATTAATTGAAAAAAAGAAGGTTGGTTTAATTACAATAGATACATATAGAATTGGTGCTGTAGAGCAATTAAAAACTTATGCGGAAATTATGAATATCCCTTTTAAAGTAGTTATAACTTTAAAGGAAATGGAATTTGCAGTTAATCAGCTAGAAGATTGTGATGTAATATTAATTGATACGACTGGTAGAAGTAGCAAAAATACTATGCAGATTTCAGAGCTTAGAGCTTTTATTCAAAAAGTAAATGCTGATCATATAGCATTGGTTATAAGTGGAACAACGAAAAATAGAGATATACAAACAATAATCAATGGATATAGTGAAATTGGCTATGAAAAAATGATAATAACTAAACTTGATGAAACTAGCTCATATGGATGTATGTACAATATTATAAAGAAAGCACAAAAGCCTATAGCATATATTACTACTGGTCAAAATGTTCCAGATGATATTAGAATCCCTTTAAAAAGTGAAATTTCAAGACTTATTCTAGGGGAGGAAACTATATGTTAGATCAAGCTGAAAGCTTAAGGAGACTAGCAAGAGGTGAAGCCCTAGAGGAGCAAAAAGGAAAGCCTAGAATTATTACAGTAACATCAGGTAAGGGAGAAGTCGGTAAGAGCAATTTTGTAGTTAATTTAGCAATTACATTAGTACAGAAGGGAAAAAGAGTATTAATATTTGATGCTGATATAGGAATGGGAAATGATGATGTATTAATGGGAATATATCCTAGAAATAGTGTTTTAGATTTAATAAATGGTAAATTAACAATGGAAGATATTATAGTTAATGGTCCAGAAGGAGTTAAGTTATTATCAGGTGGAAGTGGTCTCAATAATATAGAGGATTTAGAGCAAAATCAAAGAGATTTGTTTTTAAAAAAGATAGAAATGTTAGAGGGATTTGATTATATCTTTATAGATACAGGTGCAGGAATAAGTAGAAGCGTTTTGGCTTTTATTGCATGTTCTGATGAAGTAATATTAGTAACGACTCCAGAACCAACATCATTAACAGATGGCTATAGTTTATTAAAAGCAGTAGATCATTTCAAAATAAAGGATAGGGCAAGTATAGTAGTTAATAAGATATTAGAAAAAAAAGAAGGAGATCAAACTTTTTCGAAATTCAAAATGGCAGTTAATAGATTTTTAAAGATAGATGTAGGCTTTTTAGGAGTTGTATATGAGGACAGAAAACTTATAATGTCTGTAAGAGAACAGCTTCCATTTGTAATAGGATATCCAAATTGCGATGCAGCTAAATGTATAAAAACTATAGCCGAAAAAATTATAGGTGAAAAAAAAGAAACTATGGGAGCAGGAGCTCAAGGGTTGTTTAAAAAATTATTTAATATTTTTTCTTAGGGGGTCAGTCATGGCAAAATTAGAACTTGGTATAAATTGCAAAATTGATGTTTTATGGGAAGAAGGTATATATAAATCTTCGATTCAAGATATAAAGGATGATGAAATACTAATAACTATTCCGGTAAGTGATGGTATTTATTTAACATTAAAAGATGGAAATGAAATAGAGCAGATTTTTTATGATGATAAAGGAAATGTATTTGGATATAAGAACAAGGTTTTAGGTCGAGTTATAGAAAAAGATATACCATTTTATAGAGTAAGTAAACCTTATGATGTAACAAGAATTCAAAGAAGAGACTACGTAAGAGTCAATGTTGTACAAATTATCAATTATATAAAGGAAGAAGAGTTAAAAGCAAATATTAGTGGGGAAGAAAAGTATGAGCATGCATTGCTTCTTGATTTAAGCGGTGGAGGTATGCGAATTAAGATAAAAGAAGAAATTAAAGTTTCAGATATTATAATTGCAAATTTAACATACGATAACGAAAAAATATCTGTGAGAGGAAAAGTTATAAGGGTCGATAAAGCACAAGATAAAAAATATATATGTGGTATAAATTTTGATGATATAGATAGTGGAACTAGAGAAAAAATTATTAAAACTGTATTTACAATAATGAGAAAGCAAAGAGAACTTATTTAGAGGAGGTCATTAATATGGAATGTCAAAGCCCTGTAATTCATAAAGAACAAATAGTCGAAAAGTATATACCATTAGTTAAATATTTGGCTTCTAGAGTTATGCTCGGTAAAACTAAGTATATAGAATATGAGGATTTAGTGAGCTACGGAATTGTTGGGCTTTTAGATGCAATTAATAGATATGATTCAACGAAAGGGATGAAGTTTTCATCTTATGCAACTTTAAGGATCAAAGGAGCTATGATTGATGAAATAAGAAAATGCAGACCTATTTCAAAAGGAGCTATGGATAAATTAGCAAAATATAATGAATGTGTTGAAAAGCTTCAAAATAGATATATGAGAGATCCAAGTTTACAAGAAATTGCTCTAGAATTAAATATATCGGTGGAAGAAGTTTCTCAAGTTGAAAATTATATTAACTACATGTCTATAATGTCTTTAGAATCTATAATTTATTCAGCCGATGATGATGTAACTATAATGGAAACCTTAGAAGACAAAAATTCTATTTCTCCTGAGGAATCTTTAGAGTATAAAGAAAAATTAGAGATTCTCGCAGAAGCAATTGAAAGGTTAAAAGATAAAGACAAGCTTATTTTAAATTTATATTATTATGAGAAGTTGACACTAAAAGAAATTGGACAAATCTTAGAAGTTTCAGAATCTAGAGTTTGTCAGTTACATAGCAGAGCAATAAGAAATTTAAGAGTAGTAATGCAAAAAATAAATTATATATAGAAAGTAATTTATTTTGAACATAATAGAGGGGAAAAGATTATGCTTCCTATATTAACAATTTTAATAGGAATTATGCTTATAATTTTAAATATTAAGGCAATAAAAAAAGAGAATAAATCATTTGATAAAATATTAGAGAGAGAAGAATCAAATAATGATAAAGACTATGGTTTAGAGATAATAGCTATAAGAAAAGACTTAGCAGAAACTGTTTTAGACTTGCAGAAAGAAATTGAGGAATTAAAAATTTCAATCACTGATATTAAGAGTTCTAAGATAACAGACGATAATAAAATAAATATAACAAGTTTTGAAGTAGAAGAATTAGATAATGATTTAAAAAAAGAGCATATTAATAGCGAATTTAATGAGAATGTAATATCTGAAATAAATTTTTCAAATAAGTCAAATATTTCGTATAACAATTTAAAAAATGATAAGTTAGAGAAAGTAAAATTACTTCTAGAAGCTGGATTAACTGATGAAAAAATATGCGAAGAGCTATCCATAGGTAAGGGGGAAGTATTATTAATAAAAAGTTTATTAAAAAATTAACTGTAATATTTGATTTCTTAACAGATAGAAAAGTACTTATGGGAATAGGAATAGGAATGGTATTAACTTCGATTTTTATGTTTGGATATAGCTATAATAAAGAGATTTCTAGTGATAAGATAGAAGAAAAGGCTAGAGATCTTGGAATGCACTATGATGATGAATGTAAAGTACTATTTAAAGGGGATGAGAGCAATGATTAGAAGTCTATATACAGCTGTGTCAGGATTAATATCACTAGAAAATAGGCAAAACAATATTACTAGCAATATGACTAATGCTAATACAACAGGCTTTAAGGGAGATAATTTATCAATCAAAAGCTTTGATGAAGTTATGATGCAAAATAGGGATAAAGTAATTAATGGTAAAAATGTAACACAAAAATTAGGAACTATAAGTCTAGGATCAGAAATAGATAGTGTTGATACTGCATTTACTCAAGGACTTATAAAAAGCACTGATAAACAAACAGATTTTGCTATAGAAGGTAGAGGGTTCTTTACTATAGAAAGACAAACCAATAATGGTAACGAAATATTATATACAAGAGATGGTAATTTTAAAGTTGGAAATGATGGATATCTAATAAATACTAATGGTGATAGAGTTCTTGGAACTAATAAAAATACAGGTGAACTTGAGCCTATATTTGTTGGTGGAGATAAATTTGTTTTAGATCAAAATAATAATATTTATGTAGGAAATAGATCAACTCATAATTTAGCAACTGCAGACTTTAGTGATTATGGAGATTTACTAAAGGTAGGAGGCAACTATTTTAGAGGAGAAAATCCTATATATAATGCACAAGTATGGGTTACACAAGGTGCATTAGAAGGATCTAATGTAAATATTTCTAATGAAATGGTTAATATGATAACTACAATGAGAAATTTTGAAACTAATCAAAAAATAGTACAAACTATTGATGAAACTTTAGGAAAGGCTGCAAATGAAATAGGAGCAGTTAAATAGTAGGGGGAGAATGTATGTTAAGAGCATTATGGACTGGTAGAACAGGAATGAATGCAAATCAGGATAAGTTAGATGCAATTTCAAATAATATAGCAAATTCAACTACTATGGGCTATAAGAAAATAGATGTTGGTTTTAAGGATTTACTTACAGAGTCCTTAGATAGAAAAGGAATTCCACTTAATGATAAGGAGTCTGTAATTGGGACTGGTACAAGAACTTCAGAATGGTTTAGAGACAACTCACAGGGGATGCTTCAAGAAACTTTAAGAAGTACTGATTTATCAATAGATGGATTAGGATATTTTAAAATTATTTCTGATAATGGTCAAGAATCATATACAAGAGATGGAGCTTTAGCTATTGATTCTAGAGGTAGGCTTGTAGATAATAGAGGAAATAAATTAGAGTTAAATTACTTAGATGGATACTCAGAAGATAATGTTGTGTTTAATAAAGATAACTTTTTAGTAGATAAAAAAGGCCAAGTGTATATAAAAGATAAAGGAAACTTTATACAAGTTGCTGAAATTCCAGTATATACAGCTGTAGGAGATAGAGCTTTCTTATCAATAGGAGATAATTTATTTACTCCATCACCAGGAGTAGAAGTCCAAAGAACAACAAATTTTGATATATATCAAGGTTCATTAGAAGGATCAAATGTTGATATTGCAACTGAATTTTCAGAGATGATAGTAACACAAAGAGCCTTCGAACTTAGCTCAAGAGGAGTAAAAACTGCAGACGAAATGTGGGGAATGATTAACAACATGAGAGCTAGGTAGAAATGGGAAGAATTAAAGAGTGAAATAGTGAAAGAATTAAGGAAATAATTAAAGAGTGAAATAATTATTGTTATAATTCAGATAAGCTGAATTATTGAATAAAATAAAGGCTGAGATTTTCTCAGCCTTTTTAATTCTATTTAGAAGTTCCAGTGGAATTTCATCCATAACTTTTTCTTTTTTCATTCTTTCATTAATAATTTAGCTAGCTAAATTATAGTGATGATACTGCAGCAGTTATTGGTGGAACTACTTGTTTCTTTCTTGAAAGTACTCCATCTAAGAATGCAGTATTGTCTTTTAGTGTAACGTTGAATGCTTTTTCTACTATTTCTGGTCTATCTCCAGCAACTAGTATTTGAGATCCTTCGTTTAGTATGTCTGTAAGTAATAACATTACCATATCTAGGTTAGCTTCTTTTGCTTTAGTGTTCATATAAGCTAACATTTCATCCTTAAGTGGCATAAATCCTTCAATATCCATTGTATTTACTTGAGCTATACCAACTCTTGTATCTTCAATTCCAAAAGGCTTGAAATCTTGGTTAAAGATTTGTTCTACTGTTTTTCCTTTTAATGAAGTTCCAGCCTTGAACATTTCTTTAGCAAATTCTTCTACATTTATTCCAGCTATTTCTGCTAATTTTAAGCAAATGCTCTTGTCTTGTGGAGTACAAGTTGGACTTCTAAATAATAGTGTATCTGAAATTATTGCGCCACATAAAAGTCCAGCAGCTTGCTTGGAAGGTCTTATTCCATTTTCAAAGAAGCATTTACCAACTATAGTAGAAGTACTTCCAATTGGTTCACTTCTAAAGTATAGTGGACCGCTTGTTTGAATATCAGCTACTCTGTGGTGATCTATTATTTCTAAAATTTCTGCATCTTCAAGTCCATCAACAGATTGACTTCTTTCATTATGGTCAACTTGAATGATTTTCTTTTTAAAGTTAGAAATTAAATGATATCTTGATACAGTACCAAGTACTTTACCATTTTCTGAAATAACAGGATAACTTCTGTATCTTGTATCTATCATAACTTTTTTTACGTCTTCTACTAAGTCATCAGTTGAGAATGTTACTAATTTTTCTTTAATCATAACATATCCAACAGGAATACTTTGAACTATAAGTCTTGAAGCTGTAAATGAATCATGAGGTGTACTTATAATACTTACGTTATGTTGTTTAGCTTTTTCTACTATTGCATCAGTTGGTGCATGAGAACCTGTTATTATTAGTAAAGATATATCAAGATCAAGTAAAGCATCTTGAACTTCTTCTCTATCTCCAACTATTGCTATATCTCCAGCTTCTATATGATCTTTCATACTTTCTGGTTTCATTGCTGAAACAACAATCTTTCCAGGGAAAGTTTTTCTTTCATAATTTACAAATATTTCTTTTGCAGATAATGTATCAACAATATTTTCAAAAGTAGTATTACTCTTAGCTAAAATTTTATTATCCCATATATCCATATAACATGAAGTTAAGTTAGATACAGCTAGAACTCCAAGTAAATGATCATTTTCGTCAGCGACTGGAAGAGTTTTTATATTTTTATCCTTCATTATCTTCCATGCAGTTTTTAATGAAATTTCAGGAGATACTGGAGTTATTCTATCAAACTCTAAATCTTCTATTTTTAATTTTACAGTTTTTAATAATTGAGGAGCTTCAACTCCGAAATAATCAAGAATATATTGAGTTTCTTGACTAACATTTCCTAATCTTACTGGTATTGCAGGCAGATTGCCTGTCTTATTTTTATATTCAGCATATGAAAAAGCTGCACATATTGAATCTGAATCTGGATTCTTATGTCCAGTTACATAAATTACATCTTTCAAATTTTTACCCTCCTTAGTTAATTACATATATACCTATTCTATATTTATATTTTAAATTTGTAAAGCTATCTATTTAAAGTATGTGTAGAAATTTGTACAATTAAACTCGATAATTAATAATTATAAAAATGAAAAATTATTAGATTAACATAGTAATAATTAAAAAAAATCATATCTTTGATTTTACTAAATATAATATATAGAAACTATTATAAGGAGGACAACCGGTGATACAAGAACGAGAAATGTCTAGGGGTCTATCTACAAAGGAAGCTGAGAAAAGACAAAGCACTTATGGGTTAAATGAATTGTCACACAAGAAAAAAACATCACCTGTAGTAATATTTTTATCTCAATTTAATGATTTTATTGTTTGGGTATTAATAGCTGCTACTGTAATATCTGGATTAATGGGAGATACTGCAGATGCTATAACGATACTTATTATAGTTGTTGTAAATGCAATAATGGGATTTGTTCAAGAATATAGAACAGAAAAGTCCTTAGAAGCATTAAAGGAATTAGCAGCACCAACTTGTAAAGTTATTAGAGATGGGGTATTGAAAGTATTAAATTCAATAGAAGTTACTATAGGAGATTTAGTAATCTTAGAAGCTGGAGATAGAATTCCAGCTGATGGTACATTTATTGAAGCATCGGGGATGATGATTGATGAATCTCTTTTAACTGGAGAATCAGTTGGAGTATCTAAAGATTCAAAAAGAGGAAAAAACCAAGGATTTATGGGAACAACAGTATTAAAAGGAAGAGGAATTTTACTTGTTGATGGTATTGGAATGAATACAGAAATGGGGAAAATAGCAAATCTTTTAGATAATATTGAAGAAGAAAAATCTCCATTAAGAGAGAGATTAGATTCACTAGGTAAAATATTAGTAGTACTATGCTTAACTATTTGTGCAGTTGTAACAGTACTTGGAATACTTAGAGGTAATGAAATAACAGAAATGTTCTTACTTGGAGTTTCATTAGCTGTTGCGGCAATTCCAGAAGGACTAGCAGCTATTGTAACAGTTGCACTAGCATTAGGCGTATCTAGAATGTTAAAGAAAAATGCTTTGGTAAGAAAATTGCCAGCAGTAGAAACACTAGGTTGTACTTCTGTTATATGCTCAGATAAAACTGGAACATTAACTCAAAATAAGATGACAGTAAAAGAGATATATATGAATGGTAAAATTCATGATTTAGATAAAGAAGAGTTAACTAACCATTCGACTATGATGAAAGCCTTAGTTTACTGTAATGATTGTAATTATGATTTTAATGTTAAAAACATAGAAAAGGCTTTACATGGGGACCCAACTGAAACGGCATTAATAAAAGCTTTCTTTAAAGATGTGAATTTGCTTAAAGCTTTTGTTTCTAATGCAAAAAGAATTTATGATATTCCATTTGATTCTTCAAGAAAGATGATGAGCGTTATAGTTAGAGAAGGAACAAAGGAAGTTTGTTATATGAAGGGAGCTCCAGAAAGAGTTATTGAAAGGTGTACCCACATATTAGAAAATGGAACTATTAAGCCTTTAACAGCTCAAAAGAAAAAGCAAGTTGCATCATATATAGAAGCTATGTCAAATAGAGCTTTAAGATGTATAGCTGCTGCATATAAAGAAACTGGATTAGTAAAAAATGAAGGTTTAGAAAAAGATTTGATATTCTTAGGCGTTGCAGGAAGCATTGATCCACCAAGAGTTGAAGTTAGGGATGCAGTTCTTAAATGTAAACTTGCAGGTATACAACCTGTAATGATAACAGGAGATCACAAAAATACTGCACTTGCAATAGCAAAGTCAATAAATATTTGCAACACAGATGATCAAGCTATGACTGGTGAAGAAATAGAAAAGACTAGTGATGAAGAACTTATGAAAAAAGTTAAAAATGTAAGAGTATTTGCAAGGGTATCTCCACATCATAAGCTTAGAATAGTAAAAGCCTTTAAAAAGCAAAACAATATAGTTGCAATGACTGGAGATGGTGTTAATGATGCTCCAGCAATAAAGGAAGCAGATATAGGTATTGCTATGGGGATATCTGGAACTGATGTAACTAAAGAAGCTGCTTCAATGGTATTAATGGATGATAATTTTGCAACTATAGTATCTGCTGTGGAAGAAGGAAGAATAATATATGATAATATAAGAAAGTTTATAAGATATTTATTATCTTGTAATCTAGGTGAAGTATTAACCATGTTCTTAGCATCAATATTTTATTTACCGAATCCACTTACTCCAATACAAATTTTATTTGTTAATTTAGCAACAGATGGTTTACCAGCAATTGCTCTTGGTGTGGATCCTGCTGATAAAGATATAATGATGCAACAGCCTAGAGAAAAGAATGAAGGTATTTTTGCAAGAGGCTTATGGTCAAAAATTGTTGTGAGAGGATGTCTAATTGGTATTTGTACTTTACTTTCATTTATGACAGGAAGATTGTATGGAATGGACTTAGCTACATGTAGAACACTTGCATTAATAACACTTGTTATGTCACAATTGCTACATGTTTTTGAATGTAGATCAGAAAGACATTCTATTTTTGAAATTAAGGTATTTAGTAATCCGTATTTAGTTGGAGCTGTAACTGTCTCAATGCTTATGGTATGTGCAATACTATATGTACCATTTTTAGCAAGTATATTTAATACCGTTCCATTAAAGCTTGGACAATGGGCTATAGTTTTATTCTACTCAGGAATAATTTTCTTAATAAATAGTGTGTATTTATTTATAAGATCAAAAAAATAGTAAATATATATGATTTCAATTTGTTATTTTGATAAAATAATTAAATTGGCTATTTAGTAATATACTGTATTGATTATATAGTATATTGATTAAAGCATATATAAATATGAATTAAAATATAGGGGTAATTTATAACTCCTATATTTTATTGCAAAAAAATATATGTTTACAAATTAGAAACACTTGTATTCCAATAAAGAACATGGTAATATATTGGTAAAGGATGGTAAACCGAAGCTTGGGGTGATTTTATGAGGTTTATTAGTACTAGAGGAGGAGAAGTTAATATATCTTCTTCAAAGGCAATTATAAATGGAATTTCTAGTGATGGTGGATTATATGTTCCAGAAGAATTTCCTAATTTATATGAAAAAATAAAAAATAAAAAAAATCTTAAATATGAAGAAATTTCTTTTGAAGTCATTAAAGAATTTTTTACAGACTTTACTTATGAAGAAATTAAATTTGCAGTAAATAAATCATATGAAGATCGATTTAAAGTAGTAGAGGAAAATGGATTTTTAGAATTATATCACGGACCAACATCTGCATTTAAGGATGCAGCGTTGTTGTTTCTTCCTCAAATAATGAAATTAGCAAAAGAAAAAGAAAATATAAATGATGAAATTATTATTTTGGCAGCTACTTCAGGTGATACGGGAAAAGCAGCATTAGAAGGATTTAGTGATGTAGAAGGTTTTAAAGTACTTGTGTATTATCCGAAAGATGGGGTAAGTTCAGTACAAAAAATGCAAATGCTAACTCAAAAAGGTAGAAATGTAAAAGTTGTTGGAATTAAAGGGAATTTTGATGAAGCTCAAAGAGGCGTAAAGGAAATATTTGGGGATGAAGAATTTAAAGAAAAGATGTTAAGCAAGGGTATTAGGATTTCTTCTGCAAACTCAATTAATATTGGAAGGTTAATTCCACAAATAGTGTATTACTATTATGGATACTTTCAATTAGTAAATAAGCAAAAAATAAAATTAGGGGATAAGATAAATGTTGCAGTTCCAACGGGAAATTTCGGGAATATATTAGCTGCATATTATGCAAAGGAAATGGGGCTTCCTATTGCAAAGTTCATATGTGCATCTAATGAAAATAAAATCTTATCTGATTTCTTTAATGAAGGAATATATGATAGAAGAAGAGAGCTTATATTAACAGAATCTCCATCTATGGATATATTAGTTTCATCAAACTTAGAAAGACTCTTATTCGAAGCTAGTGGACGAGACGCGAATGAAATAAAAACGTTAATGGAAGAATTAAAGAATAAGGGTGTATATAGTATTGGTAAGGAAAGTAAGGAGTTTTTAAAAGACTTTTATGGAAATCATGCGAGTATAAAAGAAGTATATAAAGCAATAAAGAATTTATATGAAAAAGAGGGCTATTTAATTGATACTCATACAGCTGTAGCTTATGTAGTTTTAAATAAGTATATTAAATCTACGGGAGATACAACACCATATTTGATTGCTTCAACAGCAAGTCCATATAAATTTCCAAGAAGCATAACAAATGCTTTAGAAATAGATACTAATAAGGATAACGATTTTGAAGTAATAAAAAGGCTAAATGAATATTGTGGAATAAATCTTCCTACTAATTTAAGAGATTTGGATAAGAAAGAGGTTCTTCATAATAATATTTGTAGCACTGAAAATATGAGACAAGTTCTTGAGGAATTTGTAGGAGAAAATATATGATAAGGGTTAGAGTACCAGCAACATCTGCAAATATAGGACCAGGATTTGATTCTTTGGGAATAGCTTTTAACTTATATAATGAGTATGAGTTTTCTGAATGTGAAGAAGGAATTAATTTTGATGGATTCAAAAATGAGTTTTGCAATGAAGAAAATATAGTATATAAGGCTATGAATACATGTTTCGAGAAATATGATTTTAAACCTAAAGGATTAAATATAAAATTAATTAAAGAGGATATACCTATTTCAAGGGGACTAGGGTCAAGCTCTAGCTGTATTGTTGCAGGATTATTAGGCGCTAATTATATTATGAAAAATAAATTAAGTATAGAAGAACTTTTTAAAATAGGAGTTGATATTGAGGGACATCCTGATAACATAGCTCCAGCATTTTTTGGTGGTATGGTTGTATCTGTTATGGAAGAAAAAGATGTTATTTACAATAAAATAGATATAAAAGAAGGAATTAGTTTTATAGCATTAATTCCGAAATTTGAATTATCAACTGCAATGGCTAGGAAGGTTTTACCTGTAGAAGTTAAAATTAGTGATGCTATATATAATATTAGCAGAGTATCATTAATGATTTCTAGTTTTGTAAGTGGAAAATATGAATTATTAAAATATTGTTGCAAAGATGCAATTCATGAAAAATATAGAATTCCATTGATAAAAGATTATAATTTAGTTTATAATAAATGTATATCACTAGGTGCATTGGGATGCTTTTTAAGTGGTGCAGGGCCAACAATTATGTCTATAATAAAAAGTAATGATACTAAGATGTTTTCAGATATAAAAGATTTCTTGAAAAATGAGAATATTAATTGGGATATTAAGGAGCTTTATATAGATAATAATGGGGCTACTATATTTGAAGGTGATACTAATGAAGGGGAATTTTCTAGTAGTAGATAAAAGAGTTTTGCCAGAGGTTTATGAAAAGGTAGTGGATGCAAAGAGATTGTTAAAAGAAGGAAAAGTTAAAGATGTTACTGAGGCAGCTAAAACGATTAATATTAGTAGAAGTGTTTATTATAAATATAAAGAGGCTGTTTTTGAACTTGCCGAAACTGAGCAGGGACAAAAGGTAACAATCAACATGATGATAAAAGATAATAAAGGTGTACTTTCTGGTATTTTAAATTATATTTCTGAAGAAGGAGGAAATATAATAACAATAAATCAAGGAATACCTATGAATAAAAGTGCAAACTTGAGTTTAACAATTGATATATCATCACTTAGTGGGGACTTAAAAACTTTACTTGAAGATTTGTCAAAATTAAATGATGTTGAAAAGGTAGAGTTTGTAGCTATGGAATAATTTTAATTAAGTTTAAAGCTTCTTTATTGAAGTTTTGATATCTTGCAAAGGGCTGTTGTAATGTGTTTATTTTATACAATTACAAAGCCTTTTTTTAATGATTTAAATTTATGAGTTCAATATGTAATATTTATAAATATTATATATACAATGTATTATATAGTAGTTTATTAGGAGCATAAGTCTTGTTAGAGATATTTTTATCAATTTCCATGGTACTTTTAACAACAACAGTAATACTTATTATAGAGTATAAAAAGATGAAAAGTAATAATAAGTAAAATAAAAGATTATCTCTAAGATATAGTAATATTTTACGAGATAGTCTTTTTACTTGTTTTTATAAGTTAGTGATAAAAATTAAACCTTTATTTATTTTGGGAAATTTGATATAGTAATTTTAAACATGAAGAAAAGATAGGAAACTTTAGTTTATAATGTATTTATAATAAAGTTTATATTTCTTTGCGTAAAAAATAAGGGGATGCTTAAGTTTCATATTGTGAATTTAAGAAATAATAAAAGATAATAATATTATTATAAGGAGGGATAAAGTTTGGAAATTTATTTTGACAACAGTTCAACAACAAAACCATATAAAGAGGTTATAGATGAAGTAGTAAATGCAATGGAGGAATATTTCGGAAACCCATCATCTCTCCATAAGATAGGTATGAAATCTGAAAAGAAGCTTGTTGAAGCAAGAGAATTTTTAGGGAAGAGTATAAACGCATCAAAAGATGAAATTTATTTTACATCAGGTGGAAGTGAAGCAAATAATCTAATAATAAAAGGGTTAGTAAAGCCTGGGCATCATGTTATTACAACTATTTTTGAGCATCATTCAGTTTTAATGACATATAAAGAACTTGAAAAGAATGGAGTTAAAGTTACATATTTAGATGTAGATAAAGATGGAAAGATATCTCTAGAAGATTTAAAGAATGCCATATGCAAGGACACAGTATTAGTTTCTATAATGCATGTTAATAATGAAATGGGAGCAATACAAGATATAAAGAGCATAGGAGAGATTATTAAAGAAAGAAGTTCTAGGGCAAGGTTTCACGTTGATGCAGTTCAATCTTATGGAAAGTTAGACATAGATGTAAAGAAAATGAATATAGACATGCTATCAGTGGCTGCTCATAAAATCCATGGTCCAAAGGGAATTGGATTTTGTTACATTAAAAAAGGAATAGTATTAAATTCATTAATAAATGGTGGAAGTCAAGAAGGTGGCTTTAGAGGAGGCACTCAAAATGTACCAGCTATAGTTGGTTTACATAAGGCAGCAGAAATTACTTTTAGTAATACAAAAGAAAACTTTAAATATGTAAGTGAATTAAAGGAATATATGATAAAAAGGCTAGAAGAAATAGATAATATACGAATAAATAGTCCTTTAAGTGAAGGTTTTACACCATATATATTAAATGTTTCTTTTATTGGAGTAAGAGCTGAAGTGTTACTTCATTTAATGGAAGATAAAGATATTTTTGTAGCAACTGGATCTGCTTGTACATCAAAAACTAGCGCAGCATCTGGAAGCTATGTAATAAAGGCTTTAGGATTAAATAATAAAGAAATAGAAAGTGCCATAAGATTTTCATTTTCAAGGTTTAATACTAAAGATGAAGTAGACAAAGTTATAGAAGTTTTAAAAAGTTCATTAACATTTTTAAGGAGAGTAAGAAAATGAATAAATTAATATTAGTAAAATATGCATCAGAGATTTTTTTAAAGGGCTTAAATAGAAATAAATTTGAAAAAAAATTAAGGGATAATATAAAGAAAAAGTTAAAAGGAATTGAATATACATTAATATCTGATCAAGGTAGATATTTTATTAAGGCGGATAATATAGAAGAAGCTACTGAAAGAGTAAGAAAAGTTTTTGGTGTTGCTGAGGTTTGTATAGTAACAGAAGTTCCAAGAGATATGGAAGCTATTAAAGAAGAGGCATTAAGAAAGGTTAAGGAAGCTAATCCTAAAAACTTTAAAATTGAAACTAATAGAGCAAATAAGGCATTCCCAAAAAATTCATTAGAAACATCTAAAGAAGTTGGGGCTTATGTAGTTTATCATATGAATGGATTAGAAGTTAAAGTTAAAAATCCAGAGTGTCTAGTAAATGTAGAAATCAGAGAAAATGCATATATATATACAACTAAAGATAAAATAAAAGGTGTAGGTGGCTTACCATATGGTATTAATGGTAGTACTATGCTTATGTTATCAGGTGGTATAGATTCTCCAGTTGCTGGATATTTAATGGCTAAAAGAGGTGTAGAATTACATTGTGTATATTATCATAGCCATCCATATACATCAGAAAGAGCTAAAGATAAGGTAAAAGATTTAGCTAAAATATTAGCTACATATACAGAAAGAGTAAACCTGCATATAGTACCATTTACAGAAATACAAATGGCAATAATAAATGGTTGTAGAGAAGATGAATTAACAATAATAATGAGAAGATTTATGATGAGAGTTGCATGTAGTTTATCAGAGAAATACGGTATTCAATCAGTATCATCAGGGGAAAGTATTGGGCAAGTAGCAAGCCAAACTATGGAAGGATTAATGGTAAGTAATGATTGCGCTGATAGACCAGTATTTAGACCATTAATAGCTATGGATAAAACAGATATAATGGATATAGCAAGAGAAATTGGAACATATGAAACATCAATATTACCATATGAAGATTGTTGTACTATATTTGTTCCAAAGCATCCTAAAACAAAACCAAGAGTAGATTTAATAAGAAAATCAGAAGAAGTTTTAAATATTGACGAATTAGTAAATAAAGCTATTGAAGAGACAGAACTTGTAGTATTTAACTAATATAGCTTTTTGAACAGAAGATAAGGAAGTGAAGATAAGGGTGAAGAGAAAAGTATCTTTAGTTATAAGTGTATTACTATCAATATTAGTTATGGTAGGATGCACTAATAATAAAGAAACATTAAATAGTGAGAAAAAATTAGTTGTTGCAATGTCTGGAACTTATTATCCTTTTACATTTTTAAATGGTGATAAGATAGAAGGATTTGATGTTGATGTATGGAGAGAAATAGGTAACAGATTAGGGTATAATATAGATTTTACAACGGCATCTTTTAGTGGTCTGTTTGGACTATTAGATACTAATAAGGCTAATACTATTTCAAATCAAATTACTGTTACAGAAGAGAGACAAGAGAAATATTTATTTAGTGATCCATATGTTTATAGTGGAGCGCAAATAATTGTACAAGAAGGAAATCCAAAATCAATTAATAGTTTTGAAGATTTAAAAGGAAAAAAAGTAGGAGTTGATCTTGGTAGTAACTACGAGCAAATAATAAGAGATAAAGATGTAAACAATGAAGTTTCTGTTGTAACATATCAAAATACAGATGCTGCCTTTACAGATTTATTACTTGGTAGAATTGATGGAGTAGTTATAGATAAGATTTCTGCAATAGTAACAATAAATGAAAAGAATTTAGATTTAGAGTTAGCAGGTGAGCCAATAGAACCTGTTGAAAATGCATTCCCATTTATAAAGAATTCAGAAAATGAAACACTAGTAGCAGAAGTAAATAAAGCTTTAAATGATATGAAAGAAGATGGAACCTTTACTGAAATATCTAATAAATGGCTAAAAACAGATGTAACTGGTTCAAATGTTAACTATATTAAATCATTATTAATAAGTATATTAAGTGGTTTAAAAACTACGTTAAGTTTGTCAATAATATCTATGATAATTGCTTTAGTAATTGGAGTTATAGTAGCTCTAATTAGAATTAATAATATAAAGATATTAAAGCAATTAGTAGAAGTTTATATATCATTTTTAAGAGGAACTCCACTTCTAGTTCAATTATTTTTACTTTACTTTGGATTGCCTCAAATAATACCATCATTAAAAGGTATTACGGCTTATACAGCAGCTGTAATAGGATTGGCTTTAAATGCATCAGCTTATATTGCAGAATCTTTAAGAGGTGCATTTGATGCTATAGATAATGGACAAATGGAAGCGGCTTTATCAGTAGGGATGACTAAGATGCAAGGAATGAAGCGTATAGTTATGCCGCAAATGTTTAGAGTTGCAGTACCTTCCCTTGGAAATGTATTTGTAGATAATATCAAAGGATCTTCTTTAGCATTTACATTAGGAGTAACAGAAGCTCTAGCTAGGGCACAAATGAGTGCAGCAGCAAGCTATAGATTTTTTGAAAGTTATATAGCTGTTGCAATAGTTTATTGGGTAACAATTAGTGTTTATAATGTTATACAAAAATCGATAGAAAAGAAGCTATCTGTTTACTAAGAGGTGACAAAGATGATTAAGATAAGGAATTTAAAAAAGAAATTTGGAAATGATGAAATTCTAAAAGGAATAAATTTAGAACTCAAAAAAGGTGAAGTAGTAGTAATAATTGGACCATCAGGGGCTGGAAAATCAACCTTTTTAAGATGTTTAAACTATTTAGAAATACCTACTTCAGGAGAAATTCAAATTGCAGATTTAAAGGTAGAAACTGATAAAGTTTCTAAAAGGGATATTCATAATTTAAGATCTAAATCAGCGATGGTTTTTCAAAATTATAATTTATTTAATAATAAAACTGTTATTGAAAATGTAACAGAAGCATTAATTGTAGTTAAAAGAATGGATAAAGAAGAGGCAAATAATATAGCAGCTAAAGCATTAAAAAAAGTTGGATTATTAGAAAAAAAAGATGTTTATCCAAAAACTTTATCTGGAGGACAAAAACAAAGAGTAAGTATAGCAAGAGCAATAGCTATAAATCCAGAGGTAATATTATTTGATGAACCAACTTCCGCTTTAGATCCAGAACTAGTTTCAGAGGTTTTAGGAGTAATTAAAGATTTGGCAAAAGAAAATATGACTATGATAATAGTAACTCATGAAATGAGATTTGCAAAGGATGTTGGAGATAGAATAGTATTTATGGAAAATGGGGTTGTAGTAGAAGAGGGAGCTCCAGAAGACATATTTACAAAACCTAAAAAAGATAGAACTAGGGAATTTTTAAGACTAATAGAAGAAAAATAAAAAAATAAAAACAGCCTAAAATTTTTAGGCTGTTTTTATTATCTTGCTCTCATTCTTGTTGCTTGTTGTCTTGCTTTTTTAATTTGATTGTGATCAAATGGATGTAAGTCTTTTTTAGTAGTCAAATTAGCTATATTTGAAATAGTAATAACTTCTGAATCAGCCTTACCTTTTTCACCTTCAATTCCCATAACGATTACTTTATGACCTTGTTTAACATCAATAAAAGTTGGCTTTTTAAACCATTTTCTAGCCTTATATTGAGTTTTAACTACACCTTTGCCCATATCTGGTTTTATTAAAATATGAGCTGTTAACTTTCTTATTATACCTAGTATGTTTTTTTCTTCAATTTTTACAGATAAAACGGTACCAGCAGTACTAGTCATTCTATCACCGTATTTTTCCATATATGCATCTGTAAAGTATTTACTCATTTTATCTTTGAAACCCATAATTAAAACTCCTTTATATTAAGAAATATTGTCATAATCAAATAATTATAATAACAAGGTCATTATAACATAATTCTATTATTAATTAAATAAAAAATTAAATTAATTATTTACTCATTTCTATTTCATATAAATTAGTTAAAATTTTTATATGGAGCTCTTCATCTAGTATTATTCTATTAAGGATTGCAATTATGTTTTCATCATTAATTGAGTTAGCAGTTTTTCTATATAGCTTTATAGTTTCTTCTTCATTTTTTATATCCTCTAAAAGCATATCTTTTATTGAATCAGAAGTACATATAAATTTAGAATTCCAGTTTAATTTTTTATCTTTTTTATTTATAGAAAAGTCTGGATTTTCACCTAGAGCCACAATGAGTTCTCCTAAAATTTCTAAATGATGCATTTCAACTTCTGCTATCTTTTTTAATATATTTCCTATTATATTATTAGCAATTAGTCCTTGATAAGTATATTGAGTTACTGCAGTTAATTCAGAGATATTTCCAGCATAGCTTCTTTTTATTAAGTTAGCATAATTGGAATTTTTCTCAGAAATCTCTATTTTAGGATAAGGTAATCCTAATGAGCAATTTTCATGTAAGTCTCTAAAGTCATTTTTCATAATAGCTCCTTTAAATTATTTTTTATTATAGTATACGAAAAGAAGTTGTATGGTGATATCAAAAGAGCTTAGATAGTAAAGTTTCTTATGTAGATTATTAATTGAAACATATATATAATAAAAATAATAGTATTATTTTAACGAACAATATGAAGGAGGATAAACATGAATATAATATTTAATGAAAGTACAAAGGAAGCATTATTAAGTGAAATAGAAAAAAGCAGCTATAATCATATAAGAGTAAAGGTAGTAGCAGTTGGATGTGGAAAGCCAGCTTATGATTTGTATGCAGATTTTATGTCAGACGAAGATTTCGAAGTAATTATAAATGAAGTGAAATTTACTATAGCTAAAAGAGATGAAAGGTTATGTAATGATATTGAAATAAAATATGATAAAGAAATTTATAATAAAGGGTTTTATGTGAGAAGTTTATAAGTTTTTATATAATATTAAACTAAGATTAGATATTATTTTATAAAAAGTAATTGATATGCATAAAATAGAGCTTACTTATAAAAAGAAAGATGAATGAATTAAAAAAATTCATTCATCTTTTTTCATAATACTAAGAGGACACTAATTAATGCATCCATTATTAGTGTTGCCAAAAAGATAATTATTATACAAATTATTTAGTTTATTGAAATAAAATATCTAGATAAATCTATTTTATATTCTAATAGCATTTCAATTATTGTGTCTCTAAAATCATTTTGAGGTGATTTTTTTGTGTTAAGATTTGGAAAAGTTATGTTTGAATATAATAGATCCTTTGAATTCTTATAATTTTTTATAAGTATGTCTGCAGTTTTTATAACAAGGTCGTTCCAGTCATCTACTTTTACTTTAGAGCTATCTAGTTTAAAATATAAAGGATTTTTATCAGTAAAATCATTACAAATTTCTAGAAAATTATCGTTAATGTCATCATCTAAGGGGAGAGAATCCTCATTTTCATCTTTATTATCAGGTGTAGAGTCAAGCGTTGCCTTGTTATTTAAGCCCTTCATCCACTGTATATATTTTTCTATACTAATACTTATATCATGAAGTCTTATGGATGTGTCTCTATATTTTCCACTTAAGCTAAAGTTACGTTCATTTTTTATTATTGAGCTAGATATATCTTCTATATAATCTATTGTTTTTTCTAATGTATTTTTTAAATTTGTAAGAGAGTTGCTTATTTCTTTAGATGTATTAGGAAATTCTTTTGAGATAAATTCTATTACTTCAGTATCTATTATTGGATAGTTATCCTTTTTTTCTGTAATAGTAGTTTCCTCAATAACGTCGTTATTTGATGATTTTAGTATTGAAAATTTCTTACCAGCCATATTTATTCCTTTCAAAATTATTGCTATATATAATTATATTAATAAGTTTATTTAATATATAACTAAATTAGTAAAATAATAAATTTATATTGGGTAAACAATAGTATAAGTTAAACATATTATGTATTATCTAACTTTAAGATAAAAGGGGAAAATACAAATGAAAATATGTTTAACAAGAGTAAAAAATAATGACTGTATAGGCAATGAGTATAATCTAATAATTTGTGCAGATGAATGCATAGGAAGAGAGCTTAGGAGAAATTTACCAAGAAACATCTGTGGTGATGGAGTAAAGATAAATATAATCATTGTTAATTGTGGTAGAATTTTATCAGCTCCAGCTCTTCCATGTAATGACTTACTAGCAATTTCTACTCCGATTAGAGTAATAAGAAGAAATCCGTGCTGTAATAATAATTCTATTAACAGTTTTAGAAATGAACTAAATGGTTTTAGTAATAATTTTAATTTAGAAGGTTTAGAAGGCGAGGATTCAAGTATCAATGATTTTAATTTCAACGATTTTAATATTAATGATTTTAGTATTAATGATATAAGTAGTACAGACTGTAATAGTAGATTATCTAACAACGATTTTAATTTAGGATTAGAAAAGGTTAATATAAATTGTTGTTTTAGAGAATCTTTTGAACCTCAAGAATTTGTAATTATAGTAAGATCTTTTAGCCCATGGCTATCAAAATTCTTCTGTAAATTTCCACAAATGTTTTTAAAGGATTGTGAAAATACTATAAAACTAACTATCATATTTGATAGAAAGGGTAGTGTAATTCAAAATCAATGCTTCAACAATTGTTGTGGAGGCTGTGGAGGATTTGGCTGTGGTGGCGGATTTGGATGCGGAGGATTTGGATTTGGTGGTTGCGGATGTGACTGCTGGTTTGGATTAACAGCTCTTGCATTACTATTCTGTTGTTGTTAATTATAAAATAAACAAATGACAAATGCTAAGAGCCAAGATAAGATGAATTCTTACCTTGGCTTCTTTAATGTATGTTTTATAAATTGTTATAATTTTGTTATGAAACTGACACAGTTTTTATAGTATAATAGTATTGGGGAATTTAATATGCTTAAAGTAAAGTGAGGGAGTATTAGATATGGAGAAACTTCTCAAAGACAGAATAAATCTGACAATTGAGAACTATAGAAATGCAAAGGAAGATCTTAGAAATGATGGAGATTTAATTAATCACTTTGCATCATTAGTTTTTGCCCATTATGAAAAAGAAATTCCATTTGAGAGAGTAAAGGAAATAAGAAAATATATAAAAGCAACATCATCAAGGGTTTCACCTTTTAGAGGTGACATGCTTTATATTTTATCTTTATTAATTGCGTTAGAAGAAGGACATGAAAATAATTTAATTGATGATATATATGAAGTAATGGATGTTTTAAAATTTCAAGGATTTAATGAATGTGATTATTTAGTGTTAACTTCATTTGTTATAGCTAAATATGGATATAATAAAGATAAGCATAAGATAGCAAATAAAATGAAAGCTGTATATCTGCTTTTAAAAGAAAAATATTATAATATTACAGGCGAAGATGATTATTTAGTTTGTGCTCTATGGGCGTTAAATGATATTGATGTTAATACTATTGATGAGTTCATTGAAACTATTTATACTCATATGACGGATTTAAACATTAAATCCAAGAATAGCATTCAAGGATTAACAAATGCAATTATGTTAAATGGATCTTCAGGTCATATGTATAAAACAATAGAGTTTATGTTGCAATTAGAAAAGAGAGACATAAAACTGGCACAGCAATTTTTACCTTTGCTAGGTGTATTATCTAATAATGATATGAGAAAAAGTATTGATTTAATCGAAGATGTAGTAGATATGCTTTGTGAGGAAGAAAGTGAATACGAATATTATATGGATAAAGGATTTAGAACTATTATTGCAATATCAATACTTTCATTTACAACTATCTATGAAAAAAGAAATTATATAGATGAGTTATTAGCTCAAGGAGTATATTGTTTTATAAAATCAAAAAATAAAGGAATGTTTGCAGAAGCCTTAGCTTAAAAGGAGAAATTATGGAAAGGTTAATTTTGCATGTCGATATGGATGCTTTTTTTGCATCAGTTGAACAACTAGATAATAAGAGTTTAAGGGGAAAGCCAGTTATAGTTGGAGGCATTAGTGAAAGAGGAGTAGTATCAACATGTTCATATGAAGCCAGAAAATATGGAATACATTCTGCAATGCCAATTTTTATGGCACAAAAATTATGTCCACATGGAGTATATTTAAGAACTAGGATTTTTAGATATAAAGAAGTTTCAAATCAAGTTTTTGATATTTTAAGAGATGTTACTTCAATTATACAGCCTATTTCAATAGATGAGGCCTATTTAGACATAACTCATAGCAGTTTTAAAAATGGGATGGAAGCAGCAATATATATAAAAAATAGAGTTCTTAAAGAAATTGGATTAACTATTTCCGTAGGTATATCATATAATAAATTTTTAGCAAAATTGGCTTCGGATTGGAACAAGCCTAATGGAATAAAAATAATTACAAAAGAAATGGTTCCAGATATTTTATTACCATTTCCAGTATCTAAGATACATGGAGTTGGGAAAAAATCAGTTGAAAAATTAAATAATATAGGAATATTTACTATTAAAGATTTATATGAAATGCCAAAAAGTTTTTATATAGAATATCTAGGCAAGTATGGTTTAGAAATCTATGATAGAATACGTGGAATTGATAATAGAGAAGTGGAAGTTGAAAGAGATAGGAAATCTTATGGAAAAGAAAGAACATTAAAGAGTGATACTCATGATAAAGAAGAATTAATTCTTTATTTAAAAGATTTTTCTAATGAAATAAGTAGATATCTTATAAGAGGTAATTTAGAAGGAAAAACTATCACAGTAAAATATAAAACAAGTGACTTTCAAAATCATACAAGAAGCAAAACATTAAATTATTATACTAATAATTTTGCGGATATATTTAAGACTTGTCAGGAAATACTAGATAATGAAGAAATAAATGAAGGAGTTAGATTAATAGGAGTTACGGTTTCATCATTTAAAGAGAATAAGGTGGAACAACTACGTTTATTTTAATTAAATTTTATAAAAAATAAGATTTGTTAAAAAACTCTCTTTAATTACTAGGGATTTTCATTTATAATGAATTTTTGAGAGAAAAAATAATTTAACATACAGGAGGAGATCTTATGAATAAAAAAGATTTAGCAAGAATGATAGATCACACTATCTTAAAGGCAGATGCTACAGAAATGGAAGTTGAAAAACTTTGCACTGAAGCATTAGAGTATAATTTTGCATCAGTTTGTATTAATCCAGCAATGGTAGAAAAGGCTGCAAATATGTTAAAGGGTAGTGATGTGAAGGTTTGCACAGTTATTGGATTTCCTTTAGGAGCTACTACAACAGAAGTAAAAGCTTTTGAGACAGAAGACGTTATTAAAAAAGGTGCAACAGAAGTTGATATGGTTATAAATATAGGAAAGCTTAAAGAAGGAAACTTAGAATATGTTAAGAAAGATATAGAAGCTGTAGTTAATGCTGCAAAGGGAAAAGCTTTAACAAAAGTTATTATAGAAACTTGTCTTTTAACTGATGAAGAAAAAGTAACAGCTTGCAAATTATCAAAGGAAGCAGGAGCTGATTTTGTTAAGACATCTACAGGATTTAGTACTGGAGGAGCTACAGCAAGTGACATAAAGCTTATGAGAGAAACAGTAGGACCAGAACTTGGAGTTAAGGCTTCAGGTGGTGTTAGAAGTTTAGAAGATGCAATGGCTATGATAGAAAATGGAGCTACAAGAATAGGAGCTTCAGCTTCAATAGCAATTTGTGAAGGAACTAAATCTAATTCAAATTACTAATTATAAATATGTTATTATAAGGTAATCTAAATAAAGGTTACCTTATATCAATTATTAATCCATATATTCAACATTTTTTATAACATTAAATTAATCCTAAAAACAAATAATAAGGATGTAAGTTATAGGAGGTGTTTAATATGGCTAATGGATGTGGTTGTAAAAACAAAAAAGTAGAAGAAAAGAAACATACTGATGAATGTGGATGTCATGGAGCAAAAAAGACAGCTACAAATAATCAATGGGGTAAATAATAAGTAAATAAAGTATAAAAATAGGAGTTAATTAATTAACTCCTATTTTTATACTTTATTTTTGCATATTATATTTTAGTTTTAAATAGAAGTTTGTTTCTGTAACTTTTTGATAAGGATTAACCCATAAAGCACCTATACCTAAAGTCAATACTGCTAATAACCACCAGCCAATAAATGAAAGCTCTAATACAAAGAAATTCCATTTATAACCGTACATAAGCTTTGAACTTTCTCTTAAACATTCTACAATTCCCTTATCAGGATCTTCAGCTAAAATAAAAAAGGCTTGTGAATACATTATAGCTACTATAATACCAGGAATAATAAGAAATAATGTAGCTAGAAATATGGCAAATCCCATTAAAATATATAGTCCAAGTGCCTTGAAAAATATTCTAAATTGTGAAAATAAATCTGCAAATTTAGGATTTTCTTTATTAGTTGTAAGGTTTAAAAGAAATTTACTCAATCCGACAGAAATAACGCCACCAAAAATAAACGAAATTAAGTTTAATGTTAAAGTTAAATTGTCTGAAACTTCAATTACATAGTCCAGACCTTTTGTCATGCTAGTAGTGTCAACAATTAAACTTGCAACAAGTGCAGTGATTATTGCTAATCCCCAGCGGCCTTTTAATTGTTCCTTTGCTTTAGATTTTAATTCAGCTCTATTCATAGCACACCTCTAAAACTTGTTTTGTTATTATATTATATTTTAAATTATATAGAATAATTCCTGTGAAAAAATAATAAGTTTTTAAAAAAATTATATGGATTATTGAACTAACTATACAATAATAAATAATGTTTTAGTATTAAATAATTAATATCTTTGCAAATAAAACATGAAAAATAATATATGAAATAATTTTATAGTTTTAAAATAGTTTTAAATAAGATAGAAATTTTCTTCAGAAATATATTTACAACTATTATATTACAATGTAATATATACTATATAATACGGTAGAATAAATACTGGAGGATGGAAAATGGAGAATATAAGAAACATTACACCAAAAAAAGGATCATTTTTTAAATATTTAGGATGGCTATTAACAGCTTATATTATAGTTGGAATATTTTTAGCTTTTAATAGTAGTTTAATACTAGATTTTACATTGAGTTCATTTTATATTGCAGGAGTATTTGTTGTAGTAACAGCAACTTATGCTTTTTTTACATTAAATAAGAAATATGGACTAGCTGCAGTAATAGTTGCTGCAATTTATATTATATCATTAGTAGTATTTAGTCCTATAGTGAGCTATAAGGCCCATAGAGGATTAATTGGTGATGTGAAAGGTGTTGAATTTAGTAGTGAAATTGAACACATAGATTTAAAACAGTTACCAACTATAGATAAAGAAGTTGCATATAAATTAGCTGATAAGAAATTAGGGGAAATACCTAGCTTAGGTAGCCAAGTAACTATTGGAGATTTAACATTGCAAAGTGTGAATGGACAACTTTATTATGTTGCCCCATTAGAACATTCCTCATTATTTAAATGGTTTACTAATAGAGAAGGAACTACAGGTTATATAAAGGTAAGTGCAACAAACGAAAGTGATGTACAATTAGTAACAGAGGTAAATGGAAAAGATATTAAAATTAAATATTTAGAATCAGCTTATCTTTTTAGTGATTTACACAGAGCAGCTTATCTTAGAGATATGAAGGCTGGTCATACTGATTTTACTTTTGAATTAGATGATGAAGGAAATCCATATTGGGTTGTTACTAGGTATGATAATGCTATTGGGATAGCAGAGGCAAAAGCGATAGGTGTTCTTGTATTAAATGCTGAGACGGGAGAATCTAATGTTTATGGAATAGAAGATGCACCAAAATGGATAGATAGAATTCAACCAGATAGATATATAAAAAATTATATAGATAAATGGGGAGAACTTGTTCATGGAGTATTTAACTTTAGCGATAAAGATAAGTTAAAGTCTACAGATGGAATGAACTTAATATTTAATAATGATGAATGTTATTATTTTACGGGAGTAACATCGGTAGGAAATGATGAAGGATTAGTAGGCTTTACTTTAACTAATACAAGAACAGGTGAAACAAGCTTATATAAAACATCAGGAGCAACAGAAACTGCAAGTATGAAATCTGCACAAGGTAAAGTTCAACAATATGGATATACAGCCACCTTACCATATTTAATAAATATACAAAATGAACCAACTTATTTTATGACTTTAAAAGATTCAAATGGATTAGTTAAACAGTATGCTATGGTGAATGTTAAAAATTATAATATAGTAGGCGTTGGAGATTCATTACAATCAACTCTTAATAAATATTTAGAGGGATTAACTAACACTAATATTTCGCTTGAGGGTAGTAATAGTGAGGAAAGCTTAGAAGGTGAAATCGAAAGAATTGGATTAGTTGTTAAGGATGGAACTAGTATTTATGATATAAAAATTAAAGGAAGTGATAATATATTTTCAGTTTCAACAGAAACATCAAGAGAAGTAGCATTAAGCTCTGTTGGTGATAAGATAGTAGTTAAATTTATAAAAGTTGGAGATGGAAAATTTATATTAACAAATTCATTTGAAAATATTACTTTAAAAAGCACACAAAATCAATAGTATAAAAGAGGCTATAAATTAAAAATTAATTTATAGCCTCTTTTTATTTATATCAGAAAATAAAAAGTTTTATATTTAATAAGTATTTCCTTACTAAAAAAGTAATATAACTTAAATTTAAGGCATAAAATGTTTAGAACGTTATAAGAGCAAGTTTTAATAGAGGTGTTAAATGAAGATAAAAATAGATATATATTCAGGATTTTTAGGAGCAGGAAAAACTTTTCTTATGAAAAAGCTTATTACTGAAGGTGCATATGAAAAAAATATAGCAATTATAGAAAATGAGTTTGGAGAGGTAAGTATTGATGCAGCTATACTTAGACAATCTAATATAGAAGTAAAGGAAATAAATTCAGGTTGTATTTGCTGTCAAGTTACTGGTGATTTTAAGGAAGCGATATTAGAAGTAATAGAAAAATATCATCCAGATAGAATAATTATTGAACCTTCAGGGGTTGCAAAATTAACAGATATAATAAAAGTTTTTAAGGAAGGAAAATTAAAAGAAAAATCAGAAGTTGACAATATAATTACTGTTATTGATCCTGAAAAATTTGATATGTATATTAATAATTTTAAAGATTTTTATGAAGATCAAATACTAAATACTAAAAAAATAGTTTTAAGTAGAGTTCAAAAGTTAAATTATGAAGAAGTTCAAGATGTAGTTTCTAAAATAAAAAAACTAAATAGACGAGCAGTTATTATTAGGGAAGATTGGAACAAGATAAAAGGAAAAGATATATTAAATCAAAATAATTCTGAAAACTTAAATTTAAAAGGAAACAACTCATATAAGGCTAAATTAACTAAAAAGTTAGAAGAACATAAAAAAGCTGATGAAGTTTTTGAGACTTTTGCAATATATCCTAATTCTAAGATATCTAAATCAGAATTAATATCAAAGTTTAAGTTCATATCTTCATCAAAAAGTTATGGGGATGTACTAAGGGCTAAAGGAATTGTTAAGCTTTTAGATGGAAGTAATGGACAATTTGATTTTGTAAAAGATGAATTTGAGATTAGAGAAATAAAAGACAATACAAATAGTGTTATTTCTTTTATTGGTATTAAATTAAATAAAGAAGAGTTAAAGCAACTTTTTAAATGAGGATAAAATATGAAATGTAAGCTGGAAATTGTAAGTGGATTTTTAGGTTCAGGTAAAACATCTTTTATAAATTCTTATTTAACTACAGAAATGTGTAATAATGATGAAATATTAGTGGTTCTTCTAGAAAGGGGAACTACTAATATAGAAAAAAAATTTAAAAATGTAAAAATAGTTTATTTAAATAACTGTGATAATATGGAAGATTTATTGATAGATGAAATTAAACATAAAAAATACAATAGAATAATAATTGAATTTAATGGAACTTATGATTTAAGTATAATTGATAAACTTTTAAAAAATAGAAAAGTTAAAGAACAAGTAACTTTTTATGGAAATTACTTTATAGGAGATAGTAGTAATTTAGAAGTTTATTTAAAAAATATGGGAGAACTAATAATACCATTTATTCAATCAAGCAAAATCATTGTTTTAAATAATTTAAATTCTATAAATAAAGAAAAAAGAGAAAGATTAATGAATATAATTGAGGGTATTAATCTTACTGCACCGATTATTTGTTCTTTAAGCATAAATAATTTAAAAGAAGATTTAAACAAAAGTAGTTATTTTAGGGAAGGTATATTGACTAGGGGAATTAGAACTCTTTTTAATAAGGAGGGAAAATAAAGATTGAGTATGGGATTAGAAAAATGGGCTAATACATTTATAAGTATGATTTTAGAAGCATTACCTTTTATATTAATTGGATCAATTATTTCAGCAGTAATACAAATGTACATTTCAGAAGAATTAGTAAAAAAAATACTTCCTAAAAATAAATTTATTTCAATAATATTTGCTGCATTTGCTGGAGTTTTCCTTCCAATATGTGAATGTGCTATAGTGCCTATTGCAAAGAGCTTAATAAAAAAAGGAGTACCAATAGGTGTTTCCATAGTATTCATGCTTTGTGTACCTATTGTAAATCCTGTAGTTATTGCATCAACATTTTATGCATTTAATGATATTAAAGTTATTTTAATAAGAGTATTTGGTGGAATATTATGCGCAATAATAATAGGAATTTTAATAGATTTATTAACAAATAAAAGAAAAGAAATTATAAAAAGTACTAATGATTATGAAAATTTATGTGATTGTGGTTGTGTAGTAACAGATTATTTTTATAATAAATCAAAAATAAGATTATGTTTAGAACATGCCAATAAGGAGTTTTCAAATATATTAAAGTACTACATATTTGGATCATTTTTATCAAGTATATTTATAACTATAGTTAATGATACAATGCTTAACAATATGGCAAGTGGAAAATATTTAGCCATAATTATAATGATGCTACTTTCATTCCTACTTTCCTTATGTTCTGAAGCAGATGCATTTATAGCAAAGGGATTTTTAGAACATTTTGGACTACCAGCTATTTCAGGATTTTTAATACTTGGACCAATGATAGATTTAAAAAATGCTATAATATTGGGCTCATATTTTAAAAAGGGATTTACAATTAAGCTTATTACTTTAATTATTTTAGTTGTACTAGCATTTTCGGTAAGTTTAACAATAATCATATAGGAGGTAGCATGAAAAAATTTAATGTAGATGAATTTATATGGTTATTAATACTAGTTCTTTTAACAACATTTATTGGTTATTTAATGTTATCAGGATATATATATAAATTTTTAAGTCCAAAAACTGCTAAAAATTTATATATAGCTTTAGCTATATTGCCTATTTTAATTATAGTTCAAATATTTAAAGTTATAAGTTTTAATACTAGAAAAGATAATTCAATTAGTTATATACCTATAATATTTACTTTAATAATTGGAGTTTTTATATTATTAAATGATTTTATTTCTCAAGAACAATTTAGCATAAATGACTATAAATTTAAAAATAGTTCTGCTAATGAAGCAATAGAAGTATCTTATGAAAATCACCATATAATTGAGGAAATAAGTGAAAATGGACAAGATTATTTAGGTAAATATATAATTTTCACTGGATTTGTCCACAAGCATAATGGTGAAGAAAAATTTATTTTGGCTAGAGAAGAAATGAACTGTTGTGTAGCAGATTCAGTAATAATAGGATTAAATTCAATTTGTAAAGATACTTTAAAAGAAGGTCAATGGATTAAGGCATTAGGTAAAATAGAGTATGATGGAAACTACTACTTTAACATAGAAGAATATATGAAGGTGAAACCACCAGATAACCAATATTTTTAACAATGAAATGACTAGTTATATAATATATAGCTAGTCATTTTATTTATAATCAATCAGGTTCAACATGAATAATAACATCAATTTTTTTTCCTAGTCTATCAGATAAAGTATCCTCAACCTTATGAACAAGGCTATGTGCTTCATCAACGCTTAAATTTGAGTCTACTTTTATGTGCATATCTAAGAATACATAATCTTTATATCCTCTAGATCTAATATTGTGAACATTTTTTATATCATCAAATTCATCTAAAATATCAACAACAACTTCCTCATCTAACATTACCTTATCCGTTAAAGAAGAAAGATTATCTCTAAATATTTCGTAAGCTGCATGAAGAATAAATAAAGCAACAACGAAAGACGCAATTGTATCTATTACTGGAGGAAGTCCGAGTTTTACAGAACATAGAGCTATAAGTACTCCTATGGAAACAAAGATATCACTTTTAGTATGAAGGGAATCAGCTATTAATAATTGACTATTAAGCTTTTGGCCTTGTTTATTTTCATAAAAGGCAACAAATATATTAATAAATAAAGTTATTAACATAATAATTAAACTTTCTAGACTAACTTCCAATGTTGAAGGATTAAATAATTTACTAATAGAAGATTTAATAACATTAAAAGATATAAATAGAAGCATTGTTCCTATAAACATACTTGCAATTGTTTCGAATTTTTTATGTCCATACGGATGATCGGTATCTTTAGGTTTTGAAGCCATAACAATACCAATCATGCCTACAATATTCGATGCACCATCTGAAATGGAATGAAATCCATCAGCCATTACACTAGAACTATTAATAATTAATCCAACTAATATCTTTGATACAGCGACAACTATATTAGCTATTAATATTATTAATAATATTATCTTAACTTTTTTATAATTAGATTCTATTTTAGTCCTCTCCTTTACAAATAATCTACAATTTCATTTTATTCTTACAAAATATAAAAGTTACAATGAAATAAAAAATGCAAAAATGAGAATTTAGTGTAAATAAATAAAGATTTTAAGGGGATGGGGAATAGAGTAATCAAATTAAAGGATTAAGGTATTTATGAATAAGTTTTGGTTAAACTAAAAGTAAAATTAAATGGAGGTCGATATTTTTTATGACTATAATAAATTTTATTTTATTTAACTTTATACTATATTCGCTAGTAGGATGGGTAATTGAAGGAGTATATAGCTACATAATAACAGGAAATTTTAAAAAGGAAGGTTTCATGAAAGGACCATATAAACCAATGTATGGTATTGCTTTTACTATTTTAGTTTTATGTGATAAGTATTTTAATTTTAATAATATTATAAGCTTTATAATTTTTCTAATAGTTCCAACAACTGTGGAATTTATAAGTGGATATTTATTAAAAGAAATATTTAATAAGCAATATTGGGATTACTCTAAATTAAAATATAATTATAAAGGTTTGATAACATTAAGATTTTCTATATATTGGATGATATTGTGTTATATAGGAATTAATTTACTTCAACCTATAGTAAATAATATATATTTAAGTTTAGAAAAGGTATTTAGAATGACAAATGGCATTGTTATTTTTATAATAATTATTGATTTAATAATGACAATAAAAATGCTTTATAGAAGTCCTGTTATTCAAAATTAATAGTAAGTATATTTGTAAAAAATTCAAGGTTGCTTAATTCTTAGTATTTTTATATGATATAGATATATAAATTTATAATTTAAGAAGGAGAAGATTATGTCATTTGAAAAATTAGATACAAAAGATACAGAAGTTAAAGAAGGAAGAAGTTGTGTAATTTTATGCAACTTTAATCAAAAGGAAATAAAAACAGTAAGCAATCTTGCTGGAATGATTGGAATTAGAGATAGAATAGTTTTAAGCTATAAAAATGGAAATTCAATCGTGAAAGATGTAATAGAGGGTAATATATTAAGTGATGCAGAAGATGGAATAAAGAATAAAGCAATAATATTTAATAATATTCCAGGTGCTAAAATGGGAATTTTCATTGAAAACTTAAAGAAATTTAGAGTTAATAATGTTTTAAAGGCAACAGTTACAGAAACATCTAAAGAATGGACTATTAATGTGTTATTAAAAAATTTAGTTGCTGAAAGAATAGCAATGAAAACAGGAAAAGATTTTGAACATGATGCAGAATAATTTACTTTATATTTATTCTTAGATAAAAGAGGTGATTTTAAATGGGGGTTAAGAGAGAAGTTGAATTACAAACAATAACTACTAGATTTTTAAATCTTAAAAATCTAGGATTAGATGAAGAAACAATTATAAAGTTACTTGAAATAAATGAAGAAGATTTAGAAGCAGTAAAATTAAATTTAGAAAAATAATTAAGATAAGGCTTTTAGTCTTATCTTAATATAAATAGGTGTTAAATGAAATTAAATAAAAAAGTCAAATGTTTAGCAAGTATTATTTTAAGTATTACTATATTAATATTTTTAGGGTTTATAATTTGGACAAGCAATACATATAAACCATTAAATGAATTATTTAATACCATAAGTGTAGACGAGTACTCTAAAGAAGACGGCTTTTATGTATTTTATCCAAAACAAAATAATAAAAATGTAGGAATAGTTCTATATCCTGGTGCTTTAGTAGAACCTTTAAGTTATTCTTATTATTCTAATGAGTTATCAAAGGCAGGATATTTAGTGTCAATTGCAGATGTCAATTTTAATTTATCAATTTTAGACAATAATAAAGCAAGTGAATTTATAAAAAGAAATGCAGATATAGATGATTGGTATGTTGGTGGACACTCTATGGGGGGAGTAAGTGCCGCTATGTTTGCAGAAAATAATCAAGGTATAGTTAAGGGAGTAATATTGTTAGGATCATATCCATCAAGTAGTAGTGATTTATCAGATAATGATATAGAAGTTCTTAGTATATATGCTGAAAATGATGGATTAACTACTATAGATGATATAGAAGATAGTAAAGAAAACTTGCCAGCAGAAGCAGTTTTTAAAGAAATCAATGGTGGAAATCATGCACAGTTTGGGGTATATGGAAATCAAAAGGGGGATAATGAGTCTATAATATCTTGGGAAGAGCAACAAAAGGAAATGATAAATACAACATTAGAGTTTTTAGAAAAATAGATATTGTAAACTAATTAGTTTACAATATCTATTTTCATATTTCAGACATAACAGCAACAGCTAGTAGTCTAGGCCCAGAGTGAATTCCAACAGCTGGAGTTATGGTACCTTTATATATAAATGTAGTATTTTCATGAGAAGATAAGATTTCTTTAAGTTTATCGGCTTCATTATGCATAGTACCAGTCATTATTATAACTTTACCTTTACCTTTATTTAAAATATTTGTAGCTAAATCTTGAAGTTTTTTAAATGCTTGTTTAGACCCTCGAACTTTTGCATAATTTGTGTACGCGCCATCATCGTTCATAGTTATTATAGGTTTTAAATTTAGCATTTCTCCTATTCCACCAGTAACTTTACCGATTCTACCTCCTTTTATTAGATATTCTAGAGTATCTACAGTAAAGTACATCCATAAATTTTCTCTAAGTTTAGGTATTGAATTGCATATATCTTCAAAATTCATTTTTTTATTAATCATCTTACCAACTTCAATAACTAATAATCCAACTGCCATAGAGAGTATTTTAGTATCAAATATAAATGTACTTATTTTATCTTCAAATTGCTCACTAGCTAACCTAAAACTGTTTATTGTACCTGATAAACCAGATGATATAGGTAAAACTATTGCATGAGTATATCCTTTTTTAAATAATTCAGCATATAAAGATATTACATCATCTACAGCAGGCATAGAAGTCGTAGGAAGTTCTTGTGGTAATTTAGAATAAACTTCTTCAGGAGTAATGCTTATTCCATCAATAAATTCTTTATCTTTATATAAAATTTTTAAAGAAACAACTTTAACATCATATTCATCAATAAATTCTTTAGGTAAACCACATGTACTATCAGTTATCAATGCAATCTTATTCATAAAAACATTCCCTTCATTTATTGTTATATCAATAATATATCATAAAATTAAATATAGTCAATATGTAGTTTTGAAAACTAGATAGTGAAATGTTACTTTCTATGGTGTCATAAAAGTAACTTATTCAATTATTCCAGATATTATGATATACTATCAAAAAAAGGAGAGGAGTGATGTTGTGAATTATCTTATTCTATTTTTGGAGGGAATAATTACGTTTGTTTCACCATGTATATTACCTATGCTTCCTATATATGTCTCATATTTTATGGGAGGTAGTGATGATAGAAAGGGTAATAAGGCTTTGATAAACTCTATTGGATTTGTAATTGGATTTTCAATTGTTTTTACAATTCTAGGTGGGGCTGCTGGAACCTTTGGAGTATTTATACAAAGGTATATGAAAACTTTTAATGTTGTAGCAGGAGCATTATTAATTCTATTTGGATTAAATTACATTGGAGTTTTAAAAATATCAATTTTAGATAGAAGTTTTAAATTAAAAAATAAAAGTGATTTAAATAATCTTAATTTAATTTCTTCAATATTATTTGGAGTTATTTTTGCAATAGGTTGGACACCGTGCGTTGGAACTTTTCTAGGATCTGCTTTAATGCTAGCAGCAAATAGTAAAGATTCAATGCAAGGGATATTCATGTTACTTACTTATAGTTTAGGCCTTGGAATTCCATTTATAATATCAGCATTATTAATTGATACATTAAAGGGTGCTTTTACGTTCATTAAGAAAAATTACAAGGTTATTAATACTATTTCAGGGATATTGTTAATTATAATAGGTTTTTTAATGATGACAGGATACTTAAATTTATTATTATCAATACTTACATTTAATTAGGGAGGTAAAAAGCTTGAATGATAAGAAAAAATTAATAACAATAATTATATCTTTAATTTTATTAATTGTAATAGTAAAGTTTGGATATGGATATTTAGCTGGTGAATATATGCCTATAGATACAACAAATGAAAATAGCTCAACAGATTATAAGGCAGCTAAAGATTTTGAAGTTTATGATGAAGCTGGAAATTCAATAAAGTTATCTGATTTTAAAGGGAAAAAACCAGTTATAGTAAACATATGGGCAAGTTGGTGTGGCCCATGTAAAGCAGAAATGCCATATTTTGAAGAAGCAATGAAAAAGTATGGTGATGATGTTGAAATACTTATGGTAAATCTTACAGATGGGAAAAGAGAAACTAAAGAAAAGGCATTAAATTATTTAAAAGAAAACAATTTAGATATGAAAATAGTTTTTGATACAAAATTTAGTGCGGCAAATGCTTATGCTGTTCAAGCAATACCAAGAACTATATTTATAGATAGAAATGGGAATATAGTTAAAGATAATAAGGGATTAATTGATCAAAAAATATTAAATAACTACATTAAGAAGCTTATAGAGTAAACTTTTATAAAATATAAGGTCAGGCAAAAGATTATGTGTCTGATCTTATATTTTTATAGTAATATAAAATATAATGACTTTTATTTAGGGGGATATTTGGGTGGATAGCAGGAGGTTACTTTCTTTAATAAAAAAGGAAGAAGGAGTAAAGCTAGATTTTAAATTAAAGCTATCATTACAATCAGAAGGAAATAAAAAAGAGCTTGCAAAGGATGTTTGTGCTATTGCTAATTCTAGAGGGGGAAGAGGATATATAATAATAGGTGTAGAAGATAAAAGTAAAGAAATTATAGGCATAAATGAATCAGAAATTGTAAAAGAAGAGCAAGTACAGCAAATAGTATCATCAAGATGTGAGCCACCTATCCCAATATCAGTTGATACATGTAATATTCAGGGAAAAAAAGTATGTGTAATAACTATATATTCAGGAGAGCAAAAGCCATATCAAGTAAGAGAAAATGGAGCTTTCTATATAAGAAGGGGTTCAACTACAGATACAATGAGAAAGCAAGAGTTAATAGAAGCTTTTGAAGAGAATTTAGATTTCTTTATGGAAACATCTATAGTTATGAGAAGTGATATTTCATTTTTGGATGAAGATTTACTTAAACAGTATTTTAAAAATAAAGGAATAGAGCTAAATGAAGAAAATAAGGAGTTTCTTTTAGAAAGCTCTAGAATAGCATATAAGGAAAAAGAAAGTGAAAATATGAGTTGTACTCTAGGAGGATTATTAATATTTTCAAATTATAATAGCTTATGGATACCCCAAAATATGATAAAAATTATAAATAGAATAAATAAAAATAAAGATGAAGTTATAATAATTCAAGGTAATATATTAGAAATGGTTGATAAGGCAGAAAAGATAATTTATGATTTAATGCCAAAGGAGTACCCATCATCTGCAATAATAGAAGGAATAAAAAATGCAGTACTATATAGAAAATATTCATCAGTAAATAGAGTTATTGAAATAAATATTGGATATAAATCTATATCTATAAATAGTCCAGGGGCTTTAATAGAAAAAAACAACTTAGATAAAGGAATAAGTCACAGCAAAAGAAATATGTGGCTTTATGAAAAATTAATAACTTTAGATAATAATAAAAGATTTTTAAATAACGGAAGAGGATTCTTAAGAATGAAAAAAGCCTTCTATGGCGTTGGTAAGGTTAAATTAATAAATTCAATTAAAGATGATTATTTTAAAGTAATATTTCCTGGTATAAGTATATATAATAAATAAGTTTGTGACTTTATCACAAACTTATTTATTATTTTATTTTATAATTTGTATGAGGTGATTTAATTGAAAAAAGCTATATCGATAATATCATTAATATTTATTTTTAATTTCACATTCTTTACAGGCTGTACAAATAAAAAAGATATCAGAGAAGAAAATGAAGCTTCTGAAAGTGTAACTGAAGATATTAAAGTAACCAAAATAGATGCAGAAGAAGCAAAAAACGAAATGGGAAAAAATGAAGTTATTATTTTAGATGTGCGATCTGAAGAAGAATATAATACTGGACATATAGAAAATAGCATTTTAATACCTATAGATAAATTAGAAGAAGAAGCAGAAAACATATTAAATGATAAAAGTAAAAAGATTCTTGTATATTGTAGAAGTGGAAATAGAAGTAAAAAAGCATCGAATATATTATTAGAAAAGGGATACACTAATGTATATGATTTTGGTGGTATAAAAGATTGGCCATACGAGATAGTTAAATAAGGAAATATAAAACTTGAAATTATAAACCTTTATGTTATAATAATTATTATTAAATAATAATTTTGTATTTATAGACAAGGGGAGTTTAATATGAATAATAGAGTGGAATTAATATATGAAAATAATGAATATAGTGTTGCAGTTAATGGCTCAGTAGTAAATAAAGATAAAGACATAGAAAATGCTTTTACACAATTTAAAAGTGTTATAAATAATAATAAATCTGCTGAAGCAAGAGCATGGGATGATATAGTAGAAAGGTTCCAAGCTTTAAATAATAAATATTTAGAAATAAATTACGAATTTAGAACAATGAGCTATGGCAATATGAAGTATTTCTACAACATGGGTAAAGTATTTTACATGGCAAATGGTTCTATGATACCACTTATTGGAGGTTATGAATTATTTAAGTTTACTTTAACTGTAGTATGCAATGGAAATATAGAAAAGGCAAATAATTTTATAGAGTTTTGTAAAGATGTAATGCTAGCAAAAGTAAATTATAGAGTTACAGAAGCAAGTATAATAGTTTCTAGTGCAAGTTTTAACTATGGTTCAGCAGAATATAATTTTAATAGTGGAAAAATAAATAAAGGTGCTTCAATAATAAGTGGAAGTTTTGAAGAATTTAAAGATTATGTTTTAGATATAATAAAACCAATCTAAAAGGATGAGAGTTATCTCATCCTTTTTGCATTGTGTATTTTAATGAAATTATATCAAAGTATATTGATTAGATTTGTATATTTACAATATAATATGTATATAATTATTATGAAATGTAATTGGGAGAGAAGTTATGAACGATGGATATGAAAGCTTTGAATCAGATTTTAATATTTTTAGCAATAAAATATCTTTTTTAATGGAATCTAAAAATAAAGAAGAAATTTTAAAGATAGTAAAAGAAAAGCATAAATCAGAAGTCAAGGATGATGTTGATAAAGAACATAAAAAGGATGATTTAATAATTTGGAATGCTATATATACTAGGGAAATTATAAGAAATGGAATTTCTAAGAAGTATTTACATACTATTTATAATAAATTTTATAGGCAAATTAAAGAGTCAAATAATATAAGTTCATTGCAAATTATTGAAATAAACATGATAAATGAATATATGGATTTACTAATAAATGATACGGAAATTACTGATAGCTTTACAGTTAACAAGCTTTTACAAGCTCTTCATTTAAATATAGAAAATCATACTTCATTAGAAACAATATGTAATAACTTAAATATATCAGTAGGATATGCATCTACATGTTTTAAAAAGCATAAAGGAATATCTATAATGAAATATTTAAGAGAAATAAAAGTTGAAAGGGCTAAGACTTTACTTTTAAGTACTGAAAAGAGCATATTAGAAATAAGTATATTATTAGGCTTTCATGATCAAAGTCACTTTACTAATACCTTTAAAAATATAGTAGGTATGTCACCATCAGAATTTAGAAATAAAAACTATTTAATATAGTTATAATTAATTGAATTTAATGGGAATTAATAATATAATTAAAAATAATATATAAAGAGGGGGCATAAAAATGTCATTAGAATGGAGTTTAAAAGAAATATATCCGTCATTTACGTCCAAGGAATTTATAAATGATTTAAAGAAAGTAGATGATGAAATAGAAGGACTTAAAGAATTTGCAAAATCTATAGATGAAAAATCAAATGATTTAGTAAAGTTAGAAGAGTTAATAAATAAGTTAGAAAGTATAAATTTACTTATAAATAGAATAGGCTCTTATGCAAATTTAACTTTAAGCACAGATTCAAAAAATGCAGAAGGAAGAAAATATTTAGATGTAATAAATTCTAAATATAGCCTTTTAGCAGAACCATGAACAAAAATTTATAAATGGGTTGTGGGAATAAAAGATATAGAGTCTTTAGTAAATTCATCAGAGTTATTAAGTAAGCATAAATTTTTTATAAATGAAATAATAGAAAAAAATAAATATATGCTAAGTGATAAAGAAGAGTCTATAATTGCTAAAATGAGAAATACAGGTTCTGATGCATGGTCTAGCTATAAGGATTATTTAATATCAACACATAAGGTTGATATTAATATTGATAATGAAGATAAATCATTACCATTAACAGTTGTACTAAATATGGCTTATAGTCCAGATGCAGAATTAAGAAAGAAAGCATATGAAGCAGAAATCAAATCATATTCAAAAGTAGAAGAAGGAGTTGCAGCAGCTTTAAATGGAATTAAAGGAGAAGTTTTAACTACTTCTGAGCTTAAGGGATATAAATCACCTCTTCATATGACATTAGAAGAATCTAGAATGGATGAGGATATTTTAAATGCAATGCTTACTGCTATAAAGGAAAGCTTACCTACTTTTAGAAAATATTTAAGAAGAAAAGCAGAAATTCTAGGTCATAAAAATGGATTACCATTTTATGATTTATATGCACCTGTTATAAATAAAGAAATGAAATTTTCTTATGAAGAAGGAAAAGCATTTGTTGAAAAGAATTTTAGAAGCTTTAGTGATAATCTAGCTGATTTTGTTGTGAATGCATTTAATAACAATTGGATAGATGTTATGCCTAAAGAAGGTAAAGTTGGCGGTGCTTTCTGTGAAAGTATAAAGGCAATAAATGAAAGTAGAATATTATTAAATTATGGTAATAGCTTTAGCGATGTTGTAACTATGGCTCATGAGCTTGGACATGGATTTCATGGATATTGCTTAAGAAATGAAACTATATTAAATTCAGAATATCCAATGACATTAGCTGAAACAGCATCTAATTTCTGTGAAATATTAGTAAAGAGGGGAGCTGTTAAAAGCGCAACCAAGGAAGAAGCCTTTGCTATTTTAGAAGCAGAAATATCAGATTGCAATCAAGTAATACTTGATATATATTCAAGATTTTTATTTGAAAGTGAAGTTTTTGAAAAGAGAAAAGAAAGTTCTCTTTCAGTAGAAGAAATTAATAATGCTATGTTAAATGCTCAAAAAGAAGCTTATGGAGATGGACTTGATAATAACTTCTTGCACAAATATATGTGGACTTGGAAGCCTCATTACTATTATGCAACAGCTAACTTTTACAACTTCCCATATGCTTTTGGAAACTTATTTGCAAAAGGTTTGTATGCTGAATATCTAAAGAGAGGTGAAAGCTTCTGCAAAGAATATGAAGAATTATTAGCTGTGACAGGAAAAGAAAAAGTTGCAGATGTAACAAAAATAATGAATATAGATGTTCATGATGTTAATTTCTGGAGAAATTCTTTGAAGCTTATTGAAGAAGACATAGAAAGATTTATTGCTTTAAGCTATGAAATAAAATAAATTTAATTTTTAAGGGATATTTAAAACACTTTAAATATCCCTTAATTATAAGTTTAATATTAAATCTCTATTTTATAAATTTATAGGGTATAAATTTATAGTAATTTTGTTTGAATTAGTTTTTATTATCAAATATATTAATGTAAGTTTATTTGAATTATTTCACTTCTACTTCCAATTCGGATAGGAGGACCCCAAGTTCCATACCCAGAAGAAACTACTACATTTAAGTTATCTTTTTTCAAATAACCATAATCTATTTCGAATATTTTATCTGTAACTACATTTCCAGGAGTAATTTGACCTTTATGGGTATGCCCAGAAAGTTGTAAATCAATATTAGCATCTAAGCTTTCATTTATATATTTAGGATTATGATCTATTACTATCATAGTTTTAGATTTATCAAGATTATGTGTTAAATCTAATAATGAAGTTCTATCATTTTCAGAAAATCTATTTATTGTAATATCATCTCTACCTATTATATAGAAGCTATCATTTATTAAAATCGATTCATCTCTTAAAACTTTGACAGAATTTTCTTCAAGAACACTTACTATTTGGTTTTCAGCTTTAGTCATTATATCATGATTACCAAGTGAGGCATAAGTACCATATGTAGACTTTATTTTTGAAAATTCGCTTCCCATATTATAATCTAAAAATGGTTTTATATCACTATCTATAATATCTCCAGCAATTATTACTATATCAGGATTTAAAGTGTTAATTTCTTTTACCATTTTAGAAAGTCTTTTGTTTTTAATTATATTTCCTAAATGTATATCAGACACCATAACTACATTTATAGGCTCTTTTAAAGATTCTTTATTTATATCTATATCAAAAGATTTTACATAAGAGTTTTTAGCATTAAAGCTTCCAATTATAGTTATTATAATAAAAATTACAGTGATTAATATAGTTTGATAAATGTAATATTTATTACTTAAATTATTTGATAAAGGTGATTTACTTACAATAATATTTATAATTCCTATAATAGGAAAAGTTAATAAAGTGTACATTAATAATCCCATCCAATATGAGCCAATTAAATAAAGAAAGTTAGTTAAATTAGGAGATATAAATTTATTAAGAAACATTGAAACTATGTATGATAAGGCCAAAGCCCAAAAAATGATCCAAAAAACCAATGGAGAAATTTTGAAAATGTAATTAAATCCATTAAGTATTTTTCTACCTACATAATAATTTATTAAAAAATATAAAAGTGAAAATATAAGAAAAATAATTATATATTTAACCTTCAATTTAATCAACTCCAAAAATAAATTTTAGATTATTATAACATAACAGTATTTTTAGACCAAACGGAATAATGAAATAGTAAAAGTGAATCTGAAAGAGTTAAGGAGATAATTCATATATGTTGAATTAAAAATAAGGATACTTGGGATGAAGCACAAAGATATAGTGGATTAACTATGATTATTTTTGGAGTGATTAGTTTAATAATAGGAGTGATATCATATAGTTTTAGAGGGTTATTGTATAATGAAAGCTTACAGTTAATTCTGATGCTTTTAGGTGCAGTTATTATGATAATATTTGATGAAATCCATTTATGGAAAGTGTTTAATAAAGATGGAACAAGAAAATAAGATTTAATATACAAACTCTAATTTATTGAGTTGACTAGTGGAACAATTTCTAACTTATGATACAATGATGTAAAAAGTAATAAAGCTAGGAGGAGTAAGTATGTTAAATCAAGAACAAGCTTTAGTTGTAAATGAACTAGAAAAAAATATTTTACTTCTTGCTTCAGCAGGTACTGGTAAAACTAATACTTTATCAAGTAGGATTTCTAATATTATAAAAAGTAATAAAGCAAAAGCTTCAGAAATATTATGCATAACTTTTACGAATAAGGCTTGTGCAGAAATGAGAGAGAGAATAGAAAAAGTTGTAGGGGAAGAGGCTAAAGACATTACTATAAGAACATTTCATAGTTTTTGCTATGATTTAATAAAAAGTGATGCAAAGAAAAGAACTGATATATTTACTGATTTTATTGTCTTTGATGAAGAAGATTGTAGAGAAATAATAAAAGAGTGCAATTATTACAATTATCCTGTTTTTAAATTACAGCAGTTTATAGAGTTAATTAAGATAGAAAGAGCAAGGCTGGATTTATATAGTAATAATATTTTAGATGACTACAGTAAAACTATAGAAAATATACTCAAGTATAATGAAGCTAAGATAAATTTAATATGTAGTGATAAAGGTATATTAAATAGTGAAATGAAGGACTTCTTAGTTAAAAAGGGTCATTTTTTAGTTAATCTATATAATTCATTACTTTATAATAACCATGGATTAGACTTTGCAGATTTGACTTCAAAGGCAAAAGAAATATTAAAGGACGATAAGTTAATCTTAAGCTTAAGAAAGACATATAAGTATATAAATATAGATGAAGTTCAAGATACAAGTACATTAGAGTATTTTATAATTGAAAAGATATTTAAAGAAAATAATATTTTATTATGTGGAGATATGTTTCAAACTATTTACGGCTGGAGAGGTTCAGAACCACAAAAAATATTAGAATTTTATAAGAAAGAATATAATCCTATAGAAATAGTGTTTTCTAAGAATTATAGATCAACTAAGTTTATAACTAATGGAGCTTTGAGCTTTTTAAAAAATGCTTTTGAATCTGAATATAAATCATTATATAAAAATGAAATATCTTCAGAAACAGAGGAAAACGGCGAAAAAATAAAATTAAAGATATGTAATAATTTAAGAGATGAAGCTAGATTTATATTTGAAGAAGTTAAATCATTAAAGGAAAATGCTGAAGACATATCAAAGCTTTGTATTTTAAGTAGAGATAATAATTATAATATTAAGTTAAGCAGAGAGCTCGGAAGTATAATTGGATATGAGGCTTCTGATTTTGAATTTATTTTAGTAGATCAATTTAAGTTTTTTAGAAGACAAGAAATAAAAGATATTGTTGCTTTTCTTAAACTTATTGCAAATAAATATGATAATGTAAGCTTAAAAAGAATAGTGAAAAGACTCCCAACAGGAATTGGAGATAAAACATTTGAAGTTATAGAATCAAAAGAATATAAAGAAGTTGGAATTTCTTTATGTGACTTTATAGATTTAAATGCAAGAAATTATGGAGAAAAGTATTCATTATTAATAAATGAATTTGCACAAGATAATATAATAGTCTTTGATGTTGAAAGTACAGGAACGGATGTAACAGAAGATGAAATAATACAAATAGCAGCTATAAAGATAAATAAACATGGTGAAGTTATAGATACCTTTGAAAAGTTTTTGAAAAATAACAAGTCTGTAAAATCATCATTTAATGTACATGGATTTAGTGATGAATTCTTAAGTGAAAATGGTGAAGATAAGAAAAAAGTATTAAAAGAGTTTGTAGATTTTTCAAAAGATGCTGTTATAGTAGGACATAATGTGCAGTATGATATAAATATTTTAACAAGTGAATTATATAGAAATAACCTAGATGGCCCTAGATTTAAATCGTTTTATGATACATTAGATATATATAGGAGATTTTATACTAACTTACCTAATTATAAATTAGAGACACTTAGTAATATATTTGAAACAAAAAATAAACCAAGTCATGATGCAATGGATGATATATTAGCTACTAGTGAGTTATTAGTAAGAGCAATAAATGAAAACTTAATTCCTACTTCAATGCAAAGAATAACTTATATGTCTAAGCATTTAAAATCATTTTCATATATTAATGATAAACTTAATGACTTATTTAAAGAAGCTGAACTAAAAAGGCCTCAAGATATAATTGTTGATATAATAAATAAATTTAATATAAAAACATTATATTCAGGAAGAGGAATTGAAGCAGTAAAAGAAGGAAGAGAAAAAATAGAGAGACTTAGAGATTTTTATTCACTTGTAAGAGATTTAGATGATAATACAAAAAGTAACAGAGATTTTTTATTAGATATAATTAAATTAACAGGGCTTTCAAATGGGGAACTTGAAAATCTAATTATAAATAGAACTAATAAAAAAAGAATTCCAATAATAACAGTGCATCAATCTAAAGGTTTAGAATTTGATAGCGTATTTATAGTAGGACTTCAAGAAAATACATTTCCTTCATATATGTCAATAAAGTCAAATAATCTAGAAGAAGAAAAAAGAACATTTTATGTTGCATTAACTAGAGCTAAAAGACATTTATATTTATTAACTCATCTACATGATGATTATAATAGAAAAAATGAAGTAAGTAGATTTTTAGGATATATAGATAAAGAGTATATAGAATTAGATAATGATTATTAGAAGATACTTATAGTCATTTTTATTAAGTTATAGTATAATAAAAAATATTATATAAGTTATAATGAAGAAAAAGGCTTTCAAGTAAGATATAAACTATTATATAGACTAATAGTTTAATTAATGAGATTATTATTTGAAGCAAGTATAGTGATAACTGTGAGGGATAAAAATATGAAATACGATTTAAATGTATATGAATTAGGGCAATTATTAAGTAATATTACAAAAGAATATAATACAGAATTACTTTCTAAGATAAAATTGAGTGGTGGATGGATGACTATGACTGGTAAAGTATCTGTAGTATCAATTCCAGAAAATAAAGTAGTATTAAAAGGAAATAACATAATAACATTAAATATACAAGATAATGAATGTGAAGGAAGCTTAATAAAAATTACAGGTGCTAAAGATAGTAAGTTTACTATTGATATAGCACCAACTAAATATAAGGAGTTTGGAAATACTGGATTAAATTTGAATAAGGTAAAAATAAATGAAAATGAATGTAAGCTTAGAATAGGTGAAGATATGATTTTCACTATTAGAAATGCTTCAGTTGAAAGTATATCAAATATAATAAATAATATGTAATTTTAAAGGAAAAATCTTTATGATTTTTCCTTTTTCTTTATTTTGAGAACAATAACTTTACAAGTTAATTTTTTTTATACTTATTTAAGATTAAAATTAAAAAATAAAGTTTTAAAAAGGATGAAATCTATATGGACATGCTATTAGGAGAATTGTATAATATATGAAGTTAAATATAGGAGAAGGGAATTTAAATGGAAATAAACGATATACTTCAAGTTGCAGCATATGCAGGTAAAATAATGTTAGAAAGTGGAGCAGAGGCTTATAGAGTAGAAGAAACTATGAATAGAATTTGCAACTCATTTGGAATTGAAGTAGCAGATAGTTACGCAACTCCAACAGTGATTATAGCATCAGCCTCACATAAAGGGGAAATAAAATCACTTGTAGTTAGAATTTCAAGTAGATCAGTAGATTTGCAAAGAATTCATAAAGTAAATGATTTAGCAAGAAATATATTAAATAATAAATTTACTGTAAAAGAATTAAAAGATAAATTAAAAGATATAGAAGAAGAAAAGAGATATTCAAATAAAATAACTATATTATTTTCAGCCATAGGCGCATTTGGATTTGTTTTTTTATTTGGAGGATCTTTAAGAGATGCAATTGCAGCATTTTTAATAGGAATAGTAGTTAAGTATTTTTCAATAAAAGGTGAAAATATAGGATTAAATTCATTTTTTATTACAAGTATATGTGCTGGAATTTTAGCATTTCTAGCAATTATATCTATAAAAATCGGAATAGCTATAGATATGGACAAAGTTATAATTGGTTCTATAATGCTTTTGGTTCCAGGACTTGCAATTACCAATGCAATAAGAGACACAGTTGCAGGTGATTTAGTATCTAGTCTTGCAAGAGGGGCAGAAGCATTTTTAACAGCTATTGCAGTTGCTATTGGAACTGGTGTGGTTTTAAGTTTTTGGATTGGAGCATTTGGAGGGATATAAAAATGATTATTGAAGTTCTATCAGCATTTATTGCATCATTTGCATTTGGAATAGTTTTTAATATTAAAGGTAAAAATTTGTTTTTTTCAGCTTTATGTGGTGCATTAGGTTGGTTTATATATAAGTTTTCGCTGAAGGTTGGGAGTTCTGACACAACTGCCTTATTTCTTGCGTCTGTAGGACTTAGTGTATATTCAGAGATCTTTGCAAGAATATTAAAGACACCAGTAACTACATTTGTAATAGCAGCTTTAATACCTTTAGTTCCTGGTGGAGGAATGTATTATACAATGGTTGAAGTTATTACAGGGAATGTAATGAAATCATTAGAAACAGGAATAAAAACTTTAGCTTCTGCAGGAGTATTAGCTCTTGGAGTGATTTTAGTTTCTACAATTACTAAGACTTTAATAAGATATAATTTAAGTAAAAAAGTAAAAGTTGATCCTAAAATTAATTCTTTAAATAGTTAATGAATAAAATTTATGAAAATACAAATAATATTATCATAGTCAGAAGTTTTATTTATAATTTGACTATGACTATGGGGCGTTGCAGGACAAAATGTAACGCCTTTTGACTTTTTCCTAATAAAAACATATAATAATTAATGGCGAGAATGTATGTTTGTAGGGAGGAAGAAGAATTTGACTAAAGAAAATAACTTGAAGAAATCTTTTGAAAAAACTATGAAAAAGCATAAGGGAAATAAAAAAGCACAATTTATAACTATTATTGTATTTGGAATAATTGCAGTAATATCATTATATTTTGGCAAAGATTTAAAAAATTCCAATATAGGATCTCCAACTGGAAAATTAGAAATATCATATCTAGATGTTGGACAAGGAGATGCAGCTTATATTAGAGTAAATGATTTTGATATATTAATAGATGCTGGTCCAAGAAGTGATGCAGATAAATTAATAAAGCAATTAGAAGAAAAGAATATAGATGATTTTGAAATTGTTATTGCAACTCATCCTCATGAAGATCATATTGGAGGAATGGTAAAGGTTTTTGAAAAATATGATGTTAAAAGTTTTTATATGCCAAAGGTTACACATACAACAAAAACTTTTGAAAATATGTTAAGTGCAGTTAGTAATGAGGGATTAAAAGTTAAAGTGATAAAAGAAGGTACAAGCTTTGATTTAGGAGAAGGTGCAAAGATAGATGTGTATTCTCCAATTTATGAATCATATGAGGAATTTAATGATTATTCACCTATAATGAAATTAACTTTTGGAAACACTAGTTACATGTTTACAGGTGATGCAGAAGCTCATGCAGAACAAGAAGTTGTAGCTAAATACCCTAGTAATTTAGATGCTGATGTATTAAAGTTTGGACACCATGGTTCTAGCACATCATCAACTAAGGAATTTGTTGAAGCAGTTTCACCAGAGTACGGAGTAATTAGTTGTGGTGTAGATAATAAATATGGTCATCCACACAGAGAAACATTACAAACTATAGATCTTCATGGGATAAAAGCCTATAGAACAGATAAGCAAGGTCAAATAACAATTACATCTGATGGAAATACTATTAATGTAAAAACTGAAAAATAAGAAAAAGAGTCTGTCGCAGAAAGCTATTTAATTGTGTGACAGACTCTTTTTCTTATTCTATAACAGTCAAATCATTTAAATCTTCCTTTGCAGATTCTACATCTTGTAAAAGTTTGTCAACTAATATAGCTATTGCTCCATCACCAGTAACATTAGTTGCAGTTCCAAAACTATCTTGAGCAGCATGAAGAGCAATCATAATTGGTTTTTCAAAGATTCCGAATCCAAGCATTGATTCTAAAATTCCTAAAGCTGCCATAACTCCACCCCCAGGAACACCAGGTGCAGCAACCATAGTTACACCAAGCATAAATATAAACGGTAGCATTAACGAAAATGTAGGCACTCTGCCAGTCATGTACATTACTGCCATAGATGTTAATACAAGAGTTATTGTATCTCCTGCTAAATGTATAGTAGCAGATAGAGGAATAACAAAATCAGTTACTTTTTCACTAACATCATTGTTATTTACACATTCTACTGTAACAGGAATTGTAGCAGAAGAGGATTGAGTTCCAACTGCTGTTAAATAAGCAGGCAACATATTTTTAATAAGTTTTAATGGATTTTCTTTCTTTATACTACTAGCAAATGAATATTGAATTAAGATATAGATTATTTGAATAGCAAATAAAATTATATAAACTATAGCAAAGCTTTTTAATGTACTAAAAATTTCACCACTAAAGCTAAGTCTAGCAAATATTGCACCAACATAAATAGGAACTATAGGTATAAGTATATTAGAAATAATCCTAGTTACTATTAAATTAAATTCATTAAATATATTTAATATGCTACTATTTTTAATCTTTGATAAGCTTATTCCCATTATAAAAGAAAACACTAGTGCTGACATAACAGTCATTATAGGTGGAATATCAATACTAAAAAAAGCATTAATTTCATTACTTGATTCTATAACTAAAGAATTTGATTCTAAAAATTTAGGTAATAAATATGATCCTATAGAAAATGCTAAAAAACCAGCGCATAGAGTAGAAATATATGCTACTGCAGTTGTAATTAACAAGGCTTTTCCTGATTTATGGCCAAGAGATGCTATTCCAGTAACTATGAATCCAATCATAATCAAAGGAATAATAAAAGATAAAAAACTTCCAAATAATTCACTAAATGTTGCTAAAAGTCTAATTGGAAAATCAATATTAAGATTTTTAAATATTATACCAAAAGATATACCAAGAACTAGTGCTATAAATATTTTTAAAATTAATGATATATTTTTCATAATAAAGCCCCCTTTTAACATAATGTACTTGATTGAAATACATCTGTATTTGAATTAACTACATAATACAATTTGAGGGAGTTAAAGTCAAGGAAAAAGTATTAATAAATTTCATAAGTGAATTAATATTTTTAAATAGGAAAACATAAATAAATATGAAGTATTTAGCAGAAGACAATATTATTTAGGAAGGAGTAAGTTATGAGTATATTAGATGTATTTAAAAAATCTTCAAATTATGAAGAAAAATTAGATGAAGCTATATATATATTAAGAGATATAGTTAAGGCAATAAAAGATTATAGTAAAGAAGATGATTTACTTGAAAGTTATCACTATTTGAGAAAGGATATTTATAATATAAATTTAGCAAGATTAGAACTAGAAAATTCATTGCTAAGAAATCATTTAAGTAAAAATGAAGATTATGAAGAGTTGTGTTACGAGCATAAATATAAATTATCCACAGTAAAAAGTGAAATGGAAACATCAATTATTGAAGCTTTATCTGCAATTAATTTACTAATAAAAAATTATAAAAACTTATATAAAACTTGTGATAAACAAACAAAGAAAAGGCTAATTGAAGGATATGATAATAGCTTAAAATATTTAAATAAAGCAAAAAAAATATTATTTGATAAAGATTCTGTAAGTAGATATATAACTGATAGAGAAGGAAAGTTACAAGAAGAGATAGATATTGATTTGAGAAATGAATATAATATTAAAGTTGATAACAGTGTTAATGGATTAATATTAAAATTAGATAAATGCAATAATGGAATAATATCAGATTTATCACAAATGGTAACTTTAGTTGGTGAAAGAAAAATAGAAAATGTATCTATGGTTTTAAAGAAGCTTAATAAAAGAGTTGAATTTACAGAAATAGTTATAAATGTGTTAAAAAATAAAAATTCAATAGAAAATAAAAATGATATTATGGAAAATTTAAATTACATAGAAAATGAAAATAACGAAGTGAAATTTAACATAGATTTAATAAGATATAATTCTAAAATAATATTAATGGATATACAGTTAAATAAACCTATAGATGCTGATAACTTCATAGAAGCAATTGATAAAGTAAAAGAAAACTGTGAAGCAATTAAAGAAAATATATTTAAAATAAATAAAAAGCTAAAAGAAAATTATCATAGGGATAAAAATGAATGCTTAGATATAGAAGATAGAGAATATAATGCTTTTTGTATAGATTCATATATACGTTATTATTATTATGATAAAGATGAGATTGAAAGAGAATGGGATAATTACGAGGAAATTATAAACGGTATTGATGAAATGGGACTTTTTGAACAAGATGGATATTGCTTTAGGTATACTAAAAATGGAATGATTTTAGGTATAAAAACAAAAGAAGATGTTATGTTTGAATTCACAGATAACTGCAAAGATATTAAAATTAATGGAAAGAAAAAATATTTGAATTTAAATAAAAAATTTGAAGTAGATAAATTAATGAATTACACAAGAATAACAACAACCATAAATGAATTAAATGATTATATAATGTGTGTACTTTATATAGACAATACAAATGCAGATATATTTGTTAGAGAGCTTGAAAAAGTTAAGTCTGCACAAGAAAATAAAAGAAAAGCTATTTAAGTTGCTGAAAATGATTGGATTAGAGAATAGATAATTTTATGTGAAATCTATTTTTAAAATATTAAATACAAGGGAGTAACGTTTCGTTACTCCCTTGTATTTTGTTGAATTTATTGATTATAATAACTCTTTAATATAAAATATGCAGTAAACAAATCTTTTTTATTTATTTTTATTAATTTTCTTTTCATATGAAGAATATAAAATTAAAGCTATAATAGCAAAAATTATAGGTCCTGCAATTTGAAAAATAGTAGATATATAATCTTTAGTTTCTAAAGCAGGTTGTAGTACAGTGAAGACATTAGCAAATCCAACTGTTAAAGTAACTATAATTGCGGCTACTGTTGCAAAGGAGTCCTTTTTATAAATTTCAAATGGTTTTTCAATTTCCTTTTTCTTTTTGAAAGATATAAAAGCAAATGATAAAAACATATATGGAATTGTCATTGCTACATTTCCCATTAAAACTAAATAGTTTAAAAATACACTTGCACTTTTACCACCAAAGGATGTTATAAGTATTATTGCTACTACAATAATACATTGAATCCACATTGCATTTTTATGCATATTATTTTCATCTTTTTCACTCCATGATTTTGGCCAAATTCCAGCAGGTGTTCCTTCTATCAATTGTTTTAAAGGCGAATATGCTAATGTAAAAAATGCACCAAGTAGTGCTAAAAACATTGCAAGGCCAATATATCTAGCAAACCAAGAACCAAGTATATTTATTGCATTTTGAGATAATCCCAAAACTTTTCCAATTTCCACACCTAAATTTTTTATAACTATGTAAGATACATTTGCCATATTAACTTCAGAACCTTTTAAAATACTATTCCAATTTATAAAAAATCCTGTAAATAATATTGCTAAAGAATATCCTATGGCAATTACTATTGCAGAAATTTTAATTCCTCTTGGAAACGTAACTTTAGGATTTTCAGTTGAATCAGCTAATCCTCCAACAACCTCAAGACCACCATAAGCAAATAAGGCAAAAACTAAAAAACCTAAAATTCCTAAAGGTGATTGATATGATGGATTAGGTGATGTTATAAATGCATTAATATCAATGGGTTCCGCAAACTTAAATTTATTTCCAATAAGGACTATTAATCCACCAATTATTAAAACTAAGTTAGCACTAGTTACAAATATTCCACCAACAGAAGCTACTTTAGCAATTCCTTTAAGCCCTTTTGATGAAATAAATGTTATTAATATAACAAAAATTGATCCTAGTATAGCAAGTGTTCTTGCTGCATTTAATCCAAATAAAGACCAAGTAGAAGTATTATCTGATCCAAAAATTAAATTTGATAAAGGAACCCAAATTGAAGATGATACATTAACCATCCAAATTAAATAAGAACTATACCACATAAATGTACCAACAAAGGCATATTTAGGACCAATTGATTTATCCATCCAAGTATATATTCCACCACTTTCGTTTCTGAAGGCTGCCCCATATTCAGCCATCATAAAAGCATATGGTAAAAAGAAAAAAATTGCTGAAAATAGATACCAAGGTATTGCTGAATATCCCATTAAATAAAACGCTCTAGGAATATTATTAAATCCGTAAACTGATGTGAAAATCATTAATATAAGTGCGGATAAGGTTAACTTACCACTATCTAATTTTTTATTTCCCACGATTAAACCTCCTTAAATTACTAATTAAAATTATTTTGTTCAATATTGGAGTAATATATTAAGGGAAGTTTACCCATTTTTAATGTTATAATTATTAATAACTTTTGCAAAGATATGATATAATTTACTATGGAATTATATATTGGTTAATTTGTAAAATACTAAAGAGAGATCTATATTTTGATTTTGATAACTAGCATAATTGAATATATCTATAATAAATTAAAGTAGAAAGGTGAAGAAGATGGAAAAGATTAAATTAAGCAATACTTTAGAAATGTCTAGAATAGTTCATGGACATTGGAGACTTATGGATTGGAATTTAAGCAATAAAGAATTATTAAAATTAGTAGAAGAAGTTTATGAATTAGGCATAACGACAATAGATCATGCAGATATATATGGAAACTTTTGTTGTGAGGAAAAGTTTGGTGATGCATTAAATTTAAAAAAAGAATTAAGAGAAAAACTACAAATAGTAACTAAGTGTGGTATTAAATTCCCATCAATTAATAGACCAGAAAATAAATCACATTGTTATGATACAAGTAAAGAACATATAATAAAATCAGCCGAAAGATCTTTAAAAAACTTTAAAACAGATTATTTAGATCTTTTATTAATTCATAGAGTAGATGCGTTATTAAATCCAGAAGAAGTAGCAGAGGCATTTTCAAAATTAAAAAGTGAAGGGAAAGTAAGAAATTTTGGAGTATCTAACTTTTTACCATCACAATTTAATATGTTAAATTCATATTTAGATGAAAAATTAGTAACAAATCAAATTGAAATATCTCCTTTAAATTTAGAGCATTTTGAAAATGGAACACTTGATTTAATGCTTGAAAAAAGAGTAAAGCCAATGGCATGGTCACCTCTTGCTGGAGGAAGAATATTTAATGGTGAGGATGAAGCAGCAATTAGAGTTAGAAAGGTTTTAAATAAAATAAAAGAAGAAGTTTCTGCAAATGATATTGATGAAGTTGTATATGCATGGATCCTAATGCATCCAAGTAAAATTATGCCTATAGTTGGGTCAGGTAATATAGATAGAATTAAATCAGCTGTTAGAGCAACTAAAATAAATCTTACAAGAGATCAATGGTTTGAAATTTATGTAGCAGGAAGAGGAGTAGATATTCCTTAAGCAATAAAATTTACAAATTAAAACAGGAGCTGTCGCATAATTAAATGGTTATATGCGACAACCCCTGTTATATTAAAGTTAAAAATTAAGTTCTAAAATCAAATTTATGAGAACATCTTTTACAGGTTACTACTATTTTGCCTTTTTTTCGAGGTAATCTTAATTTTTGACCACAACTTGGACATTTTGTTATTTTAAAGTTTTTCTTTTCATTTATCTTATTTTCTATTATTTTAAAAAGGAAAGTAAGATTATTTAAATCAAGTGGTGGCATATTGCTTGGAATTGTAAATCCAAGCTTTGATAGCGGTTTATTGATAAATGTAACAAAAGAATTAAGTTCTCTTCTTCTTTTATATATATCTTTAGAAAATACTCTAAAGATAGCAATTAAAAGTACGGCATAACCAATTAGCCTTGTATAATGAGAAAAATTAAGTAATGAACTTAAAAATAATAAAACTAAAGTTAGTATATCTACTCCATATGTACCTTTTAAGAATCCCATTTAAACACCTGTATTATAATATATTAAATATATTATAATACAAAGAACTAGCTTCTTCAATTTATATGACATTATATATTATTGGGATTGTATTTTAGAAGCATATATAGTTAAATATATATAGCAATAAATCATGAGGTGAATATAAATGAAAGATAGAATTCCAAAAGATTATTTAGTTAGAATAACAAAAGCATCAACTTATTTCATTTTTAGGAATGGCCCAGTTAAAAAGTTATATGATGATGGTAAACTAGAAGATTCAGATATTAGGGAAATGCAAATATATATGCAAAATCATCTAGCATATTTATATAATGTTCTATTAGAAGAAAATGATTTAAAAAAGTTTGATTTGATTATTTCTACAATGGACAAGTTTTATATAAATGATTCTGAAGAGGTTGAGTTTGGTGATGATGGATTTGATGATTTTTATAATAAATTATTCAATGAAGTTATGGAAACTATAAAGATTAAAAAATAGATTACAACCATATTTTAATAAAAACTTAAGCTTAGGAGTTATAATTAACTATAATTATTATAATAATATAACATCCTGGGGGGATTTTTATGTGGTTTTTAAACATTATTTTATATTTTAGTATATATAGTTTTCTTGGATGGGGTTGTGAAGTTATTTATTGTTCAATACTAGCTAAGAAGCTTATAAATCGAGGTTTTTTAAAAGGACCAGTGTGCCCTGTTTATGGGTTTGGTGCAATTTTTGTTATTTATATGATGAAATGGATGAGTATTGATTCTACAATTTTAGTGTTTATTTTTGGAGGTGTGATTGCTTCTATAATAGAGTTTATTGCAGATATTTTATTAGAATCTGTATTTCATACAAGGTTATGGAATTATTCAGATAGAAAATTTAATATTAAAGGTAGGGTTTGTTTACTAAATTCAAGTTTATTTGCAATTTTATCAGTTATATTGATAAAGATACTTCATCCTTTTATATTAGGTATAGTAAGTAGTTTAAGTTCAATTACTATAATAATAGTATCGATTTTATGTATAGTGTTATTTTTAATCGATGGTGTATTAACAGTTAAAGAAGTAATTAACTTAAATATAACTTTAAAAAATATGAATATTTTAGAGGAAATTAAGAAAGAGTTAAAATTAAAGAAACATAAAAGATTTATTCAAGCTTTTCCTCAATTAGAGCATAAAAAATATATGAAAGAATTAGGAAAGCTTAAAGAACTTATTAAAGAATCTATGAAAAATAGCAAAAAGGTATAACTTTTTTGTTATATGTAAAGATTTATTATTATGGAGGTGAAGCTATGTACATCGCATTTGGAAGAAAAGTGGTTGATACAGAGGAAGTAAAAAATGAAATTGAAAATAATTCAGAGTTTAAAGTAATTAAAGATATGAGTAAAGGGACAAAAAGAGAAGACACATTGGCTTTTAACTTAAGCATAGATATAAATACACTAAATGGAATTATTGAAGATGATTATAATATAGATGAGTTAAATGAAGATGAGCTTTTTGATGAATACATGAGTTTATCAGAAGAGTTAGCTACAGATATGGAAGATATCTTACCAGATGAAGCTATTATAGATATAAAAGCTTATAAATGGGATCCATCTGATAATGATATAAAGCTTATAATAGCAGCAACACATGAAGATACTGGTGAAGGTAAACTTAAAGATGTAATGAGAAGATTAATAACTCAATTAGAATAATAAAAAGTCGCCATATTTAAATTATGGTGACTTTTTAGCTTTAAGCTATAATTTTGTAATGTGAGAATAGCTTTATTATGAATTATTTTTTCTTTTTTGAGTTCTTTTTTGATGACTCTTTTTTGCTGTTTTTTTTATCTTTGGAGTCATTCTTTTTGTTTTGGTTGGATTTACTCATTGTATTCTCCTAAATAATTATTTAATTAATAATATTATCTTATCTTGTAGAATATACTGAAAATTTAATGAAAATAGAATTATAGCTATTAATCTTTCAAGTGGAGAAAGAAAACTGCATACATTAGATGAGTATATGGTAATAGATGATTTTGAGAAATTATCTAATTTAATACTAGAAATAATTAAAGCAAGTAAATAAAAAAATAAGGAGTAGTAACCTTAGTAAGCCACTGCTCCTTATTTAGTTTTATAGTAGGTAGCAATAAATTAGCACATTCCGCCACTACCACCGCCCATGTTTCCGCCACCACAAGCATTCATATTATTTTGAGTAGTTCCTTGAGAACTGTTTTGCTTGTAGTAATTAATTATTTCATTAGAGCGCATTCTTAAGGTATTTAGGGTTTTAGCATATTCTTCATTTTCAGGATCAAGCTCTGTAGCAGTTACTATATGCTGAACTCCCATGTCAAACCAGCCTTTCTTAAAATAAACAAAGCCTTTTAAGTAATTCCATTCAGCAGAGTCTTTTAAATCTAAAAGATTTAATTTACTTTCAGCAATTGGAATATTATTATTATCAATAAGTGTTCTGATTTCTTTATATACTGCACCATTAATTAATACATCATAAGCCATATTAGCTTCGGAAAGAACTTCTTCAGCAAGTGGACGAGTTTGAAAATCTGGGTTATTAGTACCGTATTCATCTAATATGTTTTTATAAGCTTGTTTAATATCTTCTTTGGAAGACTCTGGAGTAACCCCTAAAATTTTATATGGATCCAAAATAGTTTCACATCCTTCATATTTATATACTTATTATAAATATATAGTTAATCATGAAATTATGTTACAAATTAAGTTCGTCATAAATTTTAAATATATTTGGAAAGAAGACAATAATGTGATAAATTAATTTTATAAATATAAATAAAAAGGAGATAACAAATGACGAGATTTAAAAAAATATATATAGAAACAACTAACATCTGTAATTTAAGTTGTAATTTTTGTCCTAAAACAAGTAGACAATTAGGTTTTATGAGCGTAGAAAGCTTTAATGAAATAATAAATAAGATTAAGGGATATACTAATCATATTTACTTACATTTAATGGGTGAACCATTTTTAAATAAGAATTTAGAAACATTCCTAAAAATAGCAAAAGAAGAAGATTTAAAAGTAAATATAACAACAAATGGAACATTAATAAATAAAGTTAAAGATATAATAATAGACTCAAAAGCAGTAAGGCAAATAAATATATCATTACATAGTTTCGAAGCTAATGATAATGATATAGAATTTAATGAATATATAAATAATGTTTTAGATTTTATTAATAAATCTACTGAAAAAAGTGAAACAATTTGTGCTCTTAGACTTTGGAATATAGATACAGATGAATTAAAAGCAAATAATAATTTAAATTCACAAATAATAAAGTTAATAGAAGATAAATTAAACCTTGAATTTAACTTATTAGAAGCTTTAAAAGAAAAAAAGAGATTGAAGCTAAAGGATAAAGTATATTTAAATATGGCAGAAAAATTTAGTTGGCCAGATGCAAACTTATCATTAATAAGTGAAGATGTATTTTGTCATGGTCTTAGAGATCAAATTGGAATATTACTTGATGGAACGGTTGTGCCATGTTGTCTAGATAGCGAAGGAAAAATACCTTTAGGTAATATTTTTGAACAAAGTTTAGGAGATATAATAACATCTGAAAGAGCAAGAAATATATATGATGGATTTTCAAGAAGACGTGCAGTAGAAGATTTATGTAAAAGATGTGGATATGCAAAAAGAAATTTTAAATAATAGATGTTTGGAGTGATAAGGTGAAGTATGTTTATAATTTAGCAGTAAAAATGTCCATTTCAGCAACTGTATCATTAATACTTGCTAATTTATTAAATTTACAATTTTCAGCTGTTGCAGCTGTAATAGCAATTTTAAGTATTCAAGATACAAGAAAAAAAGCATTAATAGTTGGTAAAAATAGAGTAGTTGCTTGTGTAATAGCAATTTTATTATCAGTTTTAATATATGGTTTTATAGGACAAAATCCTATTACTTTTGCAATATTTCTTTTGATTTTTATACCAGTAACATCAAGATTAAATATATCTGAAGGAATGGTACCAGCTGTTGTATTATCAACTCATTTACTTATTGCAAATCCAATTAATTTTTATTGGGTGGTTAATGAAACTTTAATTATGATAGTTGGTGTTGGAGTAGCCTCTATAGCAAATTTATTTATGCCATCTCTCCAGTATAAATTTAATGAAGATAAGGAATATATAGAGAGAAATTATAGATTGATTTTGTCTAAAATGTCTAAGTCACTTGTAACTCATACTGTAGATATTGATGAGGAATTTCTAATGAAAGATTTAGAAATAAGGATAAATGAAAGCTGTGAAAGGGCTTATAAAATAGTAAACAATAGCTTTCTAAAAAGTGATTCTTATTATACTGATTATATGAATATGAGAAAAAATCAGTTTAATATAATAAAAAAGCTAAGATCTCATTTTGAAAAGTTTTATATGTCTTTTGAACAGACTCATATGATATCTAAGTTTACAAAAAGTGTTGCTGATCAAATTAAAGATACAAATGATTGTAAGGAGCTATTAGAAGAGCTAGAAATATTAAAAAATGATTTTAAAAAAATGGCATTGCCAAAGACAAGAGAAGAGTTTGAAAATAGAGCACAGCTTTTACAATTTTTAAACGATATGGAAGATTTACTAAATATGAAAAGGAATTTTGTTTTGAATTATAATTTGTTTATCAATAATAAGTAGAAATATCAAATTAAGTAAATATTTTACAACTATTAAGATGTGTTGTAAAATATTTATGGGAGATGATATTTATGGAAAATAATCAAATACTAGAATTAATAGATTTAAAAAAGAGTTTTGGAGAAAAACAAGTATTAAAGGGAATAGACCTCAAAATAAACAAGGGGACAATTATAGGATATATAGGACCAAATGGAGCAGGTAAAAGTACTACAGTTAAATTAATTATGGGACTAGTTACTGGATATACTGGAGAAATAAGAATATTTGGTGAAGATATATCTAATGGAGATGAGAGTTATAAAAGAAAAATAGGATATGTTCCTGAAGTACCTGAAATATATGATAGTTTAACAGGAAAAGAGTATCTTACTTTTATAGCGCAATTATATGAAATGGATTATGATAAAGCTGATAATAAGGCAAGAAAGCTTATGGACATATTAGGAATAGCAGATGTTTATGAAAAGAGAATTTCATCATATTCAAAAGGTATGAAGCAAAAGTTAATACTAATATCAAGCTTGCTTCATAATCCAGAAATATTATTTTTAGACGAGCCTTTAAGTGGGTTAGATGCTAATAGTGTAATGATTATTAAAGAGATACTTTCATATCTTGCAAAAGAAGGGAAAACAATTTTTTACTCATCTCATATAATGGAAGTAGTTGAAAAAATAAGTGATAGAATAATATTGATAAATAATGGTGAAATAGTTGCAGATGGAAATTTTGAAGAATTAAAGAGTAATTATAAGGAAAGTTCACTTGAAAGCATATTTAATGAAGTAACAGGATTCCACCAATATAAAGAATTAGCCGAAAACTTCATATCTGTAGTTAAAGAGGTATAGAAGTATGAAAGAGTTTAAAGTTATAAGATTATTAGATAGGCTTAGAGGGCTATATGAAAAAGCTGGAGTAGATTATGAGATTTTTAGAATAATACTTAAGGCTAAACTTACTATGGATGGTAGAAGGAAAGCAACTGTATTTAATAATGAAGCAAAAAAGAAAAATGGTGAGTCAAATGAGTTTTATAAAGCTTTAATAATATATGCTTTTATAGGATTATTCTTAGGATTAATGCTTATATTTAAAATGAATTTAATGTATCAAATGACAGTGTATTTTTCAGCCATAATGTTTATGATATTAACAATATTTATATCTGATTTTTCTTATGTAATTTTAGATGTGAGGGATAAAAATATTTTAGCAACAAGAGGGGTAAGTAGTAAAACTATAAATGCTGCAAAAATTACTCATGTTACTATTTATATAATTTATTTAACTCTATCATTGGTTGGAGTTTCACTTATAATATCTTTTAAGCAGGGAATAGGATACTTTCTAATCTTTCTTATTGAAATAATATTAATAGATATTTTCATGATTATTGTAACTGCATTGACGTATCTTTTAGTACTTAAGTTTTTTGATGGTGAAAAATTAAAGGATATGATAAATTTTGTTCAAATTGGATTAAGTATAGTTATGGTCTTAATATATCAAATTGTTCCAAGGTTATTTGGAGTTATAGATTTAAATAATATTACTTATAATAAACAGTTTTGGCACTTATTATTACCACCAATGTGGTTTGCTGCACCATTATCAATAATCGGTGGAGAAGGAATAACCATATATAAGATAGTTATGAGTGTACTAGCAATATTAATTCCTATAATATCTATATTAATTTATTTAAAGTTAACACCAACATTTGAAAAACATTTACAAAAGTTAAATAATAATAACGAAAAAGTTAATGAAAAAAGTAAGGGGTTAATAAGACTTGGTAAAATAATATGTAAAGATAGAGTTGAAAGAGCATTTTACAATTTTTCGATAGGAATAATTAATTCAGAAAGAGAATTTAAGCTTAAGGTTTATCCTAATGTTGCACTTGGAGTGATTTTTCCATTTCTTTTTATGGCAATAGGCTTCCAAGGAGAAAGTATAAGCAACATTAGAAATAGCTTAATTAATTCTAAGTTTTATCTATCAATATATTCTTTTGCTTTTATAATTCCTAATATACTAATGATGCTTAGGTATTCAGAAAAATATAATGGAGCATGGATATATGAGGTAGCACCAATAAAAAAGATATCTTCCATTTATAAAGGTGTCATCAAGGGAGCTTTATTTAAGCTTATAATACCTCCATATATTATTATATCTATAATATTTATAATTGTTTTTTCGTCTAGTGTAATAAAACATCTTATAGTAGCTTTTTTAGCTCTAATTTTAATCACAATATTAAATTTTTTAATTATGAAAAAGGAGTACCCATTTTCAACAAAGTTTGAGGGAGCTAATAATACTGGAGAAAGTTTAATAGCAGTTTTTCTTTCGATTATGTTAATACTTTTAGCTATAGGTATACATTATGTAGCAAGTCTTTTTAATATAGGAATACTAATTTATGGAGTGATTTTTTTGCTTTTGGATATTTGCCTATGGAAAGTTTCATTTAATGTTTCGAAAAAGAAATTAAGGGGATAAAAGATATAAATAAAATCATTTAGATAACTCTAAGTGATTTTATTTTGTTTTTAGTATATAATATATTTCAAAGATAAATGAAAATTTTAAGGAGATAAATTATGGCAAAAGTTATAGTTGTTGGAGCTGGACCTGCAGGGATAATGGCATCATTATCAGCTTCAAAAAATAATGAAGTTATTCTAATTGAAAGAAATAGTGAAATAGGTAAGAAGTTAAAGCTTACTGGTGGTGGAAGATGTAATATAACAAATAATAGAGATATAGAAGAATTTTTCGATAAAATAGTTACAAATAAGAAGTTTTTATATAGTGCACTTTATACTTTTCCTAATACTACTTTATTAGAATACTTTTCTAATAATAATTTAGAATATAAGGTTGAATACGATCAAAAGGTATTTACAAAAAGTGATAAAGCTGATGAAGTTATAGAAATATTTAAGAGAGATCTTATGAAAAGCGATGTTAAAGTTTTATATAACACTAAAGTAAATGATTTTATTGTTGAAGATGAAATTATTAAAGGTGTAATCACAGAAGAGGGAAAAAGAATATATGCAGATAGTGTTATTGTAACTACTGGTGGGAAAAGTCATCCAACTACAGGATCTGATGGTAGTATGTATGATATATTAGAAAAGTATGGACATACAATAAATCCATTATATCCAGCGTTAATTCCACTTGTAACAAAAGAAGGGTTTGTTAAAAATCTTCAAGGTGTATCAATGAAAGAAGTAGTTATAAGTACTACTATAAAAAAGAAAAAAATACAACGACAAGGAGATATGATATTCACTCATTTTGGAATATCTGGACCAGGTGTTTTAAAATTCTCATCGTACATAAATAAAATTTTAAAGGAAAAAGAAGTTGAAATAAAACTAGATTTTTTACCTGAAATATCTAAGGATGAGTTATCAAAAATAATTAGATCTAATCCAAATAAAAGTTTACTAAATAATTTAAAAGTATATTTACCTCAAAATTTTATAAAAGAAGTACTTAATATTTTAAATTTAAATGAAGTAAATATTCATGAAATGAAAAAAGAGGATGAATTAAAGCTTATAGAATATATAAAAGAAATGCCTTTAACTGTTGAGGATACTATCACAATAAAAGCTGCTATGGTTACTAGTGGAGGCGTTAGTGTAAAAGAAATAAATTCATCTACTATGGAATCTAAAAAAATTAAAAATTTATTCTTTGCTGGTGAAGTTATAGATATAGATGCGGAAACAGGAGGATATAATCTTCAAATGGCATTTTCAACTGGATATTTAGCAGGAACTAGTATTGATAATTAAAAAAACTTCAAATTTAAAGAAGTTTTATCATTAATAAAGTATTGTTTAAATTAAAAAAAGCTGAGAAACTCAGCTTTTTTTAGTTTGGAAGTGGTTGATATGTGCTCCTGTCTAGATATTCATTAATAACTAATTCACCATTTGAATTATATCCATATAGATAAGTGTCAGCACTTAGTGGTCCTAGAGGTACTGATACTGGTTCATATGTTATACCGCCCTTTACTGATTCATTTGACCAAAATTCAATAGTTAAATTACCATTTCCAGCATAAGTATTTACTACTACTGGATATTCAAAATTGTTAACAAATTTTAAATCAATTAGATTATCAGCTAATGTAGCGTCAAGGCCTATAGGAACATATGAAACTTTCATCATATGGTTAAGTCTTTCAGAAGGTATTATTCCTGCTCTTAACATAGTATTGTAAAGAGTTGAAGCAACTTGACATACACCGCCGCCTATACCAGGAACTACTTGTCCATTAACATAAGTATTAGCAGCTACGAAGCCATTTTCTATAGTAGTTGGACCTATTGCTTTTTCTGTAGAAAAAGTTTCACCAGGCATTACTATAATATTATCAATATTCCTTGCAGCAAGTTGAAGGTTTGTACCACTAGGGCCAGCTGAATAACTTGTTGAAAAAGCTGAAATTTTATTGTTTACATTACTTAAAGCACTAGCTTTAATATTAGCTTCAACAACATCAACGTTTCCAGTTACTTCTACTACATTTGGAGCTTTCATGTCTTTTATTTGAGATTTAATTTTATCTATTAAGTCAGCAGAATTTAATTTAAGTCCAGTTGAATCATTTGATATATTTATTGCTCCTCCAGAAATATCTATAGAAGCATTTATAGGACTAACATCTACAGCTGTAGATATACTAGATACAAATGAAGTTAATTTTTCATCATTAAAAAGAACCTCAAATTCATATTCTCTATTTTCTGGTTTTCTTAATAATTTTATTTTTTCAAAGAAACCTTCATTTTTTCCAAAACTTAAAATTTCATTTTCAAGTTCTTCATAGTTAATAGTTGCTTCTAGATCTTTATAAGAAATCTCAAAACTTTGTTCCTTCGCTTCAACATTTACTTTTTTGTTACTTATATCTTCAACTAAAGAAATAAGTGTAGTGTGTAAATCGTTATTATTTAACCCTGCTAAATCTTTATTTAGTATATAAGCACCAGGATAAACTTTATCTGCATAGTTATTTATTAATTTAGTACTTGAGATAATCCAATAACCAAGAATGGAAACTAGAATCAAAAATACTAGAAGTATGAATTTCCATGATTTTAAAATAGAAACTATACTTTTTTTATCAGTTTGTACCACTTCCTTAGGTGTTTCAGTATTAAGATTATTATTGCTCATAAATACCAACTTTCTATATAGTTACTTTATCATTTTCATGATATATATAGTTTACCGCGAAGAAATAATAATTTCAAGAATTTGTGGAAAAAATTACTAAAAAATTATGGATTTTATATTATTTAATAATATAAATAAAGATTTAACTAAAATGGTCGAAAGTAAATTATATGTTAATAAGTTAATATTAAATAATATTAAATAGTAATGATAAATTTTTCATATAAATTTCAATAAATAATTATAAGATTAATAGAGCCTTTAGTGATTATTATTTTATAATTAAGTTTGTATTTTATTGGCTTATAAAAATTAATTTTAAATAAAATGGGGATAGTATAAATTTTGAAATTATTATAAAAAGTATATATATTTACAAAAAGTTACTAAATGATTAAAATTATAACATAGCTAATGTAAAATAATAATTAGGGGGCAAACAATGAAAAAGAGAAGGTTAAGAAAAAGTAATAAGCATTATAAGAAAGGAAAGTCAAAAAAAATTAAGAAAAGGACAAGTACTATAGGTAAAAAGATTTTTAGTATTACAGTAACTGTAACAGTAATAGCGATGATAATACTGTTAACTATTAATATACTAATGTTTAGTAGATTGCTGAATTCAATTGAAAAAGATATATTAGCTAGGGGAAAAAATATTAAAGGAAGTATATCTACAGGGGATATTAGTGCTGTAATGCAAGATAAAATAACAGGAAGTTATGACTATAAAAAGTTAAAAAACGATTTATCCAATGCAAAAAGCAATGAAAATATTACATATGCAGCTATTTTAACTAAAGTTAACAACGAAAATGCTGAAATTATGGTAGATACAGAAAATAATATGCTTAATTTTGGTAAGAAAATAATATTAAATGATGAATTACATAAAGTTTTTGATGGAGAGGTTATATCAATTGAAGTAAAAGAGAAAAAAAACACTCTAATAAAATCATATTATCCAATTAAGGGGATTAGTGGGAGTGTTGATGCTATATTAGAGGTAAGTGACGATATTACACAAATTATAAATGTAAAAAAAGTAATACTTATTCAACTTGGTATATTAGCAATAATATTAATTATTGTTTACAGTATAGTATCATATGCTTTATCAAGGAGTATTAATAGAAATGTAAAAAAAGTCATAGATGGACTTGTAACAATTTCTGAGGGAGATTTAACTAAAGTAGTAGAAGTCAATAGTAATGATGAAATTAAGTTAATAGCTGAGTATATAAATATATTGAAAGAAAAAATTTCTAAAATGATAAACCAAATAATAATTTTATCAAATAAAGAAATTATTAATATAGAAAAGTTATCTAACTCAAGTAAGGAAATGGCAGCAGCTTCAGAAGAAGTTACAGCTACAATTCAAGAAGTTGATTCAAATATTTATATTCAAAACGAAGATACCAAAGAAATAAGCAGCTTACTCAATGGATTTGGAATATCAATTCAAGAAGTTAAAGAATTAATTAATGAAACTAATTATTTACTAACTAATGTAAATAATCAATTAAGTGGGAATAAAGAAGATTTAATAATGCTACAGAATTCAAAGATTGATATACAAAATTCTTCATCATATATGAATGATGAATTAAAAAAGTTATATTATTCATTAGAAAAAATAAAGAATATAGCTATTTTTATAGATTCAATAGCAGATCAAACTAATTTATTAGCATTAAATGCATCCATTGAAGCAGCAAGGGTTGGTGAAGCTGGAAAGGGATTTGCAGTTGTAGCAAATGAAATAAGAAAACTTGCAGAAGAGGTTAAAAGTTCATCTCTTGATATTGATAAGCTACTAACAGATGTAATAAAAGAAGGTAATGAGGTAAAAGAAACTTCAAATGTTATGAATTTTAAGTTAGAAAAGCAATATGGTGTAATAGATAGCTCTATATTATCTTTTAAAGATATAGTAGATAAAATCATTGAAATAGTTCCTAAAATGACAGATGTAAATAATAAAATGGATAAAGTATCATCAGAGAAAAATACTATTATAGATTCAATAGAGAAATCAAGGATATTATTAGATGAAATATCACATTCTTCAGAAGAAATAAAAACTTTTTCAAGAGAATTAAGTATTATGGCTCAAGGAGTTGCAGAAGTCGGTGAAGAGTTAAATAATAATTCTAATGAAAAAAATATTGAAATCAATAAGTTTAGGATAAATTAAATTAAGTTTTAGGGATATATGCAATGTATATTATGTACTTTTATGCTTTTTATTAGAAAGTAAGAAATTTAGAATACTCATATTAATAAAACATAAATAACATTTTAATGGATTTAGATATGCAATATAAAAGGATAAAATAATATTATAAGATTTCAGATTGAAGGAGTGATATTATGAAGGCGGAAAACAAAATTCTTAAGTTTTCAGCAATTGGTGGATTGTTCTTCGCTGTCTTAGGTATTGCATGGGGATGAGCTATACACTCGGAAATGATAGCTTTTGATGGATTATACTCATTTGTAAGTCTAGGACTAGCAGTATTTGCAATTATTACTACTAATTTTATTAATAAAAGTGATTTTAAAAATTATCCTTTTGGAAAGGCAACATTAGAGCCAATTCTAGTTATTATTAAATCATTAGTACTTTTAATAATGTGCGTAATAACTATGTTTTCTTCGATAAAGCAAGTTTTAAATGGTGGAAATGATGTTGAGGCAGGTTTTGCGTTAGGATATGCATTAATTTCATCCGTTGGATGTACTGTAGTTTATTTATACATGAGAAAATCATCAAAGAATCTTAATTCCGAGATAGTTAAAGTTGAAAGTAGCCAATGGCTTATGGATTCTATGTTAAGTATAGGAGTGCTGGTAGGATTTTTAATTACAATTATTTTAAAGTATATTGGATTAGAAAATTTAGCAAGTTATGTTGATCCAGGAATGGTTATTTTAAGTTCAATAATATTCTTGAAAATGCCTATAACTTCTATAATAGAAGCTTTCAGAGAAATAACAAACTCTACAGCTGATGATCAAATAAACTATGACATAAATTTATTAGTAAAAGAAATTGAAGAGGAATATAACTTAGAAGAGTCTATAGCAAGAGTAGCAAAAGTAGGAAGAGAACTTAGAATAGAAATTGATTTTATAGTATCTAAAGATTCGAAAATAAAGTCTATAGATGATATGGATAAAGTAAGAGAAATAATAGATAAAAATACAAACCATTTTGATTTGAAAAAGTGGATGAATGTATCATTTACTAAAAATAAAAAATGGGCTATATAAAAACTACCCTAGAATTTATCTAGGGTAGTTTTTTATATAAATATTTTACTAATTAATAAAAATATGGTATTTTAAAAGTATATTTATAATTTTATCTAAGGAAAAGTCGGTGAGGGTATAATGGTAACTGAGAAATATTCTTCTGAGAATGTAAAAGAAATTATTGATGGCGTAATAGAAGAGATTAATATAGGGAAATCTAAAATCTTTCATATAGCAGATACTATGAGAGATGAATTAGAAATTAAAAAGAAAGAACTTAAGGCTGTTAAGAGTGGACTTTCTAAAGTTATTGATGAAGTAGATTATTTAGAAAAAATTGATAAAGCAATGAGAAATAAATTAGTAGAGGAATCAAAAAAATTATCTCAGGTTGATTCTGATTTGTTTAAAGATATATATGAAGAAGCGTTAGATATTAGAGTAAGATATATAACAAAACAAAATGAAGAAAAAGAGCTAATTTTAAAAAGAGATATTTTAGAAAGAACCTTGAAAAATTATAGCTTAAGTATAGAAGAGGCACAAGGAGCGGTTAATCAAATTAATATAGCATTAGGATATCTAGAAGGTAATGTTTTAGATATAATAAAAGACCAAGATGAAAAGTCTCAAATGATAACTGGAATAAAGATATTGGAAAATCAGGAGTTAGAAAGGCAAAGAATAGCAAGAGAAATACATGATGGACCAGCTCAATACATTGCAAATGTATTGATGCGCGTGGATTTTTGTAAAGTAGTAGTTAAAAAAGACCTTGAAAAAGGAATAAATGAATTAGATGATTTGAAATCCAATATAAGAATGGCATTAAAAGAAGTAAGAGGTATAATTTATGATTTAAGGCCTCTACACTTAGAAGAACTGGGGTTAATGGAAGCTATAAAAGATATGATAAATATTATATCAGCAGAAGCTAACATAAAAATAGATATTAATGTTGATGAGTCAAACTATGAAGTAGAAAAAATAATGCAGATTGCTATATATAGGATTATACAGGAAATATTAAATAATATTAAAAAACATTCTAAAGCAAAATATGTTTACTTAAGAATTAATTATATTAAAGATTATATATATATTTATCTTCAAGATGATGGTATAGGTTTTGATGTGCAAGAAACTTTAATAAATACTAAACAAAAAGGAAATCGTTATGGATTGATTGGTATATTTGAAAGGGTAGAACAATTAAGAGGGAAAATAGAAGTAAAATCTTCAAATGGTGAAGGAACTATATATAAAATAAAACTTCCAATAAACAGAAAGGTAATAAAAAATGATTAATGATAAAATTAGGGTTATAGTAGTAGATGATCATGATTTGATAAGAGAAGGATTAAATAGAATAATAAGTTTTGAAGAAGATTTAATAATATGTGGAGAGTTTAGAAATGGTGAAGAGCTACTTAATAACATAAACGAGTATGATCCAGATGTTATATTGTTAGACATAAATATGCCTGGAAAAAATGGAATAGAAACTTTAAAAACATTAAAGATATTATATCCTAATATTAAAATAGTTATGCTAACTGTAGAAAATGATAGAAAGACTATAATGGAGTCAATAGATATTGGTGCAGATGCATATATATTAAAAGAATCAGCAGGAAGTGAAATTGTAAATGCTATAAGAAATGTCTATTTAGATGAAAAGTATATAGACAAGTCTCTAATAAAAGCTATGTTTTTAGACATTAAAAATGATGTTATGTGGAAAAATAAAGAAATAGAATCTTTGAAATTACTAACAAATAGAGAATTAAATATACTATATGAGATTTCGAAAGGGTTAAAAAATAAGGAAATTGCAGAGAAGTTATTTTTATCAGAAAAGACAGTGAAAAATTATATTACAAGCATATTTAAAAAAATTGAAGTAGAAGATAGAGTCCAAGCTACTATATATGCTTTAAGGAATAATGTGGCAGATTTTTACAATGATAAATTAAATAATGAAAATAAAATGTTAAAAAAATGACGAAAAATGATATTTGGTTTACGTTTTCAAAAGGAAGTTCAATAATAAGTAGATATTATAAATAATGTGTTGCTGATTAATAAAATATGCTATTTTATTAATAAAATAAACCGATATTAAATATATATGTAAAAAAATATGACGATATGTAATAAAACGTTAATTTATGTTATATAAATAAATGAATTTATCATATAAATAAAGGATAATAATTTAACAGTATTGTTGAAAAAAAAACAAAGTCAGTATAGAATTATCTTGTAAATATCATTTTAGGGGGATAAATTTTATGATATCAAAAAAATTAATTGCTGTATGTTTATTATCAACTGCATTATTAGTTGGATGTGGAAGTAAAGAGGCTTCAACTTCAAATAATAATAGCTCAAGCTCAACAGAAAAAAGTGAGAAATTCACAGGAACAAAAAAATATGAAACATTATATGACGCAACTGGAGCAAAAGGTGACGTTATAGTAACTGAAGTTGAATTTAAAGAGGGGGAACCGGTAAAGGTTTCACTAGATGTTCGTCAAGAAGATGGAACAATGAAAAAAGAAGAAGCTAAAAAAGGTAATTATGTAATGAAAGAAGGCGAAGCTAAAAACTGGGGAGAACAAATGGAGTTATTAGAAGCTTTCTTGAACGAAAACAAAGTTGATGTATCTAAAGTAAAATTAACTAATGATGCTGGAAATACAGACGCAGTATCAGGAGTATCAATTAAGGTTGGAGCTTATGTAAATGCAGTTAAAGAAGTTATAGATGCAGTTAAAGAAGGTAAGGAATTAGAAACTGGATTCACTGGAGCTAAAATAGCTGAAACTCCATATGATTCAACTGGAGAGAAAAAAGATATGGTAGTTACAAAAGTTGTATTTAACCATGGAAAACCAGTTGGAGTTAATATAGATGTTAAACAAGAAGACGGTTCAATGAAGAAAAAAGCTTCTGAAGAAGGTAAATATGTAATGAAGGAAGGCGAAGCTAAACACTGGCATGAACAAATGGGATTATTAGAAAAGTTCATGGTTGAGAATAATTTCGATCTTTCAAAAATAAAATTAACTAATGATGATGGAAATACAGATGCAGTATCAGGAGTTTCAATTAAGGTTGGAACTTATGTAAAAGCTGTACAAGATGTTTTAGATTCAGTTAAGTAAAAATTTTTAGCCACCTATTTTGGGTGGCTTTTTTGTTTTATAGTATAAATTTTTTATTATAATAGAGTTTTAAATTTACTAAAATACTATCAATTAAACTTGGGGGAGTTAAATATAAATTACATTTAAGTTTATATAGATGTAATTATAAAACATTTAAATGAAAGATATTAAGTTATAACACAAATTAATAATATATAAATTGTATCAAAATACAAAATATTAAATATATGTAAACTAAATGAATATATTTGTTGACTGAATAGTATAGTCATAGTAGAATGATCTGGAAATATTTTCTTTATTAATAAAGGTAGGTGAGTATATGATAAAAGTTGAAAATTTAAGTAAGGAATTTAAAAGTAATAAAAAGTATCCAGGATTTAAAGGTGCTATAAAATCATTTTTTTCTAGGGAATATATAGTCAAGAAAGCTGTTGATAATATTAGTTTTGAAATAGAAGATGGGGAAATTGTTGGATATATAGGGGCAAATGGTGCAGGTAAGTCTACGACTATAAAAATGATGACAGGAATTTTAACTCCATCATCTGGAACTATTTCTATAAATGGGTTAATTCCATATGAAAATAGAGAAAAAAACGCTAAGGATATAGGAGTTGTTTTTGGACAAAGGACACAATTGTGGTGGGATTTGCCTCTTTCTGAAACCTTTTCTTTATTAAAAGATATTTATGATGTAAATGATAACGATTTTAAAGAAAGGATGGAATTTTTAAATGAAGTTTTAGAAATAAATGAGTTTATCCTTAGTCCAGTAAGAACATTATCTCTTGGTCAAAGGATGAGGGCTGATTTAGCAGCAGCATTATTACATAATCCTAGAATTATATATCTAGATGAGCCAACAATAGGATTAGATGTAGTTGTAAAAGAAAAAGTTAGAAGTGCAATAAAAGAAATTAACAAGAAATATGGGACTACAGTCATTCTTACAACTCATGATTTAAATGATATAGAAGAATTATGTAATAGAATCATTATAATAGATAATGGAACAAAGATATATGATGGGAGCTTAAAAGATATTAAAGATAACTATGGATACATAACAACTATAGAGGCTCAAGTTAAGAGTTTAAAGGGATATGAAAACTTTGATATTAATAATGAAATGAATATTAGTAAAGAAAATTTAGAAATGAAGGCTTTAGATAATAAAATTATTGTTAGATTTAATAGAAACTTTACAAACCAAGCGGAAATAATATCTAAAATAATATCTAAATTTAATGTTTTAGACTTTTCAATTTTTGAGACAAGTATTGAAGACATTATAAAGAAGATATATAGAAAAGAGGTGTAAATATTGAAGTCTTTTTTTGACATAAAATCATATTTAACCTTTACAAAGAATACATTTCAAAAAAATCTGTCATATAGAGCAAATGCTATAATATTCTTTATAGGAGAACTAATGTTATTATTTGTAACTTTTTATTTGTGGAAGGCTATATATAGAAGCTCTGACAGTATGATTATAAAAGGATTTAGCTTAAATGAGATGATAGTTTATGTACTTATTTCATTTATAACAGCTATAATTGTAAATGCGGATATAGTTTATCTAATAAGTGGAGAAGTTAAGGATGGGTCAATAGCTATAAATTTAATTAGACCAATAAACTTCAGAAAAAGAATGTTTTTTGAATCACTAGGAAATTTAATGTATAACTTTATAGTAGTATTTTTTATAGGTTTTGTAGTAGTTACTATATTACAGTTTAGCTATAGTGGAAAAATTTCTATGGTAAATACAATTTTATATTTAATCAGTATTTTTGCAGGATTTCTTATTAATTTTTGTTATAGTTATATGTTTGGATTATTATCTTTTAAAATAACAAATATGTGGGGATTAACACAAATTATGAATGCTATATCACAATTGCTATCTGGAGCATTAATACCAATAGTATTTTTCCCAAGCTGGATGCAAGGAATTTTTAATTTTCTTCCTTTTAGCTCTATGATATATACACCTAGTATGATATATCTAGGAAAACTAACTAATATTGAAATTATTAAGGCAATATCTATTCAATTTTTGTGGGTAATAATACTTATGATTATTGGTAGGCAGATGTGGAAGGCATTAATAAAAGAATTAACTATATTAGGAGGATAAAATGGTTAAATATATAAAATTATATTCGAAATTTCTTAAGCAATATATAAAGACCCTAATGGAATATAGGATTGATTTTGTATTAGGATTGATTGGGTTTATTTTGATTCAACTAGCTGGTGTTGTATTTATTAAATTAATTTTTAGCGTTATTCCAACATTAGATGGATGGGGTTTTTATGAAATTTTATTTATTTATGGATTTGCACAAATACCTAGGGGAATAGATCATATATTTACCGATTATTTATGGATATTCAGTTGGAAAACCATAGTTAAAGGCGAATTCGATAAATATTTATTGAGACCTATAAATCCATTATTTCAAGTTATATCAGAAAGTGTTCAGCTAGATGGTTTGGGAGAGGTTATAATAGGGTTTATTTTACTAGTAACAGCATCAATAAATTTAAATATTTCTTATAATCCAATGAAAATACTAGAATTTATTTTTGTAACCATGTGTGCAACTTTAATATATACTTCAATAAAACTTGCAACATCATCTATAGCATTTTGGGTTAAATTTTCACAATCATATATGTCTATGGCATATTCAATAAGTACCTTTGCAAAATATCCTATAAGCATTTATCCAAGTGCGATAAAATTTATATTAACATTTATTATCCCCTTTGCTTTTACAGGATATTATCCAGGTGCATATTTTATTGGAAAAGGAAATGAATTAACTGGAATTATTTTACCGTTTATTGTTAGTTTGGTAGCTATAACATTATCATATAAAATATGGTTAAAAGGTATTAGCGTATATGAAAGTGCTGGAAGTTAAATGATAGACATATGTATACTAAAAGGTATATATATGTCTTTTTATTTTAATAATAAATGGTGATAACAATAAATATTAGTATTCTTTTTATAAGACATATCAATATTATATTATTTACAAAATAACATAAATTTGCATTTTTAATGAGAATTATTATTGACATTACAAATAAAAATAGTATAATAACATTACACCACACCCCTGGGGGGTGGTTATAGGAGGGATTAATATGAAAGAAGAAAAAGTTAAGATATCAGGTATGACATGTACTGCATGTGCAAGCAGAGTTGAAAGAGTAATAAATAAGCTTGAAGGAGTAGATAATGCAAGTGTAAATTTTGCTACCGAAACTTTGAGTGTTAAATATGACAATGAGAAAGTAAATAGCTCGGACATTGAAAAAGCTATAGAAAAAGCAGGCTATGGAGTTGAAAAAAATACTAAGAATTATAGTTTTAAGGTTGAAGGAATGACTTGTTCAGCTTGTGCAAATAGAGTTGAAAGGGTGACTAAAAAGGCAGATGGAGTTATAAACTCGTCAGTAAATTTTGCTACAGAAAAATTAAATATAACTTTTGATGAAAATAAAATATCTATTAATGATTTAAAAAATATCGTAGAAAAAGCAGGATATAAATTAATAGTAGAAGAAAAGAAAGAAAGTGAAGTAAATAAAATTCCAGCGCATAAAAAGCTTTGGTATAGATTTATTTTATCAATAGTATTTACGATACCTTTATTAATAATATCCATGGGTCATATGGTAGGAATGCATTTACCTAATATTATAGATCCTATGATGAATCCATTAAATTTTGCAATAATTCAACTTGTATTAACCTTACCAGTTATGATAGTAGGATATAAGTTTTATTTAATAGGATTTAAGAATTTATTTAAATTAAGTCCTAATATGGATTCATTAATAGCTATAGGGACATCAGCGGCAGTTATTTATGGTTTATTTGCTATATATAAAATAAATATTGGTGATCATGAATATGCAATGCATTTATATTTTGAATCAGCAGCAGTAATACTTGCATTAATAACTTTAGGCAAGTATTTAGAAGCTGTATCAAAGGGAAAAACTTCAGATGCTATTAAGAAACTCATGGGATTAGCTCCTAAGACTGCAAATATTATTAGAGATGGCAAAGAACTTACTATTCCTATTGAAGAGGTAAAAGTTTCAGATATTGTAATTGTAAAGCCAGGTGAAAAGTTGCCTGTTGATGGAGAAGTTATAGAAGGAAATACATCAATAGATGAATCTATGCTTACAGGAGAAAGTATTCCAGTTGAAAAGAGTGTAGGAAGTAAGGTAATTGGTGCAAGTATTAATAAAACAGGATTTATAAAATATAGAGCTACTAAAGTTGGAGATGATACAGCACTTGCTCAAATAATTAAATTAGTCGAAGATGCTCAAGGAACAAAAGCACCAATAGCAAAACTTGCTGATGTAATAGCAGCTTATTTTGTACCAACAGTAATAGGATTAGCTATTATAGCAGCCTTAGCTTGGTATATATCTGGTGAGTCAGCTGTATTTTCTCTAACTATATTTATAGCAGTTTTAGTTATAGCATGTCCTTGCGCTTTAGGATTAGCAACACCTACGGCAATTATGGTAGGAACAGGGAAAGGTGCTGAAAATGGAGTTCTTATAAAAGGTGGAGAAGCTCTAGAAACTGCATATAAAATAGAAACTATTGTTTTTGATAAAACTGGAACTATAACAGAAGGAAAGCCAAAGGTAACAAATATAATTAGCAAAGATATAAGTGAAACAAATATTTTAGCATTAGCAGCCAGTGCAGAAAAAGGTTCAGAGCATCCATTAGGAGAAGCTATAGTAAGAGCTGCAGAAGAAAAAAATATTATGTTGAAGAAGATTGAAGAATTTAAAGCTATACCAGGTCATGGGATAGAAGTAAAAATAGAAGGCAGTATTATTGCCTTAGGTAATAAGAAGCTAATGACAGAAAGAGGAATAGAATTAGGTGACTTACATGATAAATCTAATAAGTTAGCAGAAGAAGGAAAAACTCCTATGTTTTTAGCTATAGATAATCAAATAAAAGGAATTGTAGCAGTTGCAGATACAGTTAAAGAAAATAGTAAAAAAGCTATAGAAGCTATCCATAATATGGGGATAAAAGTAGCAATGATAACTGGTGATAATGAAAAAACAGCAAGAGCCATTGCAAAAGAAGTAGGAATAGACATTGTCTTAGCAGAAGTGTTACCTGAAGATAAGGCGAGTGAAGTTAAAAAATTACAAAGCGAAAATAAAAAAGTAGCAATGGTTGGAGATGGAATAAATGATGCTCCAGCATTAGTTCAAGCTGATGTAGGAATAGCAATAGGATCAGGAACAGATGTAGCTATAGAATCTGCAGATATTGTATTAATGAAGAGTGATCTAGTAGACGTTATAAAAGCAATTCAGTTGAGTAAAGTGACTATAAATAATATAAAACAAAATTTATTCTGGGCATTTGCATATAACGTGTTAGGAATACCAGTAGCAATGGGAGTACTTCATATTTTCGGAGGTCCATTATTAAATCCTATGATAGCAGCTGGTGCCATGAGCTTAAGTTCTGTATCAGTATTATTAAATGCATTAAGACTTAGAAAATTTAAAGCAAACATTTAGTTTGTGTCGAATGCCCTTGACATATGTTGAAATTTTGATAAAATTAAGATGTAAATTAAATATTTGTAGATAGAGGTTGCAATAATTAATAGTAATATTAATGAGGTAAGCACGATGATTTAATATGAAAGGAATTATTGCCGAAGTTTATAATTTTGCTTAAGGATTTTAAACTGGTTTTGTATAAAATATATGCAAAGCTGTCACAATAATTTGTGGAGAGCTATCTTTGTGTTTGTTTAAAGTTTGCAATAAATACGAGCCCAAAGAGAAATCTTTGGGCTTATTTTTTTAGGAGAAAAGTATGGAAAAGAAGCATATGAAAAAGGAAATTACTTTATTTATGGCTACTATGCTTGTGTGTGGAAATATGATAGGCTCAGGTGTATTTATGTTACCAGCAACATTAGCAGATGTATCTGGCCCACTAGCAACAATGATTGCTTGGATAATAACGACAATTGGATCAATATTGATAGCTATATCCTTTGCTAATTTAGGATCTAAATATCCATCTACAGGTGGAGCTTATCAATATACAAAAGAAGCTTTTGGAGAATTTGCAGGTTTTTTAAGTGCTTGGTTATATTGGAATGGTTCATGGATTGGTAATGCAGCTATAATAGTAGCATTAGCTAGTTATAGTGCAGCAATAATTCCGGCTCTTAACAATCCATTAGCTTCAATAATATATACTAGCTCAATATTATGGATATTTACAATTATAAATATAGTGGGTGTTAAGAAAGCTGGAAAGATACAGTCATTTGTAACAGTATTTAAAATTGTATTTTTTGGATTATTTGTAGTAGTAGCCTTTTTAAATTTTGATAGTGCTAATTTCTTACCATTGATGCCGGATGGGAAAGGTCTTGAATCAGTTCCTCTTGCTGCCACTTCTACTTTGTGGGCTTTTGTTGGATTAGAAAGTGCAACTGTAACTGCAGGTGAAATTAGTAATCCAGAAAAGAATGTAAGGAAAAGTACAATTTATGGAATGATAATTTCAGCAATAATATATATTTTAATAAGTGTAGCTAGTATGGGAGCAATGCCTAATGGAGAGCTATCTACAAGTTCTGCACCTCTTACTGATATATTAACTAAGATTTTAGGTTCTGCAATAGGAAAACCTCTAGCGATATCAGTAGTTATATGTATTTTAGGTACAACTATTGGTTGGTTATTATCAACTGCAAGAGTTGCCTATGCTGCAGGAGAAGATGGCGTATTTCCTAAGGGATTGGGGAAACTACATCCTAAATATTCAACACCTTCAAATGCTTTAATAATAGGCTCAGTACTTGTAAATATATTACTTATAATGAATTATCAAAAAAGTATGGTTTCAGCATTTACTTTTATAACTATACTTGCTACATTAGCATTTTTGCCAGTATATCTTTTAACTGCATGTGCAGAAATTATGCTTATGTTTAAAGGTGAAAAAGATATAACGTTAAAAATTTTCTTGAAGAAATCTTTTGTTCCTTTATTAGCATTTATATATACAATGTGGACTATATATGGTTCAGGAGCTGAAATAGTAATGTGGGGATTTATACTTATGTTACTTGGGGTTCCATTTTACATATACAATCATCATAAAAATAAAAAAACATTATAAACAAAACTAAAAATAGTAAAAATAAGCTTATTCTTATAAAAAATAAGGATAAGCTTTATTTTTATCTTCAAAAAATTTTGCTACTGTAAAAAAAATAATTATATGTTAGAATTAATAAGATATAAAAGTTTACATAAAGGTGATGGGAGGTAAATATGAGCAAAATAGATGAGATTTATAATGCTTTAAAAGAGTTAGAAGTAAAAAATAATCAAGGAGTAACAGCAAGTGAACTTAGTATTTTTATGAAGTTAGACAGGGCTAATGTAAGTAGATATTTAAATCAGCTTTATAAAGATGGAGTTCTTAACAAAATAGAAGGCCATCCAGTTAAGTACAGCTGCGTTACTAAAAATGAAGATAAAAAGTCAAAAGAAATTAAGAAAGCTTATAAAGAGATAAAGCGAAATACTCTTGATACATTAGTTGGGGCTAAATTAAGTTTACAAATGCCAATTCAACAAGCAAAAGCTGCAATATTATATCCTCCGAGAGGATTGCACACTTTAATTTTAGGTGAAACTGGTGTCGGTAAATCTATGTTTGCAGAAGCTATGTATAACTTTGCAATAGAGTCAAAGGTTATAGGAGAAGAAGCACCTTTTGTTAGATTCAATTGTGCAGATTATGCAGATAACCCACAACTAGTTATGGCTCAAATATTTGGAGTAAAGAAGGGTGCTTATACAGGTGCTGATTCTGATAGAGATGGCCTGCTAAAAAAGGCTCATGGTGGAATATTATTTTTAGATGAAATTCATAGGTTATCTCCACAAGGTCAGGAAATGTTATTTACATATATAGATAAAGGACATTTCAGAGTGCTAGGAGATACTGAAAAACTTGTTAATGTGGAAGCACAAATTATTGCAGCAACCACAGAAGATCCTCAATCATTCTTACTTAAAACTTTTAGCAGAAGAATACCAATGGTGATAACCTTGCCATCATTAAAGGAGAAGAATATAAAAGAAAGATATTATTTGCTTAGAGAGTTTATAGAAAATGAATCTCAAAGAGTTTCAAAGAGTATTTATTTTAATAAAAATGCATTAATATCATTTTTATTATATGATTGTCCTAATAATATAGGTCAATTAAAAAGTGATCTTCAACTTTCTTGTGCAAGAGCATTTTTAAAATATAAAGCTAAAAATAAGGACTATATATTAGTTGATCAGGAAGATTTACATCAGAGAGTAAAAATGGGCCTTATGAAGTTACAAGAGTATAGAGATGAAGTTGATGAGATATTAAACAATATGGGAGATGTTCTTAAATTTTCATATAGAGATAAAATTGCATTAATAGAAGATAGCCAAAACTTAGAAGAATTTAAAGAAAGAGCTATGTTTTATGACAGAATTGAACAAAAAATAGAAGAGTTAAAAAATGATGGAATAGAAGAAAAAGAAATTGATGAAATTTTAAATATAGATATAGAAAAATATTTTAGAAAATATATAAGAGACTTACCAGAAAAATTTAGAAAAGATGAAATATCAAAAGTTGTTGATGTTGAGATAGTAGATTTAGTAGAAGAAATTCTTTTATTTGCGTCTAAAAAGTTAAATAGAGACTATGATGAAAAAGTTTACTTTGGGTTAGCTCTGCATATTCAAGGAAGTTTAGAGAGAATAAGACAAGGAATAAAAATATTTCATCCTAAATTAAACTTTATTAGAGGGGAATATGCTAGGGAGTTTATTGTATCAATGGAAGTTGCTAGCATTATAGATAAAAAATTTAATATAGAAGTACCATTAGATGAAATAGGATATATAACAATGTTTTTAGCAACTAATCCATATGAACAAGATAAAGCAAAAGATGAAAGAGTAGCTGTGCTAGTCATAATGCATGGACATTCTACTGCTTCATCTATGGTAGAGGTTGCAAATTCTTTAATAGGTGAAGAATACGTGCAAGCTTTAGATATGCCTTTAAGTATGAAGGCTGAGGATATGTATAAGATTGCTATGGAAAAAGTAAAAGAAATTCACACTGGAAAGGGAGTTTTTCTTTTAGTAGATATGGGCTCTTTAACTAACTTTGGAGATATGATAAAAGATGAAACTGATATTAAAGTAAAAACTATTGATATGGTTACAACCTTGCTAGTTATAGAAGCAGGAAGAAAAGCATTAAATGGAAGAGGTTTAAAAGAGATATATGAATCTTGCCTTGAAATTAAGAGATATGGAATTCAAGGGGCTGCATCAAAAATAGATCAAAAGGAAAGTATAATAATTACTTCATGCTTTACTGGGGATGGTTCAGCACAAAGATTAAAAGAAATAATAGAAAACAATATAAATAGCAAAATTAATATTAAAATTCATGCTCTTAATATATTAGATAAAGATGATTTTTATAGCAATATAGAGTCACTAAGTCAAAAATATAATATACTTGCTATTGTTGGTGTTTTGAATACCTTTGTCCCTAATATACCATTTATATCAGCAGCAGATATTTTATCTGGAGAAGGGATAGATGATTTAGAAAAGCTTATATCACAAGAAGAAGAGTACTATAAGATAGTAGAGAGTATGGAGAAACAGATAAATAATATTGATTCATATAAGCTTATAAGAGATATAAGGAAAACTTTGATTAATATAGAAGAACATTTAAATATTAAACTAATACATGAAGTGAAGATAGGTATATTAATTCATATTTGTTTCTTAATAGATAAGCTAAATAAAGGCGGAAAAGAAACACCTTTCGTAATGTTAAATGAATTTAGGCATTCAAACAATAGAGAGTTTATACTTATAAAACAATGTTTAAAACTTCTTGAAGAGAACTACAGTGTAAATATTGGAGAAAATGAATTGGCTCATATAGTTAAAATGGTAGTTAATAATAAGACATCTGTGTAAAAACAAAGATGAATATATATTGTTATTGTTATGTGTGTAATCAATTGTTACACACTGAAGAATTTTGCTTGTAATTTTGGAAGTGAGTAAATATGCGGTTTCAAGATGGATAATATGTGAAATTTTTATTAGATTAAATTTGGCATTAAAATTGCTAATAGATATAGTGTAAGGATTTATATATATGAGGAGGTAATTTAAATGAAAAGAATATTACTTGTTTGTTCAGCAGGGATGTCAACATCTCTATTAGTTAGTAAGATGCAAGCAGCAGCTAAAGCTCAAGGAATCGATTGCACAATAAATGCTGTTGGTGAGGCAGAATTAAAGAAACATGAAAATGAAATAGATGTATTATTATTAGGACCACAAGTTAGATTTTTATTAAGCAAAATGAAAGCTAAATTCGAGCCAATAGGAGTTCCAGTAGAGGTAATCAATACAGTAGATTATGGAACAATGAATGGGGAAAAAGTTTTAAAACAAGCGCTATCAATGAGCAGTAAGTAGCAATAATCGTAAAAGGGGTGTAACCAATGGAAAAAATTATAATGGATCTAATAATCTTTAGTGGTGAAGCTAGAAGCTATGCAATGGAAGCAATGCAATTAGCGAAAAATGGACAAATAGATGAAGCAAGAGAATTACTAGAAAAATCAAAGGAAACTCTAGGTGATGCCCATGCAACACAAACTAGTTTAATTCAAGGAGAAGCAGCAGGAGATAGATGTGAAGTATCATTATTATTAGTACATGCACAAGATCACTTAATGACATCAATAGTTGTAAAAGATTTAGCAGAAGAAATTATAGATCTTCATGAAAAGTTAAATAAGGTGGAATGTAGAAATGAATAATTTAGGAATTTCAATATACCCTAGCAATGCCTCAGTTAACGAAATAAAAGATTATATAAGACTTGCTGCGAAATATGGTTTTAAGAGAATATTTACATGTTTAATATCTGCAAGTGATAAGAATATTGATGTTGTTTTAAATGAATTTAAAGATATATTAAGTGTAGCTAATGAAAATGATATGGAAGTTATTGCTGATATAGATCCAAATGTATTTAATAAATTAAAGGCATCTATATTTGATTTAAAAGTATTTAAAGAAATGGGATTATCAGGTATAAGGCTTGACATGGGGTTTAGTGGATATGAAGAATCTGTTATGACTTTTAATGAGTATGGGTTAAAAATAGAATTAAATATTAGTAATGGAACAAAATATGTTGACAACATACTTTCTTATAAAGCAAATTTAAATAATCTTTATGGTTGTCACAATTTCTATCCACATATTTATACAGGTTTATCTTATGAAAATTTTATAACTTCAAGTAAACAATTTAAAGAGTTAGGGATAAGAACTGCTGCCTTTGTGAATTCTCCTTCAGCAGAACATGGACCTTGGCCGGTATCAGAAGGACTATGTACTTTGGAAATGCATAGAGGTTTACCAATAGATATACAAGCTAAGCATTTATTTGCAACGGGATTAATTGATGATATAATCATAGCAAATGCTTTTGCATCTGAGGATGAGCTTAAAGCATTAAGTGAGTTGAATAAAGAAATGCTAGAATTTAATGTTGAATTAGTAGAGGGGATAAGGGATTTAGATAAGAAAATAGTTTTAGAAGAATTCCATTTTAATAGAGGAGATTCTTCAGAATATATGGCAAGAAGCACTCAAAGTAGAGTAAAATACAAGGGAGAAAGCTTCCCACCATACAATTTGGTAGATATAAAAAGAGGGGACATTTTAATTGATACGGATTTATACACTAGATATGCAGGAGAGTTACAAGTAGCTTTAAAAGATATGAAAAACACAGGAAAAACTAATGTAGTTGCTAAGATAGTTGAGGATGAAATATTTTTATTAGACTATATAAAACCTTGGAGTAAATTCTCATTTAAATTAAATAGTAAATGTAAAATTATCTAGTGATTAAAAAAAATTCTGGCGAAACCAGAATTTTTTTTATATCTATTTAAAATTAAAATAAAAAATAATTAATAATATTAACATATTATTACACAAATAAATTATTTATAAATTTGTGTAATGGAATTACACAGACTGGGAAAAATAAGTGTGTAAAAAAATAGAGCTTGAAAGCTAGATATATCAAGGTTTTCAAGAAAAATAAGGATTTTAAAAACTTGGCACACAAATTGCTTTATATATAGTAAAGAAAACAATATCAAATAAAATTCAATGTAAAGGATTTTAAATAATGTTATTAACTGATTAACTCTTTATAATGAAATTATGCATAAAGAATATTCTAAGAGAAAATCAGTAAATATAAACAAAAATTTTAAGGGGGAATTTAAATGGAAAGATTCATGAACTGGATGGAACGTTATATGGTTCCAATAGCATCTAAAATAGGTGCTCAAAGACACTTAGTAGCTATACGTGATGGTTTTGCTACAATAATGCCACTTATGATTATTGGTTCTTTCGGACTTTTAATTCACAATTTTCCGATTCAATCAGTTAAAGATTTATTTGTAGAAGGACAACCTCTACATTGGCTAGATGTAATTGCACTAAATGTGTATGGTGGATCAATGTTCTTAATGGGACTATTTGCTGCAATATCTATAGGATATGCATTAGGTAAATCATATGATGTTGATGGATTTGCAACAGGATTAGTTACACTAGCATCAAGTTTAGTATTTACAAATATGTTTGCTTATAAAGCTCCAGTTACTTGGGGTGGATTTGATGCAGGAACACTTGGATGGGAACCAGGTATATTTACAAAATGGCTTGGACCATCAGGATTAATTACTATATTAATTGTTACTTTAATTACAGGTACAATCTTTGCTAAGTTATCTCAAAATAAAAAATTAGTTATCAAATTACCAGATGGAGTACCACCAGCAGTATCAAGATCATTCTCAGCATTATTACCAACTATGATAACTTTAACTTTAGTAGGAATAGTATTTGCTATTTGTGAAGCATTTGGATATGCAGAAGTTTATCTACATGTATATAACTTAATTTCAAAGCCATTAATGGGACTTGCAAATTCTTTACCAGTATTATTAGTATTAATATTAATACAACAACTTTTATGGTTCTTTGGATTACATGGATCAAATATATTAGCACCAGTTATAAATTCTATATTCCTTGCTTTAACAGCTGAAAATATGGCAGCTATAGCAGCTGGTAATACAGAAGGAATTAATATTATAAATAGCCAATTATTAGATTCATATGTAAATCTTGGAGGTTCAGGATTAACAGCAGCATTAATGATAGCTATGATAATTAAATCAAAGAGTGCTATAAATAAATCAATTAGAAACGTTGCAACAGGTCCAGCATTCTTTAACATAAATGAGCCAGTTATCTTTGGCTTACCAATAGTATTAAATCCAATATATATTATACCATTTATTTTAGCACCGATTGCTTCAGCTATCATAGCTTATGTATTAAGTAAAGTAGGATTCGTAGCTCCAGCATCAGCAGTAGTTCCATGGACTTGTCCACCAGTAATATCTGCTTTCTTAGCAACTGGACAATGGCAAGGAGCAGTTGTAGCATTAATTAACATTGCAGTTTCAGTATTAATTTACTTACCATTCGTTGCTTATGCTGATAAGAAGAACTTAGAAATGGAACAAGCAGAAATTGCTTGTGATCAATCAAGCGCCCTATAAATAAAAAATATAAAATAAAAAGTAAAAGGGATAGTTTTATTACTATCCTTTTTGCACAAATTTTAGGAGTTGGTATTATGAGAGAAATTTTATATAAAGTTACACATTTATTTACTTATGCAACAGAAGATAGAAATGATGCAAGTGTTAAAAAAAGAAAATCGCAAGCAGTTACAAATATTTGCGCAATAATAAGTATTTTATTATTCTTATATTTATTAACAGGGTTAAATTAATAATTATTGAATTTAATAATATAAATAATTTATTTAAATAAGGGAAAATTATTATTGAGAAAACTTAAGGAGGTCATTGCTATGAAGTTTAAATCATTAATAATTCCTTTAACTATGGTAGCATTGTTATCTGTAGGATGTAGTAAAAATGATAATAGTGGTAATACTAACGAAAATACACCATCTGTAACTGAAAATAATGGTGGTGCAACTAATAATAACGGTACAAATACTAATAATGGTACTGGTGAAAATAAGGCAGATATGGTAACATCTCCATCACGTGTTACTGATGAAGCAAATTTATTTAGAGCCATTGGAGAAAGTTGGATTGTAATACTAGAAAACGATGTAAATACTACAAAAGAAGTAGTATTAGATACAGGTTTTAAAAAGGCTGATAAAGATGATTCAAGTAAGATGGTACCAGCATCACGTGTATTAGCTTTATATAAAAATGGAGAAAATAAAGTAAAAGAAGCATCATATACTTTAACTACACCTAAATTAACAATTAAAGATGAAAATGCAAAAATAGAAGGTGGAGTAGTTAAAGGAGATGTATATATTGAAGCTAAGGGAGTAACGTTAGAAGATGCAACAATAGATGGAAATGTTTACTTTAAAAATGAAGAAGCAAAAAATACATTCCATATGGATGAAAAATCAAAAGTAGCAGGAACTATGGAAGTTAAATAATATTTTAAGAAGCAATATCAAAATAAATTTTATATTAGCTGATAAAAAGGGAAGTTCTAATTCGAACTTCCTTTTTGTCGCATATATAAGTAATAGACAAAAGTTTCCACTTAAGTTTAAAACCATCTTTAAAGTAAGTAAAATAAATGCTTTAAAAGGGGACCGCGTTTTAAACTGATACCTATAGACTAGACACTTAAATAAAAGGGTTTATGTCTATAGGTATTTTTTATATAATTAAATAAATAGATGGAGGTTGCTGAATGGGTAGATTTTTATTAACGAGAGAA